>NZ_JBEXNQ010000017.1:0-187492 GCF_040611155.1 Streptomyces sp. NPDC002994
CGAACTTGCAGTGCACTCCGCTCCACGGCTCGCCCTCGTCAATTGAGGACACGTCGTAGTACAGGCAGTTGGAATACTTCGGGGATGCCCGCCCGACTGCCAGTCCTGCAGCCCCTTCGCGTACGCCAGTACGGCGGCGGTCTCGGCGGGGCTCAGGCCCTTCTCGGCGCAGAGCGGCCCGACTTCGGTGAGCGCGGTGTTCTCGAACTGCTGGAGCCGCGACGTCAGCAGATCGTTGACGGCCTCGGCCGCCTCCTGCGTCGTACAGCCCAGAAAATGCTCAAGCACCAGCACACCATTGCTGTTCTCGCGCTCGTCCTCGACCTCGCGCTGGTACGAGAAGAGGTCGTTGCGCAGGTGTACGGCGTCCGAGAAGGCGTCGCGCAGCACGCCGAGTGCCCGCGAGTGGGCCACCGGGGCGGGGACCTCGGCGTTTGACGCGAACTCGACGATCCCCGCCGACCAGGGAGCGCCGCCGACCTTCCGGCGCATCTCGATGTACTCGACGGGGTTGGCGATCCGCCCCTCGTCCATGTTGGAGAGTTCCCACAGGGATTCGTTGAGCAGATTCCTGGTCGACTCGGCGAACCGTTCCCGCCACGCGCCCGTCATGCTGGGCACGGTCCGCGCCCACAGGTCCGCGAGCCCCGCCTCGACCGGATTCTCCGGCTCCGGCGTACCGTCCGCCAGATCCATCGGCATGAAGGCCGGCAGCCGGTCGAGGTAGCGCTTCCCGCCCTCTCGGTCCAGGGTCCGCTTGAAGGTCTCCAGGAAGTGGTCGTCGAAGAAGAAGACCCACACGTACCAGTCGGTGACCAGCGCCAGCACTTCGGACGAGCAGTCGGGATGGGTGTACGCACAGAGCAGCGCGTAGTCATGGGCTTCCAGGTCGCGCTCCTCCCAGATGCCGGAGCCCTCCAGCATCTCCATCCGGCGTGCCCACTCCCTCGTGTGCCGACGGGCCTCGTCGACATGGGGATTGAGCCGCGCCGGATACGGAACGTAGAAGTCCGGCAGGGTGAAGGGCTGCTGTGCCATGTACGTCCGGCCTTTCCAGGACGTCCGCGAGCCCACCGTGGGCGCGGACCGGTCAATTCCGCCCAGCCCTACCCATCGCCCCTGTCCCCCACTCGCCACGCCAATTAGTCACACAAAGGGGCGCCACCGCCCCTCGTGGCCGATGGCGCCCCTGTTCCTTCCGCGACCCGCTACGAGGCGAGTACGCGCACGTCAGATGCCTTCACATAGGCCACCCGGTGCCCGAACTGGATCTCGTAGTACGCCTCCCTGCCGCGTATCACCCGATGCCCCGCGGTTTCGAACGTCGGAGCGAAGAAGTACTCGCCCGGTGCGCGGTCGCCCACCACATAGCGCTGGCCCGCGAGCAGCTTGTACGGCAGTGGCGACACCGCCTGCACCGGTACGGACGTCCCCGCGTACGCCGCCGCCTCCGGGTAGGCCCGCCCGTACACGGGCACGTCGGCGGCCCCGTCCTTCGGCGTCAGCAGCAGACCGCGGGAATTCACGGCGGTCGGCTGCGTGCCCGGATTGTGGAACCACGCCCGCTGCCCCAGATACCAGATCGCGGTCCAGTCACCCCTGCGCTCGGCGACGGCGTACTGCTGACCGGTCGACGCGCGGGCGCCGGTGTCATTGACGCCGGTCGTCGAGTCCTGGCCGCCGGGCCGCAGGCCGATGTCCTTCACCAGCGGAGCGTCGGCGGCGGGCGCGGTGTGCAGCCGGACGGCGCCCGAGCCGTGCGGGGCACACGGCTGGCCGGCCTTCACACAACCGGTGTAGAGGGGCTGGTGCCTGGCGTACTGAGGCCGGATGGTCACCACACCGCTGTTCGGACCCGCCGACGGTGTGAAGGGCCGGCCGAGCAGCTTGAAGTAGTGCGCCCAGTCCCAGTACGGACCGGGGTCGGTGTGCATCCCGCGGATGTTCGCGGTGGTCGTTCCCGGGACGTTGTCGTGGCCCAGGATGTGCTGCCGGTCGAGCGGGATGCCGTACCGCTTCGCCAGGTACTTCACCAGCCGCGCCGACGTGCGGTACATCGCCTCGGTGTACCAGGCGTCCGGCGAGGTCAGAAAACCCTCGTGCTCCAGGCCCACGGACTTGGCGTTGACGTACCAGTTGCCCGCGTGCCAGGCCACGTCCTTGAGCGGCACGTGCTGCGCGATGTGCCCGTCCGACGAACGCAGCGAGTACTGCCAGGACACGTACTGCGGGTTCTGGACCAGCCCCAGCGTCGTGTCCCAGGTGGCCTCGGTGTCGTGGACGACGATGTAGTCGATGCCCTGGCTCCTGGGCCGGTCGCTCTTGTCGTGGTTGCCGTAGTCGCCGTCCCCGAACTCCTCGTACGGCGCGGGAATCCACTCGCACGCCACCGTCTTCGGACACTCGCTGAGCCCGGTGTCGGCGGTCCGCAGTCCAAGAACCGCGACCTGTGTACGGTCGGGTACGAGCCCCGGGTCGCCGACCAGCGCGACCTGCTGACCGCTGTCGGTCGTACGCCGCTCGCCCGCTCCGATCACGTCGTACACATCATTGGCGTACGTCGTCGCGGTCGCCGTGTCGTCGGCCCCCGAGAAGCGGGCGACCGCCCCGTACCAGTCGGCCGGATCCGCGCTGAGCGGCTGCCCGAGCTGCTTCTGCGCGGCGGCCAGCAGCGCCGCCCCGCCCCGGATGTTAGCGGCGGGGCTCTGCCGCAGCTCCGCGTCCGGCAGCCCGGTGAGGGCGGCGGCCCGCTCCAAGGTCTTGAGCCGGGCGGGGAGTTCGGACGCCTCCGGCAGCTCGACCTCACCACCCGTGCGCACCGCGCGCGCGTCGTCACCGCGCGGGTCCTCCCCGGAGTCCGTGTGGTGCGGCGCTTCTTCGCGTGCGGCTCGGAGCGCGGCCCCGGCGTCGGTGAGGTGCATCGGGCCGTAGCCGCCGGTCACACTCGGCGCGCCGGCGTGCGCGTCCCAGCGGGACTGTAAGTACGACACGCCGAGCAACACGCTCTGCGGCACCCCGTACTGCGCGGCGGCAGCGGCGAAGTCCCGCTGCAACGCGCCGGACGCGGGCTGCTCCGCGGTGGCGGAAGGGCCGGCCGACAGGAGCGGCAGAACGAGCGCGGCGGACGCCACGAAGCCCCCCGCCCGCCAGGCACGTCTACGTGCGACGCGCGTGGACCGTGACGTGACGGATCCTTGCAATGCGGCCTCCAGGGACGAGTGGTACGCGAAGGGCCTGCGGGCTGGGACTCGACTACAGGGGTATCGGGTCCCGGACGATCCGTCAATGAGCCTGGGCAGCAGCCGATTTCGCACGTCAGCCTGGTGCGGCGGAGTTTCGCAGCGACGGCGTACGGGCCTGCGGCGCGTCAGTGGTGTGAACCAATAACCGCGTTCAGGCCCCCGCGTCGCGGCCGGCGCGCACCGACTTCAGAGCGAGCAGCAGCACGCCGATGTCGTCGAGGTACATCGGATCGGGCAGGAGATCCGTCGGCAGGACGAGGTAGGCGACAGCGGCCCAGAAGACCCAGGGGCGATCTTCCACAACTCCCGCCGCTCGCAGACCACGGCGGGCCCGGACCAGCCGTACGAGCACGAATACCGCCACGGCGAGCGTCGCCACCACCAGGAACACGGCGACGGCGAGCAGGATCCAGGCTTCGGTACTCATCAGACCTCCGGGCGGCTCGCGTAGGGCACACTCTCTCGCACGCTCACCGTCTGCCCGCGCGCGGGGCGGTTCAGGCACCGGACGACGGCACGTCGCGCGTACGGGCCCATGTCAGCAGGTCGTCCATGGCCCACGTGTTCACCACACGCTCGGGAGGCACCCCGCACTCCTCGGCCCTGGCGCACCCGTAGATCTGCCAGTCGAGCTGTCCGGGCGCGTGCGCGTCGGTGTCGACGGAGAACAGCACACCCGCGTCGACCGCTTGGCGCAGCAGCCGCCGGGGCGGATCCAGCCGCTCGGGCCGGCTGTTGATCTCCACCGCCGTCCCGGACGCGGCGCAGGCGGCGAAGACCTCGTCCGCGTCGAACTGCGACTCGGGCCGCCCGCGGCCGGTGAGCAGCCGGCCGGTGCAGTGACCGAGGATGTCCGCGTGCGGGTTGCTGACGGCGGCGACCATACGGCGGGTCATGGCGGCGGCGTCCATCCGCAGTTTGGAGTGCACGGACACGACCACGATGTCGAGCTGGTCCAGCAGCTCCGGTTCCTGGTCGAGCGAGCCGTCGAGGAGGATGTCGCACTCGATGCCGGTGAGCAGCCGGAACGGCGCCCAGCGCTCATTGAGCCCGGCCACTACTTCCAGCTGCTCGCGCAGCCGCGCGGGAGACAGCCCGCTTGCGACCGTCAGGGTGGGGGAGTGGTCGGTGAGGACCGCCCACTCGTGCCCCAGCGCCGCTGCGGTACGTCCCATCTCCTCGATGGGGCTTCCGCCGTCCGACCAGTCGGAGTGCAGATGGCAGTCGCCGCGCAGCAGCGCGCGCAGGTGCTCGCCGCCCTCGGTCCGCGGCCCCGCGCTCTCCTCCTCCAGCCGCTTCAGGTAGGCGGGCATCCCGCCGGCCAGCGCCTCGCGCACCACCTGCCCGGTCTTGGGCCCGAGGCCTTTGAGGGTTTCGAGCGATCCCGCGGCCGCTCGGCTTTCCGCCTCCCCCTCGGGGAGGGCGGCGACGGTGGCGGCGGCGGTGCGGAACGCGCGTACGCGGTAGGTGGGTGCCTGGGACCGTTCCAGCAGGAACGCTATCCGTTCCAGAGCCTCGACGGGATCCATCGGCACCTCTCGTACATACCCGGGCAGCAGGGGTGTCCAGCTTCACCCGGCGCTCACCGGCGCGCACGTCCGGGTACGGCGGACGGGCTGGATTCGGCCGCACTGTCCAGCCCCTCCGGCGTTTGAGGAGCGGCGTTTGAGGAGCGGAGTCCCAGTGCGGCTACGGCCGCCCCACCCCCGGCACCCGCTCGGCCACCCGCACCGGCCCCGGCGGCGTACCGTCCCCGAACGGCCGACCGCCCAGCGCCTCCCGGTGGTGCGGGCTCAGCCATCCCGGGAGCTTCGGCCCCAGCGGCACGATCCCGGTCGGATTGATGCCCGTGTGCACCCGGTAGTAGTGCTGCTTGATGTGGTCGAAGTCGACCGTGTCCCCGAACCCGGGCGTCTGGAAAAGATCCCGCGCGTACGCCCACAGCACAGGCTCCTCGGCCAGCTTCCACTGATTGCACTTGAAGTGGCCGTGGTAGACCGCGTCGAAGCGCACCAGCGTCGTGAAGAGCCGGATGTCCGCCTCCGTGATGCTGTCCCCGACGAGATACCGGCGGTCCGCGAGCCGCCGCGACACCAGTTCGAGCCGCCGGAACACGTCCCGGCAGGCATGCTCGTACTCCTCCTGCTTCGTCGCGAAGCCCGCCCGGTACACCCCGTTGTTGACGTCCCGGTAGACGCCTTCCATGACCTCGTCGATCTCCCCGCGCAGCGGCTCCGGATAGAGATCGGGCGCATCGGGCCGGTGCAGCGCCTTCCACTCGGTCGCGAAATCAAGAGTGATCCGCTGGTAGTCGTTGGTGACCAGCTTCCCGCTGGGTACGTCCACGATCGCCGGCACGCTGACCCCACCCGGATAGTCCGTCTCCCGGGCGTCGTAGGCCTCACTCAGGTACCGGATGCCGAGTACGGGGTCGCGGTCCCCGGGGTCGAGAGTGAACCGCCAGCTGCGGTCGTCCTGGATCGGATCGGCGACGGCCATCGAGATGGCGTCCTCCAGGCCCAGCAGCCGCCGTGAGATCACCGCGCGGCTCGCCCAGGGACAGGCGCGGCTCACCACGAGCCGGTAGCGGCCGGCCTCGACGGGCCAGCCGTCCCTGCCGTCGGCGGTGACGCGGTCCGCGAAGTGGCTCTTCGACCGCGTGAAGGTCCTCTTCCCGTACGCGGCGTTGCCGTCCGTGCTCATCGTGACTTTCCTTCCCGGTCGGGCAGTGCGAGCCTTCCCCCCTCAGGCCCGATACCCGCGCTCCGGCACCGCAGACGGGTGACACGCCGCCATTGTGCCGCCGGCCGCCCCACCACCGCGTCACGCCGCCCCCGCGCTCAGGACGCCGCCCGTGCCGGCGCCCGGTCCACCTCGGCCGGGACGCTGTCGAATTCCAGAGCCCCTGAGCCTCTGGTGAAGCGCCGCACACACAAATCCACTGGCCCACCCGGCTGAGATCACCGGGTGGGCCAGTACGGTCCCCCTCTGCGTTCAGCGAGTGCCGACCGCCGCGCGCACGGCCCGCCGGGCCATCGCACAGTCGTCGTGCAGCCGCCGCAGCAACAACCGCTGCTCCTCGCCGGTCGGAATCGCACCCGCCGGCGCCTGCCCCGCCGCTCCGCTCACCGGAGCGGCCTCGCGCATGGTGCGCTGGACAGCGGTCTCGTACGTACGGATCTCCCGCGTCAGTACGAGCATCAGATTCACCAGGAACGCGTCCCGCGCCGCGGTGCCCGGCGCTTGCGCCAGCTGGCTGATCTGCCGCCGCGCCACGGGAGCATCGCCCAGCACCGCCCACAGCGTCGCCAGGTCGTACCCCGGCAGGTACCAGCCCGCGTGCTCCCAGTCGACCAGGACGGGCCCGGCCGGCGACAGCAGGATGTTGGAGAGCAGCGCGTCACCGTGACAGAACTGCCCCATGCTCTGCCGCCCGCCGGCCGCGTGCGCGACCCCGTGCAGCAGCTTCTGCAGATCACCCAGATCCCGGTCCGTGAGCAGACCCAGTGCGTGGTACCGGGAGATCCGCGACGCGTAGTCGAGCGGCGCGTCGAACGTTCCGGGTGGCGGCCGCCACGAGTTGACCCGCGTGATCGCACCGAGGACCGCTCGCAGATCGGCACGCGGCGGAGCCTCGGCCGGATGCCGCGTGAGAGCCGCGACCCGGCCCGGCATCCGCTCGATCACCAGAGTGCAGTTGTCCGGATCCGCGGCGATCAGCCGTGGCGCGCGCACCGGTGGACGGTGCCGGACGAACGCGCGGTAGGCAGCTATTTCGTGCCGGAACCGCTCCGCCCACGCGGGGGAGTGGTCCAGTAAGCACTTCGCGACCGCGGTCGTGCGGCCTGTGGTGCCGACGAGCAGTACGGATCGTCCGCTGCGGCGCAGTACCTGAACCGGATTGAACTCCGGGCAGATCCGGTGCACCGAGGCGATCGCCATCCTCAGCTGCGCGCCCTGAGGGCCGGACAAGTCGAGTCTCCCGCTGAGCGGTTGAGTGCCCAGCCCCGCCGCCGCGCGCCGGGCCCGGCCCGCGCCGAGTGACGCTCCGCCGGCGTGGTTGGGGTCGAGATACGGTCCGCTGCCCGTCGCCACTGGACGGTACGGCCGAGGCGGGGCGGACACGGAGGACGATGCTGTGTACATGGGACAGATCCCTTCGCGCGCCGACGAGTTACGTGCGCCACCCGCCCCGGCAACCGGGCAACACCCTGGGGAGTACCGGCCGGTCGCCGGAACGGGGTGGCGCTTTCTTACCTGACACCCGCCTGCGGGTGGCACACCATGTGGCGGACCCTGGCGAAGCCTGGCGAATATCCCCGACGCATCTGACACGGGGCTACTGTCGAAATCAGCCGAGAACCTGGGGGCTTGACGTGACCGGAGAACCCAACACCCGCCTGGCAGACCTGTTCGGCCTCGCCGGCTGGTCCAAGGGCGAACTCGCGAGACTGGTGAACCGGCAGGCGGCGGCCATGGGCCATCCGCAGCTGGCGACCGACACCTCGCGCGTACGACGCTGGATCGACATGGGGGAAGCCCCACGCGATCCCGTGCCCAAAGTGCTGGCAGCTCTGTTCACCGAGCGACTCGGCCGTGTCGTGACCATCGAGGACCTCGGGTTCGACCGGCACGGGCGCACGGGAAAACGGCGAGACGTCAGGAACGCAGAGAATCCCGACGGTCTTCCGTGGGCGCCCGAACGGACGGCAGCGGTCCTCACCGAATTCACGGGAATGGACCTCATGCTCAACCGACGCGGCTTGGTGGGCGCGGGCGCCGCGCTCGCCACAGGCTCCGTACTCAGCAGCGCCATGCACGACTGGATGCACACCGACCCCGCTCTGACGGCCGACGCTCCACGCCTCGACGATCCCCTGCACGCCGACCCCGCTGGGTACGACCGCTATGAGGCCGCCCCCATCGGGTCGCAGGAGATCGAAGAGCTCGAGCGTTCCGTCGAAGTGTTCCGCGCCTGGGACGCCGCCCGTGGCGGCGGGCTCCAGCGCAAGGCGGTAGTGGGCCAGCTCAACGAAGTGGGCGGCATGCTCGCCTACCATCACCCCGACCACCTCCAGCGGCGGCTGTGGGGAGTCGCCGCCAACCTGGCGGTTCTCGCCGGCTGGATGTCGCACGACGTCGGCCTCGAACCCACCGCCCAGAAGTACTTCGTCATCGCCGCCCACGCGGCCCGTGAGGGCGGCGACCGCCCCCGCGCGGGCGAGGCCCTCTCCCGGGCGGCCCGCCAGATGGTGCACCTCGGAAAGCCCGACGACGCCCTCGACCTGATGAAGCTCGCCAAGTCCGGATCCGGCGACCAGATGCTGCCGCGCACCCGCGCCATGCTGCACACCATCGAAGCCTGGGCTCAGGCAGCCCTGGGCCGCGGCCAGGCCATGCGGCGCACGCTGGGGGAGGCGGAGGAACTGTTCGTATCGGACAAGGGCGATGTCCCGCCGCCGAGCTGGATGCAGATGTTCGACGAGGCGGACATGCACGGGATGCAGGCCCTCGCCTTCCGTACGCTCGCCGAGCACGATCCCTCGGCGGCGATCACGGCACAGCGGCACGCCAAGCAGGCGCTCGATCTGCGGGCGGGCGGCAGGCAGCGGTCGAAGATCTTCGACTACCTCTCGCTGGCCTCCGCGTGCTTCATCGCGGACGACCCGGAACAGGCCGACCGGTACGCACGCCTCGCGCTGGTGTCGATGGGGGAGACCTCCTCGCACCGCACGTGGGACCGGCTGCGCCAGATGTACCGGCTCACCGGTGAGTACGCGGGCTACCCGAAGATCGAGGACCTCCGCGAGGAGATCCAGCTGGCACTGCCGGTGAAGAAGACGAACAGGAGCACCAGCATCTAGACCGGCAGCCCCGTACGACAACTACGGCCAACACCGCCAACTACGCCCAACTACTACCACCACGCCTATGCGGCGATCCGGGCGATCAGCAGGCACGCGTCGTGTCGACGCTCCGCCTCGCCGAACTCCTCCACGGTCAGCCGCACGCACTCCTGCGCGCTGCGGGCCTCGGCGAAGCGCGGCGCGAGGTCCAGCAGCCTGGAGGGGCCCGCATCGTCGGTGGCGCTGCGGCGCGAGATCCCGTCGGTGTGCAGGACCAGCAGGTCGCCGGGGCGAAGCTGCACTTCGGCCTGCTCGTACACGGCACCGGACGTCGCCCCGAGCAGCACGCCCTGGGGCGGCGTCAGCGAGCGCCCCGTCCCGTCGCGGAACAGCAGCGGGGCGGGGTGACCCGCCTGCGCCCAGGTGAGAAGCCGGCCGACCGGGTCGTAACGGCAGCACATCGCGCTGCCGAGCGCGGGCTGGGTCGAGGCTTCCAGCAGCTGGTTGAGATGCCCCATGAGCGCTCCGGGTGCGATGCCGGCCACGGCCATCCCGCGCAGCGCGCCGACCAGCATGGCCATGCCGGAGGTGGCGGCGACCCCGTGGCCGGTCAGGTCGCCGACGGTCAGCAGCGTCTGGCCGTCCGGCAGTTCCAGGGCGTCGTACCAGTCCCCGCCGATCATCGCGCTCGACGCGGACGGCAGGTAGTGGGCGGCGAGATCGAGCGCGGCGGGCCCGCCGTGCGGGAGCCGCAGGGCACCGCGCCGCGGCGGCAGCACGGATTCCTGCAGTTCGACGGCGATCCGGTGCTCGGTCCGCGCGATGTGCTGTTGCTGCTGGAGCGAGTCACGGGTCTCGCGTACGACACGCTGGCTGCGGCGCAGCTCGCTGACGTCGCGCAGTACCGCCCACATCGAGGCGGTGCAGCCGTCGGAGTCGAGCACCGGCTCGCCCATCATGTGAAGGGTCCGTACGACGCCGTCGGTGCGCACGATGCGGAACTCGCCGTCGATCGGCTTCCCGTCGACCAGGCAGTCCGTGACCATCGAGGCAAGGAAGCCCTGGTCCTCGGCGAACAGCATGGACGGCAGCTCGTCCAGGGTCAGCGGCCCGCTCTCGGGCGGACGGCCGAAGATCTCGTACAGCTCGTCGGACCAGTTCGCCTCGTCGGTCAGCAGGTTCCACTCGGCGCTGCCGACCCGGCTGAGTAACGACGTGCCGCTCGCGGGGGCCGGGGGCGGGCCGGCGGGGGCCTGCTCGGGTTCGGCGGGCAACCCGGCCTTGAGCTGCCCCAAGTGGGCGCCCAGATCGTCGAGTTGATGGACCGCCAGGTCGCAGAGAGCTCGCTGCCAGCGCCCGTGCGGGTCCTCGTCGTCCACCGCGACCGCGTCCCGGCGCACCGCGGCCACATCGACACGCAGCCGACGGGTCTGCGAAATCAGTGCGTCGACGACCTCGCCGCCGGAGCCCCGCTCGGGAGGCTGTGGCGCAGGACGGTCCGCGAACAGATGGGACGGCATGTCGTACTCCGATACAGGCGCGGCCAGGCCAGGTCTGATGGATGGACCAGATACGACTGTGGCACAGCCGGGAAAGGCCCGTAAGGGATTTGGCAACACTCGATACGGTGGTGCTTCTGGCATATGTCAGAAGCCTCGCTGGGGTGGCCGGAAACGCTCCACGGGATGCCGGATGCACGAGATGTCGTCCGGGATGTCAGGATAGAACCATGACGATCAAGGCTTACTTCGACATCACCATCAACGACAAGCCCGAGGGGCGCATCACCTTCAACCTGTACGACGACGTGGTTCCCAAGACGGTGGAGAACTTCCGCGCGCTGGCCACGGGCGAGAAGGGCTTCGGCTACGCCGGCTCCTCCTTCCACCGCATCATTCCGGCCTTCATGCTCCAGGGCGGCGACTTCACCAGGGGCGACGGCACGGGCGGCAAGAGCATCTACGGCGAGAAGTTCGCGGACGAGAACTTCAAGCTCACGCACAACAAGCCGGGCCTGCTGTCGATGGCCAACGCCGGCAAGAACACCAACGGCTCCCAGTTCTTCGTCACCACCGTGGTGACGCCGTGGCTGGACGGCAAGCACGTCGTGTTCGGCGAGGTGGCCGACCAGGCCAGCATGGACCTCGTCAAGAAGATCGAGAGCTTCGGCACGTCCAGCGGCACGCCGAAGGCCAAGGTCACCATCTCCGAGTCCGGCGTCCTCTGATCGCCTCCTGCTCCCTGAGCCTGTGACCCTGAGCGCGCCGGCCGACGCCACTCGTCGGCCGGCGCTCTCACATTCGGCCCCGTTCGGATGCATTGCCTCCGTTTTGCGTGGGAACGCGCAGTGGGAAGGTACGCCTCGATCAGAGAGCAGGGATCGGAATGTCGAATCCGCAGCAGCCTGAACAGCGGCGCAGCGACAAGGGCGGCGCCACCTCGCAGGACAGCGCCGAACTCAAGGCGTCGCAGGCCGACCAGGCGGGGAAGCGCGGCAGCAAGCAGGCCCACGGGACCGACAAGGGAAACAAGGGTGGCGGAGAGGGCGGCGGGACGCCGCCGGACCAGCGCGCCGACCACCCGTGACCGGGCTGACCATCCGCTCCGTGCCCGGGGCTAGCCCTGGGTCCTGCGTACGCACTCGGTGACCACATCCCGCAGGCCACCGTTGCGGTGCAGCAGATCGCGCTGGACCAGCGCGCCGTTCCCGCCTTTCAGAAGCGCCGCGAGACGTTCCTGAGCGGGACCGACGTCACCGCTGTCCTCCAGCGCGTCCCGGACATGACCGAACAGCGCCCGCACCACCGCTTCGGCCGGTGCGGGACGCATCGTGACCGGATGGATCAGCTCCGCCTCCAGTCCCGACCGCCCGGCTCGCCACGCGGCCAGCCGCAGCAGCACCAGGGCATGCCGTGCGGGCGGCTCGCCGGCCCGCCATTGGCGGGCCGCCGTCTCGACCAGGCCGCGGACCAGCGTGGCCAGGAGCACGGTCGTGGAGGGATCCAGACAGACGTCGGCGACCCGTACCTCGACGGTGGGGTAGTGGCGCGAGAGCCGGGCGTCGAAGTACACCATTCCCTCGTCCCGCAGCGCCCCCGTGGCCAGCATGGCACTGACCTGCTCGTGGTACCGGTCGGCGCTGCCGAAGATCTCCACCGGGCCTGACGACGGCCACCGGCCCCAGACCCGGCTGCGATAACTGCTGTACCCGGTGTCCTTGCCCTGCCAGAAGGGGGAGTTCGCGCTCATCGCGAGCAGCACGGACAGCCACGGCCGGATCCGGTCCAGGACGGCGACACCCTCGTCGTCGGAGTCCACCGACACATGGACATGGCACCCGCACGTCAGCTGCTCCTGGGTGGTCAGTCCGAACTGCTCCTCCAGCCACCGGTAGCGCTCGCCGTTTCCGACGGCCGGACTGACCGGCAGCGGAGACGTCGCCAGCGCGGCAACGGCCGCGCCCAGGTCGTGCGCGTGGCGCGCGGCCTCGGCCCGCCAGCGGACGATCTCCTCCGCGAGATCTCCCATCGCGGTTTTCGGCCGGGTGGCGAGCTCCAGCATCTGCCGTTGCAGCTCCGCCTCGAAGACCGGGGGCTCACCGCCGCCCTCCCGGGACACGGCTGCCAGTACCGCTGTCGACAGCGCCCGCGGCTCGCCGGTCCGCGCATCCACCAGGAGGAGCTCCTCCTCCACTCCGACACTACGCACGACGACTGCCTCTCCGCGTTGCGGTTTCTTACCCTCTGCCCCGCGCCAGGGTCTTAATGCCGCGAACGCAGAGGCCCGCGAGAGGTACCGCCCGACGGATGCCGCTGACTAGGAGGCCTGGGCCTTGCGCCGCCCTCGTTTGCCGCTGAGGGCCTTGATGAGCTCTTCGCGCGTCATGGAGGAACGGCCGGGCACATCGGCATCCGTGGCGCGCTGGTAGAGCTCCGCCTTGGTCAGAGAATCGAGCGACGAGGCCTTCTTCTCGGCCTTGGGCTTGGGCTTGGGCTTCGCCGCACCGTCGGCCCGGCGTTTGTCGGCGGCGTCCTTGATCTGGGCGACGGCAGCGTCGCCGGCGGCCGACTTGCCCTTGCCCTTGCCCCGGTCCTCGGGGCCCCTGGCCTGGTCGACGCTGGCCCGCAGCGCCTCCATGAGGTCAACCACGTTCGTGGCCTGCGCCGGGGGCTCCGCCTTCTCGACCGACTCGCCGGTGCGCTTGGCCTCGATCAGCTTCGTCACCTGCTCCTGGAAGGTGTCGTGGAACTCCTCGGGCTTCCACTCCATGCTGAGCGTCTCGATGAGCTGCTCGGCCATCTTCAGCTCGCGGCTCGTGACGTCGGCGTTCTCGGGCAGGCTGCCGATCTCCTCGCGCGGATTGCGGATCTCATCGGCCCAGTGCAGGGTGTGCAGCGTCAACAGGCCGCCCTCGGCCTTCACGGCGACCAGGTACTGACGATTTCGCATGACGAACGTGGCGATCCCGGCCTTGTCCGCCTGGGCCAGAGCCCTCTCCAGCAGGGCGTAGATCTTGGCGTACTCCTTGCCCTTCGGAGCCAGGTAGTACGTCTTGTCGAAGAAGATCGGCTTGACCTGCTCGAGGTCCACGAACCCGCTGATCTCCACCGCCTGGGAGCGGCCCGGAGCGATGTCCTCCAGCTCGCCCGGCTCGATGAGTACGTACTCGTCCCCCGCGTCGTAGCCCTTGACGATCTCGTCCAGCGGGACCTCGTCGCCCGTGCGTTCGTTGACCCGCTTGTTGCGGACGCGGTCCGACGTTCCGCGCTGCAGCTGATGGAAGTGGACAGTGTGGCTGTCCGTCGCGGTGAACATCTGTACGGGCAGGGACACCAAACCGAACGTCAGAGCACCACTCCACACCGGACGCGCCATGGCAGCCGCCACCTCCTTCTGCATCCATGGCACCCCCGCCCGCCCCGATCCGCATCCCGGGCCAATGGCATCGGTCCACCCGCACCGGGGCACCTTGACCGGATGGGTGCTCTCCTCGCGCTCGCGGCCGCTCTTGCGGAAGCGGTCCGGTCCACGGATGTGATGTGGGGCGCGCTGTCCGGCGCCGGAAGCGGCCTGGCCATGCAGTTCCTCAACCGCGGTCTGAGCCGCGGCGCCATGAGCATCGTGATCCCGGTGAGCGCGGTCACCGGAGTGTCTGCGTCACCGTGCCGGCCCTGTGGCTCGTCTCCGGCGGCGGGATCGGCACTCGCCGCGACGAAGGCGGCCGGACACAGGCCGGGCAGGCGTCGCTGGACGGCCTGATCGCCAGCTTGGGGGTGGCCGTGCAGTACATCGGGCTCGCCCAGGCGGACCCGGTGAGCGGGCTGTGGCCGGTGGCCGCCGGCCGCCTCGCCGCGGTGGTGCTCCTGCTGCCGAGTGCCCGGCGGCACGCATCCGAGTTCCGGCAGTCCCCGAAGCCGGCGGCCCAGGCTGGCCTGGTGGGGGCAGGGGCGGCTCTCGCTCGGACTCGCGGTTCTGCGCGAGAAGGTCACCCGTGCACAGGTGGCGGGCCTGGTGAGCGCGGCTGCCGCCGTCATCCTGCTGACCCTGGGATGAACGGCCCGCCCAGCGCGGTCAGCCGGCTGCTTTACGGCGCGTCCGCCACCGGCGTCACTGGAGCGCGCGGACGGCCGCTGAGAAGACCGAAGGCATCCTGGCCGCCGCCGGCACGACCAGGCGGGCGACGGCCGCGTGACCGCTCAGCCGTACGAGACCTTCGGTCAGCAGGCGGTGCCGCAGGGACAGCCGCCGCCAATACCGCTCGTACGCCTGCGGCCGTCCGGCCCTCAGGCACCGCACAGCCGCTTCGGCCGATGCCAGCGCGAGCGCGACGCCCTCACCGGTGAGCGCGTCGGTGTAGCCCGCCGCGTCGCCCACGAGCACCACCCGGCCGGCGGTACGACGGCGAGCCCGCTGGCGCAACGGGCCCGCGCCCCGCACCGGGCCGGCGGCGGGCCCGTCCAGGAGCCGGCACAGCCGCGGGAAGTGGGCCAGGTGCGCGCCGAAGCCGCACCTCGCCGTACTCAGCACGGCGACGCCGACCAGGCCGTCGCCGACCGGTGTCACGTACGCCTCGCCGAAGACGGACCAGTGCACCTCGACGAAGTCCGTCCACGGACTGACCCGGAAATGCTGCCGCAGCCCGAACCGCCGAGGCCGGCGGCTGGGCAGATCCAGGCCGAGCGAGCGGCGCAGCGGCGAGTGCAGGCCGTCCGCGGCCGCCAGCCAGCGCGCTCGCAGCCCCCCGGCGCTCACCGCGTCCGCGCTCTGCCGCACCTCACCGACTCGGCCGCTGAGGACGACGACGCCGACTTCGGCGGCCCGCCGGGCCAGCGCCGCGTGCAGCTCCGTACGCCGTACACCGAGGCCCGAGCCGTCGCTGAAGAGTGCCTGCGCCCGGTGCAGCCCGTCGACGTAGCGGATACCGCGCAATGCGTGACCGCCGACCCGTACGCCCAGCCCCTCCAGGGCCCGCACGCCACCGGGCATGATCCCCTCACCACACGCCTTGTCCACCGGCGTGCCGCGCGGTTCGATCACCACGGCCTCCATACCGGCCGACGCCGCGTGGATGGCGGTGGCCAGCCCGGCCGGCCCGCCGCCCGCCACCAGCAGGTCGATCACAGTCCCGCCCCCGCGCCGCTGCCGGCCGTGCGCCCCGGAGCGAGTCCGAGCGCCTCGTTCTCGCAGCGGATGCGGACGGTGAGTAGCGCCGCGTTGAGGGTGGTGAAGAGCAGGGCGGTCAGCCAGGCGCCGTGCACCAGGGGCAGGGCCAGCCCTTCGGCGACCACCGCGACGTAGTTGGGGTGACTCAGCCACCGGTACGGTCCGCCCGCCACCAGGGGCAGGCCCGGCACGACCAGTACCCGGGTGTTCCACCGCGGCCCCAGCGTGCGGACGCACCACCAGCGCAGTGCCTGCGCGGCGACCACGACAGCGACCATGGACCAGCCCAGCACCGGCTCGAACGGCCGCCCCGCCCACCGGACTTCCGTCACGCAGCCGACCAGCAGCCCGGTGTGCAGGACGACCATCACCGGATAGTGCCGCTGCCCGGCCTCGACGGCGCCGCGGGCCAGGCTCCACCGTCCGTTGCGGCGGGCCACGACGAGTTCGGCGACGCGTTCCACACCGACCGCCAGGACCAGCAAGGCGTACCAGAGCATGAATTCCTCTCCCTCCCGACTACCAGCGGAGCAGGACGAGTTCGGAGCAGAATCCCGGCCCCATGGCGAGCAGCAGTCCGGCGGTGCCCGCGGGCGGGCGGCGCTCCGCGAGGGTGTCGCGCAGGACGTGGAGCACCGAGGCCGACGAGAGGTTGCCCACGGCCGCCAGGGACCTCCAGGTGACGTCCAGTGCGCCGGGGGGCAGTTCGAGCGCGTCCTCGACCGCTTCGAGCACCTTCGGCCCGCCGGGATGACACACCCAGGCGGTGATGTCCTCCCGGCGAAGACCATGATCGATCAGGAAATCGTCGACCTCCGCTGCGAGGTTCTTGCGTACGACGTCAGAGACACTGGCGTCGAGTACGACGCGGAAGCCCGAGCCGGTGATGTCCCACCCCAGCACATGCTCGCTGTCCGGGTAGAGATGACTGCGCGTGGCCACCACAGCCGGTCCCTCCGCGCCCGCCGACCGGCGGGCCCCGCACGCGACCACGGCCGCGGCGCCGTCCCCGAACAGCGCGGTGGCGATGAGATTGGCCTGTGAGGCGTCGCTGCGCTGGAACGTGAGCGAGCACAGCTCCACGGACAGCAGGACGGCCACGTCGTCGGGACGGCCCAGCAGGTAGTCGTGCAGGCGCGCGATGCCGGACGCGCCCGCGACGCAGCCCAGGCCGAAGACGGGGACGCGCTTGATGTCCCGGCGCAGCCCGAGCGGCCCCACGAGACGCGCGTCCACCGAAGGCGCGGCGATGCCGGTCACCGACGTGAACATCAGGAGGTCGACGTCGCGCGGAGAGAGCCCCGCGGTGTCGAGCGCCGCGCCCAGGGTCTCGGCGCCGAGGCTCACCGCCCCCTCGATGAAAGCGTCGTTGACCGCGCCGAAATCGCGGAGCCCCGCGTACGCGTCGAGGGGCAGAGCCGTATGGCGGGTGCGCACCTTCGCGCTGTCATGGAGCCGGTCAAGAACCCGGCGGTCACTTCCCTCGGGCAGACACACCCCGGCGACCATGTCCGTGATCTCGCGTTGGGCGTGCCGGTGCGGAGCGAGAGCTCCGTGAACAGCTGCGATCCGGGTCATCTGGGGTCCGAGTCGGGGGTGGGGGAAGTGTGGAGGACCTGCGGGGGACCTTGCAATGAGTTCCCGCGCTCACCGACGCCACACGCCATGTCGCTCGTCCGGCGGCGGTTGCGCGCGGCTGCCTAGCATGGGCGCGTGGACGCTGACGTTGTCGCAGTGAGGCGTCGCCCGCTCTCGGCGAGCGGGCTTCTGAGGGCATGCCACCCGGTCCCCACCGTCGCGGTCACTCTCCTGATGACCGCGCTGGCGGTGGCCTGCGGGCAGGATGCGGCCGGGTGCCTGCTGGTGGCCGCCGCGGTGCTCACGGGACAGCTGTCCGTCGGCTGGAGCAACGACGCCGTCGACGCCGCGCGTGACCGCGCCGTCGGGCGGCGTACCAAACCCGTGGTCGCCGGCTCGGTCGGCGTCACCGCCGTACGCGGGGCGGCGTTCACCGCCGTGGCCCTGTGCGTACCGCTGTCCCTCGCGTACGGACCACTCGCCGGTACGGTCCACCTCGTCGGGGTCGCCGCGGCCTGGGCGTACAACTTCGGCCTGAAGGCGACCGCACTGTCCTGGCTGCCGTACGCCGTCGGGTTCGCGGCGCTTCCCTCCTTCGTCTCGCTGGGGCTGGAGGGGCGCCCTTGGCCGCCCTGGTGGATCGTCGTCTCGGCGGCACTGCTCGGCGTCGGCGCGCACCTGGCGAACGTGCTCCCGGACATCGGCGACGACCTGGCCACCGGCGTGCTCGGCTGGCCCCAGCGACTGGGCCCCGCCCGGGCGCGCCTGGTGCTGCCGGTGCCGCTCGTTACGGCCACCGCGCTGCCGGCGTTCGCCCGACCGGGGCCTGCCGGGAGCGCCGAGGCGGCCGCTGTGTCCGTGGCTCTCCTCCTGGCGGTCGGCGGCGCACTGCTGGGCCGCCGGCGCCCGAGGCTGCCGTTCCTCGCGGCGATCATCGTCGCGGCGGTCGGTGTCGCGATGCTGCTCCGGCAGGGCGCGGCCGTCACCTGACGCGGCGCCCGCGTGCGTCCATACGGGCGACGGGCGGCGCCGTCGGCGCAACAAGACGTGCTCGAAGGGCTATGGGGTGGGGATCCTGAGTCACTCCCCCGAGGAAAGGTTCAGCGATGCTGGAGCGCAGCCGACGTAAGAAGCACACCGAGATCACCTTCGTCATCCCGGCAGGCCAAGCCTGCGGGCAGGTCAGCGTAGTCGGCGACTTCAACGACTGGCAGCCGGGAGCCCACCCCTTCACCGAACGGCCCGACGGCACGCGTTCCGTCACCGTCACGCTCCCCAAGGAACAGCGCTACGGCTTCCGCTACCTCGCGCACGGCGACTACTGGTTCAACGACGGCCACGCCGACGACCAGGACGGGCACAACAGCATCGTCCACACCTGACGACGCGCCGCTGCGGTGAGCGGTGAGTTCACCGACGGAGCCGACTGCGGATGGCATGGTTCAGGAACCGGAGTCACGACGGGGCTGCGGCCGGCGCGGCGTGGGCCGCGCCGCGGCATGGGATAGGGATTGAACTGATGGCAACAGGCACTGTGAAGTGGTTCAACGCCGACAAGGGCTTCGGCTTCATCGAGCAGGACGGCGGCGGCCCGGACGTGTTCGTCCACTACTCCGCGATCGAGGGCTCCGGCTTCAAGGAGCTCCAGGAGGGCGACAAGGTCCAGTTCGACATTACCCAGGGGCCCAAGGGGCCGCAGGCGGAGCGGGTCAACCGCACCTGAGGCACGACTCGTTGCCCTGCCCCTGAGGCGTCGGCCTCGGGGCAGGGCCCGGGCCTGCCGGACGCCGGGCAGCCGGACGTGGCCCAGGGCGTCCCGCAGGGGGGGCAGAAATAGACGACCGAGGCTGAGTGTCTGGTCGGCTGACTGTCGGGAGCGGCTCATTTTCGCCGGATAGCGGACCGTGGCCGGGCGGATTATGCTCAACTCGTCGAAGTCGCGGTAGCCGTTGGCCCGTCGGTGCGGATACTTCCCCGACACTCACGGTCATCGTGATGGTGTCAGGCATGCCCGCGCCCGCTGGTGAGCGGCCCGGCACCGGCAGAAGAGCGCCCGATCGAGCGGACCGGCTAACCGCGAAAGTGCTGGGTACATGCTGCTCAGTACTGGGACCGATCGGGCGGCCCGGTGGGCTGCCCTCAGGAGAAAGAAGTGCGGTAATGAGCGCTCAGCACCGTACGGCGTCAATCGCCCGGACCCCTGTGCAACAGGCAGCGCTGCTGGTCGGCGTGGTTTTCCTGCTGGTCGGCGTCCTCGGCTTCATCCCCGGGATCACCACCGACTACGACACGATGAAGTTCGCCGAGCACGACTCAGAGGCCAAGCTGCTCGGCCTGTTCCAGGTGTCAGTACTGCACAACATCGTGCACCTCCTGTTCGGCATCGTCGGCGTGGCCATGGCCCGCGCCCCGCTCACCGCCCGTAACTTCCTCATCGGTGGTGGTGTCATCTACCTGGCGCTGTGGCTGTACGGACTGTTCATCGACCACGACAGCTCGGCCAACTTCGTACCGCTCAACACGGCCGACAACTGGCTGCACTTCGCGCTGGGCCTGGCCATGATCGCCCTCGGCGTCCTGCTCACCCGCAGCCCCCGCGCCGGCGCGGCCCGGTAGCCGGGGTCGGCGTGATCACTGTGGGAGTCGAGGAGGAGTACTTCCTTCTCGACCCGGATACGTGCCTGCCGGTGCCGCTGGCCGAAGAGGTGCGGGGATCGTCCGCCCTGGAGCCGGTGGTGGACCGGCGGGAGATCCAGAGTGAGCTGCTGCAGGCCCAGGTCGAGATCGCCACGCCGATCTGCGGCGAGCTTGAGGAGGTCGGCGGTCATCTGCTGCGCCTGCGCCACGCGCTCGGCGCCGCGGCCGAAGAGTTCGGATGCCGGCTCGCCACCTGTGCGACGGCGCCGTTCCGCGAGTCGGCTCCGGTCCCGGTGACCCGGCACCCGCGCTACCTCGCCATACAGGCCCAGGCTCCGCAACTGGTCGCGGAGCAGCTGGTCAACGGCATGCACGTACACGCTGCCGTGTCCGATCCGGAGATGGGCGTCGCTGTCCTGAACCGGATCAGGGTGTGGTTGCCCGTGCTGGTGGCCATGTCGGCGAACTCGCCGCTGTGGGACGGCCACGACACCGGGTTCTCCAGCTGGCGCACCGTGATCTTCGGCCGCTGGCCGGTCAGCGGGCCGCCGCCGCATTTCGCCGATCTGGCCGACCACGAGCGGCGGGTCCAGGGGCTGCTGGCGGCCGGGATCATCAGCGACCCCGGTCAGATCTACTGGCAGGCCCGTCTCTCGGACAAGTACCCCACCGTCGAGGTGCGGTGCATGGACGTGCAGCTGAGGGCCGATGACGCCGTCATGTTCGCGGGAATCGTCCGCGCTCTGGTCGCGACAGCCGTCAGCGACGAAAAGGCCGGCGTGCCGCTGACCGTGTGCGCGCCGGAACTCCTGCACGGCGCGAACTGGTACGCGGCGCGTGACGGCATCAGCGGTTCACTGGTGGACCCCGACGGCAAGCTGCGCAGCGCGGGCGATGTGCTCTGCCGGCTCATGGATCACATCGCACCCGCTCTGGAGGAATCCGGAGACGCACGGGAGGTGACCTCCCTGGTCCATCGGCTCCTGCAGCAGGGCACCCCCGCGGACCTGCAGCGCCGCGCCCTGGCCGAGGGCGGCGTGCGGGCGCTCACCGATCTGGTCACGATGCAGGGGGCACCGCAGTAACGTCGCGGGCGATACGGGCTGCGCGCCGGCGCGGCCGGGAAACCCCGATGCGTACCGGCGTCACGCCTGGCGAGAAGTGCACCAAGGGCTCGCCGGTGGGTGCGGGCAGACCGACTGCCGTGGTCAGCGACTGCGCCAGGTTCTCCACCGTTGCGGTGTGCAGGGGCCACGGCTGGTGCTCGACGGGCGTGTCCCAGATCAGACCGGCGCGGCGCGTGAAGGCGTGCCACCGGGTAGTGAGCCACACGTCGCGCTCCGAAGGCGCCGTGACCGGTTCACCGCGTCGTACAGCCAGGCGGTACGAGGCTCCGCCGCCGTGACGCATACCGGCGTAGAAGTACGTCCTGTCGCCCTGCCGCAGCGTCAGCGAGCCCGAGTGGTACGGCGCCCCCATGGCCCTCGCGGCGAGCATGGCCGCGGTGGACACCTCGATCGTCAGGAACCACAGCGCCTGACGCCCGCCGGGCCCTCGGACGTACGTCCGCAGATTCGTCTCCAGGAAGCTGCCGACGGCGGGAGCGGGAGGGGGCACACCAGCGGGGCGCACATCAGCCATCACGAACGGCGACAGGGTGACCCAGGCCGAACCGTCGTAGGTGTCTGCCGTCAGCCCGCCGGGAAGCAGCGCCTGAACGTCGGCGGGCCGGTAGCGCCAGTGCACGAACGCCTGGTTCAGCCAGGCGGCCCGCAGCACCAGCAGCCGAAGGTGCCGCTCCGCCTCGGCGGAGACCACGCTCTCACCCATGTCCCTATCTTGCCCCCGGGAGGGGGCAGGCGGTCGAGGACGGATCCTCCAGATCCGCCTGGACACCGCCGCGCCGCGAGGCTCTGATCGCCGACGGCCCGTACCGCATCCCGCCTGCTTGGCGGCGCAACAGCGGGCGACGCGCACCGGATGCGATCACGGCTCTGGTGGGGTGCTATGAGGGAAGCAGACGTCAGCACTTGTCTGCCGAGTTGCTTCCTGCCACGCGAGACGCGGGCGAATTCCACAGGGCTTCGAGGCGTTTTCCCAGCCCTCTACCTGACCAGCGCCGCCGGGCGGCGGTCAGGGTTGTCGGTGCACTGCCGCGAAGAGGAGGTGGTTGGTGATGCGAGTAGCAGTCGTCGGACAGGGTTACGTCGGACTGACGGGTGCCGTCGCGCTGGCCCTGCAGGGGCACAGCGTCACCGGCGTCGAGCAGGACCCGGGCCGGCTGCGCATGCTGAACGCCGGCCAGGCGCCGGTATTCGAGCCCGGCCTGCCGCAGCAACTGGCTGCCGCGCTGGCCACCGGGAGGCTGCGGTTCGTCGGCGGGCTGGCGGAGAGCCACCGGCGGACGCCCTTCGACATCGTGCTGATCACCGTGGGTACGCCGCCCGGACCCGACGGGGCCGCGGACCTGTCCCAGGTGAGCGCCGTACTGAACGAGATCGGGAATCTGCTGCCCGTGCCCCGGGTGGTGCTCAAGTCCACCGTGCCGCCCGGCACCAGCAGCAGACTGGCCGACGCGCACCCCTGGCTGCGCGAGCGTTACGCGTACAACCCCGAGTTCCTCAATCAGGGCAGCGCCCTGGAGGACTGGGCCGTCCCTGCCCGGGTCGTCGTCGGCACCTGGAGTGACGACAGCCTACGGGCGTTGCGGGAGCTGTACGCCGGTGTGGCCAGTCCATGGGTGGCCACGACCCCCACCAGCGCCGAGATGATCAAATACGCGAGCAACACCTTCCTCGCCATGAAGATCAGCTTCTCGAACGAGATCGCCCGGATGTGCTGCGGGCCCGACGTCGACGTCGACCGCGTCCTGCAGGGCGTCGGCTACGACCCCCGCATCGGACACGCCTTCCTCCAGCCCGGCCTGGGCTACGGCGACTCCTGCCTGCCGAAGGACACGGCCGCCCTGGCCCACTGGGCGAGCAGTGTGGGTATACCGGCTCCCCTGCTGCAAGCGACGATCGCCGTCAACGACGCGCAGGCGGGCCTGGCCCTGCAGATTCTGCGCGCCGAACTCGGCGTTGCCCTGCGTGACGCGACGATCGCCGTGCTCGGCGTGCGCTACGAGCCCTGGAGCGACGATCTGCGGGCCGCTCCCAGCCGCAGCGTCGTCCCGGCGATTCTCGGTGAGGCGGCGCATGTACGGGTCTGGGATCCGGCCACCGACGCGGCGGCCGTCACCGGGCTCTTTCCGGCCGCGGACACCGTCGCCGACCTGTCCGACGCGCTCAGCGGCGCACACGCCGTGGTGCTGCTGACCGAATGGCCGCAGGCCATCGAGGCGGACTGGCAGCAGCTGTCCTCGCGACTCGCCGAGCCGCGCCTGCTCATCGACGGCAAGAACTGCCTGCCTCCCGACCGGATGGCCGGCCTTCCCATCCGGTACCGGAGCATCGGCACCAGGATCCCCACCCCGGCCACGACCGCGACCGCCGAGCCGCAACTGGAGGCGTGAGGCGACGGCGCGGACGTAACTGCACCGAACTGAGACGTTTCGGGCAATAACATCCCTTATCGAATAGGGCGTGGACAGCTCCATGACTCCGACGATGAGGAGAGCGTTCAGGTGAAGCAGTCACCTGCCCAGGACTGGGGCCCGGAACCCTCGGCGTGGGCACCCATGCGCCGACCGGTGTTCCGGGCCCTGTGGCTCGCCCAACTGGCGGCCAACATGGGCACCTGGATGCAGACCGTCGGAGCCCAGTGGCTGATGGGCGACCTCGGCGGCGGCGCGTTCGAGGTCGCCCTGGTGCAGACGGCCACCACATTGCCGGTCTTCCTGCTGGTGGTTCCCGCCGGGGCGCTGGGGGACATCCTCGACCAACGAAGACTGCTGCTCGGCGGGCAGTTTCTGATGTTCCTCGGCGCGGCAGGGCTGGCCGGCGTGACGGCGGCCGGTGAGGCGACTCAGGGGCTGCTCCTCGGGCTGACCGCGCTGATGGGAGTGGGCGAGGCGTTCTGCATCTCCTCCTTCCAGGCCATCCAGCCCGAGCTGGTCAGCCGTGAGGAGATCCCGCAGGCCGCCCTCCTCAACAGTGCGAACGGCAATGTCGCGCGGGCCGCGGGGCCCGCTCTCGGCGGCGCGATGATCGCCGCGGTGGGACCCGAGGCCACGTTCGCCCTCAACGCGCTGTCGTTCCTCGGCGTTCTGGTGGTGCTGTACGCCTGGAAGCGTCCGGCGACCCACCGGCCGCTCGGCTCGGAGCACATCCGCGATGCCATCCGGGCGGGTGCCCGCTACGTCCGCAGCGCGCCGCTGTTCGGGGCGGTCATCGGCCGCTCGGGCCTCTTCATGATCTTCGCCGGAGGTCTGTGGGCACTGCTGCCGACGATCGCCAGGGGGCCGCTCGGTCTCAACGCCGGGGGTTACGGTCTGCTGCTCGCCAGTGTGGGTCTGGGGGCGGTCCTGGGGGCGATCGTGCTGCCGTCGATCCGGTCGCACCTGAAGACGAACACACTGGTGACGGGCGCCATGCTGGTCTACGCGGCGACGATGCCGGTGATCGGTCTGGTGCCGTCGCCGATCGGAGTCGCCGCCGCCCTGATCGTGTCGGGCCTCGCCTGGGTGGCGGTCCTGTCGACGCTCTCCGCCTCCGCCCAGGTGCTGTTGCCCGCGTGGGCGCGGACCCGCGGTCTCGCCTACTACCAGCTGGTCTTCATGGGCGGCCAGGCGATCGGCGGTGTGGGATGGGGCATGGCCGCCGACTGGCTGGGCGTGGGCACCGCGTTCGTGGTGTCGGGCATCGGCCTGCTGGTGACCACGTTGGTGAGCATGCGGCCGCTTCCGATGCCGTCCGGCCCGGTCGACGTGGGCCCGGCCCAGGTCTGGGCGGATGTGCCCGATGTCGCGATGCCGGGACGGGACGCGGGCCCGGTTCTGGTCACCGTCGAGTGGCGGGTGGACCCGGAGAACGCCGAGGCGTTCATCGAGGCGATGCGCGATGTGGGCAGGTCGCGTCGGCGTACGGGCGCGTCAATGTGGTGGCTCTTCGAGGACATGGCGGATCCGACGCTCTTCCTGGAGACGTTCACCGTCGGTTCGGAGCGGGAGCATCTGCGCCTGATCATGGAGCGCGGGAACAAGTGGGACCAGCAGCTGGAGGCCCGGGCCATGGCGCTGACCCGTCCCGGCTCCAAGCCGTTCGTACGCCACATGATCTGGGCGTACGCCTCCGGCCGCGACGAGGAGCTGTCCTCCTTGCCCTGAGCAGGGCGCCGGGCTCGCCACACGAATATCTGTCGTGGTGATGGTAGACATCCGGGTTCTCGGTGATTAGAGTTTCTGACGTAGCCAACGAAGTCAGCACAGTGCGGCAGAGACGACCGCGCAGCGGTGCAACGGCACCGCGTGAAGGGCAGTGAAACCGGAATTGATCAGCAAGGGAGGAGCAGACGCCATCAGGATCACCTGAGTGAGGAACCAGGACGCTCAGGTACCGCAGACCCCGGATTGGAAGGTGGTCCCCGGTTAGGCATCCAAGAACCCCGCATCTCCGGCCTCCCCGGCGGACATGCGGAAGAACAACAGTCGGCGCCAAGCGCCGATAGATGGTGTTGAACCCCTAAGGCCCCGGTGCCGGACGCACCGGGGCCCCTCCATGTGCCCGAGCGACTATCTGTGGCCGCCGGCACAGAAAATAGTGCGATATGCAACGAGGGTTTAAGGGATTCCGGGCGAAATGATATTACTTGCCGCCCTCCCGTCCCCAAGTCGTGCTACGGTGAATATCAGTTGCAGTTGTGGTTCCCAAAGACTTCAAGTGCTCTTGTCGGCGTTCGCGTCGACGGGTGCACTTTTATATTTCCGGTGCTTTTTCCGGAGGGGCGATCATCGCGCGACACCGGTTCCGCACAGTGCGGAACCGGGCACTGCCCCGAAGGAGATATGACATGGCTACTGGCACCGTGAAGTGGTTCAACGCGGAAAAGGGTTTCGGCTTCATCGAGCAGGAGGGCGGCGGCGCTGACGTCTTCGCCCACTACTCGAACATCGCCGCCCAGGGCTTCCGCGAGCTGCAGGAGGGCCAGAAGGTGAACTTCGACGTCACGCAGGGCCAGAAGGGCCCGCAGGCCGAGAACATCGTTCCCGCCTGACGCTGAAGCGTACGGCGTAGCTGGGGCCCGCACCTTGGGGTGCGGGCCCCAGCTCGTTGCATTTTTGAGGACGTATTGCCGTGGCCGATTACCGGCGGTCCTGCTTCATTTTGTATTTTCTTGGCTCGCCGTGCCGCACAAGCCTCAGTTTCTCGTCCTTCATGCCGTCCGTGAGGACGTCAACCATTTCCGGCTAACTTCAACCTTGCTGAGGCATTATGCGCTGCGTCATCGCCCGTTTCCCCTTCGACCTGATCAAGAGCGACGTGCAGGAGTCGATGAAGGGCATCAAGCCCGAACCCGTCACCGGCGAGTCCGTGATCATCGGCCGTCGTCACTACCCCGTCAAGCAGGTGGGCGAAGTGATCACCGGACAGGACCGCCGCGACTTCAGTGCCAGTGAGGTGACCAGGGCGCTGACCCGCCTCGGCTTCACCTGCCGCGCCGTGCCCACGCCGGCCGTACCCCCCGTCCTGACCCCGCTCGAGACCGCGTCGGCGCTGCTCGGAGCGCCGGAACACGTCTGAGGCCGGACCAGCGAAGAGGGCTCAGCGCGCGACGTACACGATCCACATCTGGCCGGCGGCGAACGTCATGCGCCTGCCGTCCGGGGTAGTGAACGCGGTCCGCGACTCGGCGGTGTCCCTTGCCCATTCGGCGTCGTACGCCTTGCCTTCGCGCAGGACGGTCGCGGATCCCGAGCCGACGGTCTCGGTGAACGGTGACGTGTTGCCGGACCGGTCACGGAAGAGCGACGGGCGCACGGTGACCTCCTGCAGGACGACCGTGGCCGCGGCCAGCCGCCCCCCGTCGGCCGTACGGGCAGGCGCGCCGTCCATCTCCACCAGCCACCGCTTCTGGTCCGTGGACCACGTGAAGGCGAAGCGCGCCGCCGGATAGCGAACCGTCTGCTCGCTGACGGGCTTGCCGCCGGCCGGCGCAGGTCCGAAGCGCAGCCCGATGTCCTCGGCGGCGTTCGAGCCGGAGCCGGGGTGAGGTATGTTCCCGGGCCGCAGATACAGGTTGTGCGGCGCCGGCCGGTCATTGCTGCGGAAGTACGCGTCCGGATCCTTGGAGGGCGGCAGCGGGTTCAGCGGCGCTGCCTCGATGCGCGGCGTGAGTCTGCTCTGCGCGCCGGAGTAGGCGAGCGTAGGCCGGTCGAACTGGCGCAGCAGCTCCAGGTCCGTCTCGCGGGCGCTGCGCACGGGGCCGACGACGGGCGGTACAGCAGACGAATAAATGGCGAGTATGCGGCTGAGGCCGGCCTCCACCTGCTCCACGTAGACGATGTCCGCCTTGTCCAGCCCCGTCGGCGGGCGGGCCGGCGCGACGTTGTCGATCTTCACCGCGAGGACGTGGGCACTGGACGAGACCCGGTTGTCGGGCGGGGGAGTGGTCTCCTGCGCGCCGCCTCCGCTTCCTCCCCCGCCTGAGCACGCCGTCACGATAAGCAGTGCCAGCGTGGCGAGTGACGTTGCGGCTGATCTCTTCGCGCCGGCTGCGTGCATGGCTGCCACCCTTCCGAGTCGTCCCCTATCAATCATCACGCCGTATCGCCACTGGTCTGTCATGTTCCTGTAACGCACTGGTGCGGAAGGTCGCAGCCGCAGGCACGTACTTCGCGCAGGGCAGGGGATGCGGGCGCATCGTGGGTAGAGAGACGATGGGAGATAACGGCGGCGGGCGGAAGGAGCCCGGGATGCGCGCAACCGAACCCGTCCCTGCCCACCCTGACCAGCCGGAGGGTGCTTCGTCCGCGTCGGGGGGCCTGCTGGATCTGCTGAGCGTCGCTGCCGTGGTGCTGGACGCGGAGGGGCGGATCGTGCTGTGGAGCCCGCAGGCCGAGGAATTGTTCGGTTACACCGCCGACGAGGCGCTCGGCCGGTACGCGGGCCGGCTGCTGGTCCAGGAGCAGCACCTGAAGCTGGTGAACGGGCTGTTCCAGCAGGTCATGGCCGGCAAGGCGGGAGGAGCGGGCGCAGGAGGAGAAGGAGCGTCCGGCTGGGCGGGTGTCTTTCCCATGCGCCACAGGGACGGCAGCACGCGGCTGGTGGAGTTCCGCAACATGCGGCTGGAGGACGACCGGAAAGATCTCTACGCCCTTGGCCTGGCCACCGACCAGGCCACGTTGCGAAAGGTGGAGCGCGACCTCGCCCTGTCCACCCGGCTGGTGTCCCAGTCCCCGATAGGCCTGGCTGTCGTGGACACCGACCTGCGGTACGTCACTGTCAATCCGGCACTCGAGCGCATCAACGGGCTGTCCGCCGCCGAACATGTCGGCCGTAAAGTCCACGAGGCCCTGCCCTTCCTGGACGCCGAGTCCATCGAGGCCTCGATGCGTGAGGTGCTGGCCACTGGTATGCCGATCCTCGACCAGGAGTCCGTCGGGCGTACCCCGGCCGCCCCGGACCGGGAAGCCGTCTGGTCGGTGTCCTTCTACCGGCTGGAGGCGTCCAACGGGAACGTGCTCGGCGTGGCCACCTCCGTCGTGGACGTCACCGAGCGGCGGCGCGCCACCATCGAGGCCGCCCAGGCCCGCCAGCGCCTCGCGCTCGTGGCCGATGCCTCCATCCGAATCGGCACCACGCTCGACCTCGACGTGACCGCTCGTGAGCTGGCGGACGTGTCGGTGCCGCAACTGGCGGACGTAGCAGCCGTGGACGTGCTCGACAGCGTCCTGAACGGCCGCTCCGCCGCGACCTCGGGGCCCGCCGTGTTCCGCGCTCTCGCCGTGGCCAGCTCGTACCCCAATGAGGCGGTACGAGCGGCCGACCCGCCCGGTGACGTCGCCCGGTACGAGGCCGACCGGCTCGTCACCCAGTGCGTGAACACCGGCCGCCCCGTCCGCGTGTCCCACGTGAGCGACGACGACCTGCCGTCCATCGCCCGCAGCCCCGAAGCCGCGGCGCTCCTGGCGGCCGCCGGACTGCACTCCTATCTGGCCGTGCCGCTGATCGCGCGCGGCAAAGTCCTCGGCGCCCTCGACCTCAAGCGCACCCGTAACCCGGAACCCTTCAGCGTCGACGACGAAGTCCTGGCCGGCGAACTCGCGGCGCGGGCGGCGGTGTGCATCGACAACGCCCGCTGGTACCGGCAGGCACGCAACACCGCCCTCACCCTCCAGCGCAGCCTCCTGCCCCAGCAGCCACCGGACCAGCCGGGCCTGGAGATCGCCAGCCGCTACCAGCCCGCCCAGGCGGCCGACGAGGTGGGCGGCGACTGGTTCGACGTCATCCCGCTCACGGGCGACAAGAGCGCCCTCGTCGTCGGCGATGTGATGGGCAGCGGCATCAGCGCCGCCGCCACGATGGGCCAACTGCGCACCGCCACCCGCACCCTGGCCGAACTCGACCTCGACCCGGCCCAGGTGCTGCACCACCTCGACCGCATCACCGACCGCATGGGGCAGCCCATCACCACCTGCATCTACGCCGTCTACGATCCGCACCAGGCCCAGTGCCTCATCTCCAACGCCGGGCACCTGCCGCCCGTCCTGCTACGCCCCGGGCGGCCCCCCGAACTGCTGGACCTGCCCACCGGCGCCCCGCTCGGCGTCGGCGAAGTCACCTTCCACACCACCACGCTCGCCCTGCGTCCCGGCGACCGGCTGGTCCTGTACACCGACGGCCTGGTCGAGACGCGTGACCGGGCCATCGATGTACGTCTGGACACGCTCCTCAGCCACCTCACCGACCCTCCGAGGTCACTGGAAGAGACGTGCGACCTGCTGCTGCACGCCCTGCGCCAACCGGGAGACCACGACGACGTGGCGCTGCTCATCGCCCGGGCGACGGTCATGTCCGCGCAGGGTGCTCAGTCCTGACCACCACTCAGGGAAGGACCCACTTCTGGTTGGGTCCGGTGTGACAGCTCCACAGATGGATGCGGGTGCCGTCGTTCCAGGTGGCGCCTTCGGCGTCGAGGCACTTGCCCGACTGCGGATTTCGGACGGTCCCGTCGGCCTGGGGCGCCCACTGCTGCGCACCGGTGCCGTTGCACGTCCACAGCTGGATCTTCGTTCCGTCGGCGCTCCCGCCGCCGCTCACGTCGAGGCACTTGTTCAGCGCCCGGAAGGTGCCGTCGCCGGGACGGGTCCATTTCTGTGCGTTCGCACCGCTGCAGGTCCACAGCTGGATCTGGGTGCCGTCGGCACTCGCGCCGCCGGCGACATCCATGCACTTGCTGTTGACGCCCCTGACCTCCCCCGGCTGGGGACCGGGCGGCGTACCGCCGGATGTCTTGACGCGGACGTTACGGAAGGACACCTGGTCGTCGGCGCCGTGGTTCTGGATACCGATGTGCCCTTGGCGCAGGCTGCGGGCGGGGTCGGCGTTGGTGAAGTCGTTCACCTTGATGCCGCCCAGGAAGACCTCCAGTCGTTCGCCCGTCACGCGGATCTCGTACGTGTTCCACTCGCCGGGCGGGTTGAGCGCGGCGTCGCGGGCGGCGACATCGGCGGACTTGAACCCGTACACGGATCCCGTCGTCCGGTCGGCGGTGTCCGTGGCGTCGATCTGGATCTCGTATCCGTTGTCGACCGCCGACCAGGGGTCGTCGGACGCCGGGAAGCCCACCAGGATCCCGGAGTTGTCGTCACCGTCCATGCGCCAGTCGAGCTTGAGGGAGTAGTCGCCGGTGAACTCCTTGGCGGAGTACCACAGCATCCCGAGCCCGCCCTGTGACGTGAGCGTGCCGTTGGCCAGCGTGAACGAACCGGGTCCGGCCTGCTTCCAGCCGGTCGTGCCCGTACCGTCGAACAGCGGTGTGTATCCCGTCTCCGGGCGGCAGTCGGCCTCCGTCATGCCCGCCGCCCACCGGATGCCACCCAGCAGGTGCCTGCGGAAGGCCGGTTCGGTGTACGACTCGTCGGTGTGCCCGCCACCGGTGTAGAACGCCCGGCCGCCCTCGTAGCCCTTGCACCAGGAGATCGGGTGGTCGCCGGACATGTTGCCGCCCGAGTAGCTGGACTCGTCGAGCGAGGCCAGGACGTGGGCCGTCGTACGGGGGTTGGTGCGGTAGTTGTACCACTCGTCGAAGCGCTGCCAGGTGGCGCCGAGATGGGCCGTGGCGTCGTGGGCGCGGTCCTCCACCTTGACCGTCGCCGTCTGGTTGTGGGGATGGGAGTGGAACAGGGCTCCGGCGAGACCGGAGTAGAAGGGCCAGTCGTACTCCGTGTCGGCGGCCGCGTGGATGCCGACGTAGCCGCCTCCGCCCTTGATGTACTGCTCGAACGCCGTCTGCTGCGTGCCGTTCAGCACGTCTCCGGTCGTCGACAGGAAGACGACGGCTTTGTACTGCGCGAGGTTGGCGGTGGTGAAGGCTGCGGAGTCCTCCGTGGCGTCCACGGTGAAGTTGTTCGCGCCGCCGAGAGCGCGCAGGGCGGCATGGCCGGCGGCGATGGACGAGTGACGGAAGCCCGCCGTCTTGGAGAACGCGAGGACCTTGTACGCCGGATCGGCCGCGATGGTGGTCGTACGAGCCGGCTCGTCCGGTGCCTGTGCGGCGCTCGCGGCCACAGTGGGCGCGGCGGCCACGCAGAGCAGTGCTCCGGCGAGCCAGCAGCCGGCCTTGGTGAGAGTGGTACGCATATCGGTTACGCCTCCTCTCCTGCTACGGCAGGGTCCATTTCTGGTTGGCTCCGGTGTGGCAGGTCCACAGATGGGCGCGGGTGCCGTCGTTCCAGGTGCCGCCTTCGGCATCGAGGCACTTGCCGGACTGCGGGTTGCGTACGGTTCCGTCGGCCTGGGGCGCCCACTGCTGCGCGCCGGTGCCGTTGCACGTCCACAGCTGGATCTTGGTTCCGTCGGCGGTGCCGCCGCCGCTGATGTCCAGGCACTTGTTCAGTGCCCGCAGTGTGCCGTCGCCGGGCCGTGTCCACTGCTGGGCTCCGCTGCCGTTGCAGGTCCACAGCTGGACCTGCGTCCCGTCGGCGGACGAACCGTCGGCGACGTCCAGGCACTTGCCGTTCACGCCCTTCACCTCACCCGTCCGGGGACCCGCACCCGCTGTGGTGAAGCGGAAGTCGTCGACGTCGAAGAGCGCGCCGATGCCGCCCTTGAAGACGAGGTACAGCGTGGTCGTGCCGACGGGCCGGTTCGTCAGCGCGGTGCTGACCTCCTGGTACGTCTCCCAGCCGCCCGTCAGGGGCACGGTGGCCGTGCCCAGCACCGTGCCGGTGGGGGAGCCGGCCCGTACCTCAATGGTGCCGCCGATGCCCGCGGAGGCGACCCGCGCGGTGAACCGGGTGGCGTCGTCGAGGGCGTACGGCTTGAAGGAGATCCAGTCGCCGTTGTCGATGTGGCCGACCGTTTTTCCGCCGTGGGCCGGCGTGTGGCTGACGACCTGGACGCCCGACGAGCCGCCGTAGTGCTCGCCCTGCCGGTGGCTGGGCTGGCTGATGTGCTGGGCGTGGGTGGTCAGGGCGGGCTGGCCGTTCGCGCCCTTGTCGGTGTACTCCGCGTCCCAGACGCCGAAGATGTTCGCGTTCGGGTCGTGCTCGCCGTCCGCGATGGTCTGTACGGTGCCGGAACAGCCGGTCGCGGAGGTCTGCGGGTGGCCGTGGCTGTCGTGCCCGACGATGAAGGTGATCTTCACCTTGGAGCAGTCGATGGAGGCGTCCTCCGGGTCGGTGACGGTCACCTTGTACGGGACGGCCGCGCCCGGGTCGATGATCCGCCCGTCCACCGGCAGCTCCAGCTTCACGGTCGGCGCCGTGTTGCCGACGGTCACCTGCACGGACGCGGTCGCGCTCTTGCCGGTGCCGTCGGAGACGGTGAGCTCGGCGGTGTACTGGCCGTTGGCCGTGTACGTGTGGGAGGGGTTCGCGGCGGTCGATGTGCCGCCGTCGCCGAACTTCCATGCGTAGCTGAGGGTGTCGCCGTCCGGGTCGGAACTGCCGGCCGAGGAGAACGCGACGGCGAGCGGCGCCTTCCCGGAGGTGCGGTCGGCCTTGGCCTGGGCGACGGGGGAGTGGCCGCCGGTGATGTGCTCGATGCGGTACAGCGCGGAGTTCGCGTCACCGTTGAAGTAACCGGTGCCGTAGTCCAGGACGTACAGCGCGCCGTCGGGGCCGAAGGCCATGTCCATCACCTGGGTGCCGCTCCAGGGGAAGGCGTTGATGGACTGGACGGTGCCGTCGGTGCCCTGCGCGATCCGCTTGATCCACTTGCGGCCGAACTCCCCGGCGAAGAAGTTCCCGTCGTAACTCTGCGGGAACTTCACGTCGGAGGTGGAGGAGGCGTCGTAGCGGTAGACCGGTCCGCCCATCGGGGACTCCGAGCCGCTGCCGAACTCGGGGACCGAGCCGCCGTCGTACGGGATCCAGGCGGGCTGCGCCGGGGGCAGGTCGGTGAGTCCGGTGTTGCGGGGCGAGGTGTTCTTCGGGGCGGCGCAGTCGAACTTCGCCCCGGATGTGCTGGTGGCGAAGTTGTAGTCGGTGTACTCGTCGTTCTTGCCGGTGCAGTACGGCCAGCCGTAGTTGCCGGCCTTGGTGATGCGGTTGAACTCGACCTGCCCGGCGGGGCCACGGGCCGCGCTCGCCGTGCCCGCGTCGGGCCCGTAATCGCCGAGGTACACCGTGCCGGTGGCCTTGTCGACGCTCATCCGGAACGGGTTGCGAAAGCCCATGGCGTAGATCTCGGGACGGGTCTTCGCGGTGCCGGGCGCGAAGAGATTGCCCGAGGGTGTGGAGTACGTGCCGTCGGCGTTCACCTTGATGCGCAGCACCTTGCCGCGCAGGTCGTTGGTGTTGCCGGAGGAGCGCTGGGCGTCGTACGCCGGGTTGCGGGAGGCGCGTTCGTCGATCGGCGTGTAGCCGTCGGACGCGAAGGGGTTCGAATCGTCGCCGGTGGTGAGGTAGAGGTTGCCCTGCGCGTCGAAGTCGATGTCGCCGCCCACGTGGCAGCAGATTCCGCGCGATGCCGGTACGTCGAGGATCTTCTTCTCGCTGGCGACATCCAGGGTTCCGTCGGCGGTGAGGGAGAAGCGGGAGAGCCGGTTCACGCCGTCGAAGGGGGCGAAGTCCGCGGCCGTACCGTCGCCGGGGGCGTCGCCGCCCGGGGTGGTGAGCTTGGGGGCGTAGTAGAGGTACACGAGGCGGTTGGACGCGAAGCCGGGGTCGACGCCGATGCCCTGGAGGCCCTCCTCGTCGTGGCTGTAGACGTCGAGCTTCCCCGCGACCTTTGTCGTTCCCGCCGCGTCCGTGAGGCGCAGGGTGCCGTCGCGTGAGGTGTGCAGTACCGAGCGGTTGGGGAGGACCGCCATCGTCATCGGTTCGCCGGTTTCCGCGACGCCCTTGGCGAGAGTGACCTGCTGGAACTCTTCGGCCGCGGCCGCCTCCCGGGGAGCGGCGGAGACGGATCCTGCGGGCGCCAGGAATCCGGCGGTGAGTAACGCTGTGAGCAGGAACGCCGGTATCACACGGGGTCTGAACGGTTTTTTGCGCACAGAAGTCTCCCGAAGGGGGTGGGGGTGTCCGGCGGACCAGGATGGGAGTCCTGCCGGGGGAGCCAGGCGCGCGCCGTCGCGCCGGAAAGGTCACCGGTCACGCATTCATGTCCGGTTCATTTCAAGGAAGTTAGCGGGCTTGGTCCCGCCGCGTAACCCCTTTCGCATCAGCTTTCGCAACTTCTTCCGCGCACAGGACAAAGCGCGTCAGCAGTGCGGCATGAAGCCGTCGTCGCCCGCGAGGGTCCTCGTCCTGGGCGCGAAACCGGCGCCACGCGGGGGTTCCGCGTGGCGCCGGTCAGTGGTGCAGGTCGGTGGTGCAGGTCACGCCCGGTAACGGGGAGGAATGGAACGTCCGGGAGTGGTTGGCTGTTCACATACATGTGAGTACGGAGGGGGGCAGTGTCCCCCGGGGCCTCACCTCCCTCCGCGCTCGCACCCTTGCCGCCCCGGCTGGTTCCCCCGACCAGTCGGGGCTTCCTCATGGGGGGAACGACACGGTCAGAAGGCGAACAACGCGCCTTCCGCCAGGCCGCCCTCCATCAGGCAGCGGTTGCCGAAGGTGGTCGACCAGGAGACCTGCTTGCCCTGCCACACGCCCTGGGCGGTGATCACGACCGGGTCCCACTCGCGCGTACAGTTGCGCCGCGGCGCCGTATCGATCACGCCGGAGAACTCGCCGCCGGCATCGCGCAGTTCGGCGCAGGCGGCCACGGGCGACGGATGGGTGCCGCCGGGCGTCGGTGCGCAGGTCAGGGTCACCGCGCGTACGACGGTCGCCGTGCCGGCTTCCTCGCCCGTACCCACGGTGAGTACTAAGGCGGACGGTGCGTAGAGGCTCGTCGTTCCGGCCGGCTGTGCGTGAGCCGGGCTCGTGGTGGCAGCGCCCGTCAGTGCGAGGACGGTGGCCGCGCCGACGGCGCCGAGCGTGTTCCGGAGGTGACGCATGAATGACTCTCCTCTGATTGCGGATAAGTTGCGGGGGTGTTGCGGTGAGGAGTGTTGCCGACGCGGACAGTGAGTGCACACTGATCAACTCATTCCGGCCTTACGCGATCGGGCGACGGTGACCGAATGGTCGTTCGGGCAGCTCGGGGGCGGTGTGCGTGTCACCTGACGGGGCGTCCATCATGTGGACACGCCTCGGTGGTACAACGCGAAACAACCGCCTGACCTGTGCTTATGGGTAAGTGGTTCATTCCTCACTTACGCCGCTTCGACTGGAAAGCATCGCTCCGGGACGGGTTTCCCGGCGGACGGCAACGTGTCCGGACCACACCGCGCGGGGCGATTGACGGTGGCGTCGCCCCGTCCTGCGTCGTGTACGAGCGGCGCTACGGTCCGTCATCCCGGACGTACGGGGAAGACCCTTGGAGGAGCCGCCATGCGCACAGGTCCACCCCGCACGAAGAAGGGACTTTCCGCGGTCACCGTGCTGCTGGCACTGCTCGCCACGCTGCTCGGCGCCGGCTGGACCACGTTCGCGCCCGCGGCCCGGGCCGCCTCGCTCACCGAGGTCACCGGCTTCGGAACGAACCCGGGCAATCTGCGGATGTTCCGGTACGTTCCGGACGGTCTGCCGACCGGTCGACCCCTCGTCGTGGCGATGCACGGCTGCACGCAGTCGGCTGCCGCGTTCGACACGGAGACCGGCTGGACGACCTGGGCCGACCGCTGGGGATTCGCGCTCCTGCTGCCGCAGCAGCAGTCGGGCAACAACCTCAACTCCTGCTTCAACTGGTTCGAGTCGGCGGACATCAAGCGTGGTTCCGGTGAGGCGCTGTCGATCAAGCAGATGACGGACCGGATGAAGTCCGACCTGGGCAGCGACCCCGCCCGCGTCCACGCCACCGGACTGTCCGCCGGCGCGGCCATGACCAACGTCATGCTGGCCGCGTACCCCGACGTCTTCGCGTCCGGAGCCCCCGTGGCCGGCCTGCCGTACGCCTGCGCGACCACTGTCGCGGCCGCCTACACCTGCATGAGCCCAGGAACCGACCTCTCGCCCGCCGCATGGGGCGACAAGGTCCGCGCCGCGTATCCCGGTTACGCGGGCCCGTGGCCGGCCGTCTCCGTCTGGCAGGGGACGAGCGACACGACGGTCGTGCCCGCCAACATGGCCGAGACCGTCGAACAGTGGACCAATGTCCACGCGGCGGACACCACGGCCGACGCCACGGACACCGTGGCCGGTTACCCGCACGCCGTGTACCGCGACGGCGCCGGACGGCCGGTGGTGGAGACGTACTCGATCACCGGCATGGGCCACGGCCAGCCGGTCGACCCGGGAACGGGCGCGGAGCAGTGCGGCACCGCGGGCGCGTACATACTCGACGTCAACCTGTGCGCCTCGTACCGCATCGGCCAGTTCTGGGGCCTCGGTGGCGGCGGAGCACCACCCCCGGGAGGCGGCGCGAAAACGGCGGTCGTGCCGAGCCGGGCCGCGGACGACGGCTACGTGAAGGCCTCGGCGACCGGCGCCGGACCCGCCGTCGGCACGCTGGAAGGCACGTACGGAGTGGCAGTGGGCAGAGGCGCGGACGGGCAGCACAACCGCGCGCTGCTCTCCTTCGACACGTCGTCCGTCCCCGACGGGGCCACCGTGAAGCGCGCTTACGTGAGCGTGACGTACGCCAGCGGCAGCGGTGACCCCTGGGCGTCCGGAAACCGTATGGTCCTCGACGTCAAGTCCGGCTGCTTCGGCGCCGCGTGCGCGACGGGCGCCGACGACTGGAGCGCCGTCGCGTCGGCGTCCGAAGTGGCGCAAATCGGCCGGTTCACATCTGGCGCGCAGACGTCGACCGATTTCACGACGGTGAACGACACGGGGACCACGCAGGTACGTCTGCGCCTGGCCTCCGAGCCTGCCACCACGGCGTACGTGTTCCTGAAGTCGGGCGCGTCGGCCACCCTGACGGTGGAATGGGAATGAGGAATCTCAAGTCAGCAGGCGCAGCAGCTGCGCGCAGACCCCGGCCTCGCTCGGGTGGTCAGGTTCTGCGGGGGCAATGCGCGCTTGGCGTACGCGTCACCGGCGGGCGCGAGACAGGCTCCGTACTCCGAACCGAAACGGTCCAGGCGCTGACCGCTGCGGAGCTGGGTGGGCACCTTGTCCACCTCGCCATTGACCTCCCGTGCTTCGGCGGGAGCCACTTCGGCCCGAGCCGCGCGTCGCCGTGGAACGAGCCGGTGCCGGGACGCGCCGGCAGTCGGCCGTTCCTCGTTAGTGGATCAACTACTTTCCGCGTGGCATGTCGCTGTGTATCGCCCCGAGGGGGGATCGTTTACAGCCAGTCCCGTGGCAGCGTCTCGTTCCAGGTGCGGGAGAAGACCCGGCGGTCCCCCTCGTAGCCGTCGAGGGTCGCGTCGACGAAGAACTCCCTCTCGCCGCACCGCAGTTCGGTGCGCGTCTCCACGCGTACGTCCCAGTCGTCCCGCCGGAAGCGCATGGTCCAGGCCGATTCGCCGGCGACGGAGGTGAAGTCGTCGGCGGTGGCGGTGTAGCGCTCGTACGCGCGGCAGCCGACGTCGAGCCCGATGTCGTCGATACGCACCGTGCCCCGGTCCTTCACGATCTCCAGCGCGGAGTCGTATCCGATCAGGTCGCGCTTGACCTCCCAGCGCTGTTCGGGAGCCGACAGCCGGGTGGTGGTGATGGGCTGGGCGCCCTCGGGTTCGCCGAAGGGGCGCTGCGGCACGTCGTCCGGTTCGTCCGTGGGCCGCACCGGCAGGGTCAGCGTGCTGGACCGCTCGTGAACGCTCAGCAGGACAGGCTTGGGGGGCGGCCAGGCCAGCGGCCAGTAGGACGTGGACAGCGAGAGCCGGATGCGATGGCCGCGCGGGAAGACCTGGGCGACGCCGTTGAGCTGGACGGTGGCGCGGTAGCGCCGGCCGGGCTCCAGGGGTTCGGGTTCGCCCGTGCCGTCGCGGTGCGTCAGGTTGAGCAGGCCGTACGTGACGCGGGTGGCCCGGCCGTCGGGTGCCACGTCGGAGAGGCGGGCGGCGACGGTGGCCACCGGCTCGCTGACGGACAGGTCGAGTTCGACCGTCGGGGAGCCCAGGATCTCGACCGGTTCGCTCAGCGGTCCGGTGTCGAAGACCAGGGAGCCGCCGTCCTCCTCACGCTGGTCATACGGCAGGTCCGGCGGGGCGTTGTACGAGGCCCACTTGCCCGCGAACTGGCCGACGGACAGCGGCGACTGCACGGTCATCGCGTCGCCCCGGCCGTCGCCTTCAGCAGGCACCGCATCCTCCTGCACCGCATCCTCCGGCTCCACATCCTGCGGCATCACGATGCGGTGGCGCAGCAGCGGATGGGCGACCGGTTTTATGTGCGGTGAGGGCCAGTCCGGCTCGCCGACCCACCGGCCGGGCCGCTCCTCGTACGACGTCGAGGGCGGCACACTGTCCTGCATCCACGCCTGGAGCATCGGCCCGTCCATGACGCCGTTGTCGACGCCCTTCAGCCAGTGGTCCCACCAGCGCACGACCTCCTGGAGGTAGCCGATGGCCGGACCGGGCTCGCCCAGATGCGGGAACTTGTGGGACCAGGGCCCGATCAGCCCCTTGCGCGGTACGTCGAGATGGCCGAGCAGCCGCGTCACGGCGTTGGAGTAGCCGTCCGCCCAGCCGCTGGACGCGAGGACGGGGCAGCGTACGGCCGCGTAGTCCTCGCAGACCGAGGCATGGCGCCAGTAGTCGTCGCGGCGCTGGTGGCGCAGCCACTCCAGGACCCACGGGCGGGTGTTTTCCATCCGCTCGTGCCACATGTCGCGCCAGCGGTCACCGACCACGGCGGGGTCCGGCGGACACGTTGCGTACGCGAACATCGTGCCCGCCTCGGCCAGGTTGTCCGACAGCATCGCGCCGCCCATGTAGTGCATGTCGTCGGCGTACCGGTCGTCCGTGAAGGACGCGATGACGACCGCGCGCAGGCTCGGCGGCCGGCGGGCCGCGGTCTGGAGGGCGGCGAAGGCGCCCCAGGAGATGCCCATCATGCCGGTACTGCCGTCGCACCACGGCTGCTCGGCCAGCCAGGCGAGGACCTCTTCGGCGTCGGCCTGCTCCCGCTCCAGGTATTCGTCGGCCAGTACGCCCTCCGACTCGCCGGTGCCGCGCAGGTCCACACGTACGCACGCATAGCCGTGACCTGCGATGTACGGGTGGTTCATCGAGTCGCGCACCGCGGTCAGATCGCGCTTGCGGTACGGGATGTACTCCAGCACCGCCGGCACGGGCTCCTCGTCGGAGGAGACCGGACGCCAGATGCGGGCGGACAGGCGGGTGCCGTCGGACATGGGGACGACGACGTGTTCTTCTTCCTTCGTCGCGTGCGGCAGATTGCTCACGAAACGCATACGGCGGGGCCGCTCCTTTCCCTCGGGGCCTCGGAGGTCCTCAGGCGTTCTTCTGGTCGCGTCCGCCCGGAGTGGTCTCGTCGAACGCGAGACCGAGAGCCGCCACACAGCGGTCGTACTTCTCCCGCAGCTCCTTCTCACTGTTCCCACCTGTGAAGATGTGGGCCAGCTCGTAGCTGTAGCTGTCCTGCTGCGGAGTGTCGGACAGGCGCTGCCCCTCGTCGGGTACGACGTCGACCCGTACGCCCGGGATCTCCCGCTCGATGCGCGCGATGTCCTCAGGCGTGGGCACCTGGTGCGCCGCGCCGTCGGCGAACCACCGGTAGTACCACTTCGCGGCCACTTCGTACGGGCCGGCCCGGTGCGGAAGGGCCGGGTTCTCGCCCAGCGCGAGAGCCAGCATGCAGTGGTGGTTGGGGACTCCGTCGACGTACTCGAACAGCTCGGCGTGCGACTGCGAGTGCCGGGGGTTGATCTCCAGCAGATTGATCGCGTCGTTCTGCGGATCGTAGAAGTACTCGATGCTGAACGTCGCCGCCTCCATACCGATCTGCCGCATCACCCGCTCGGAGACGTCATGCAGCCGGCGTACGACCGGCTCGGGCAGGGCGGAGGGGTACTGGTGACGCAGGAAGCTGGAGGAGTCGGGGTAGTTGATCGAATCCAGGACGCCGTACACGGTGACGTCGCCCTTGTGGACGTACCCCTCCACCGCGACCTGGATACCCGAGAGCGCCTCCTCGGCCAGACACACCTGACCTCCGACACCGGCCATCTCGGGGGGCAGGTCGAGCCGGTCGAGGATGTACTCGAAGGGCCGGCCCACCCGGGCGACGCCCTTGCGGATCTCGTCGACCGCTTCGCGGAACTCCTGCTGGTCCTTGACGCCGAAGGCGAGTTCCGAGGAGTACGACAGGGCGGGCTTGAGCCACATCGGGAAGCGCACGCCCTCGGGCGGGCGCGGATCGTCCGCCTCCAGATCGACCCGGCCGAAACGCGGATGCTCGTCGACGACCTTCTGCTGCTCCAGCCGGCTCCAGTACTTGTGCTCGCACTTGACCACGGACTCCAGGCTGGTGCTGCGCGTGCCGTAGCGCTCGCTGAGCATGGGGACGAGCGTACTCACGGGGAAGTCCCAGTAGCCGACGATCGCGTCGATGCTGCCCTCGAAGGCGTCGAGGGCAGCCCGCGCCTTCTCGAACAGCTCCGCCACCGACACTTCGCCGTGCTGGAGCTCCTCGATGGTGAGCAGAGGGTGGAAGTCGTACCGCTGCGGGTCGGGCACGGCTCGCAGGGTGGGCAGATTGGCCTCGTCCAGGCCGATCACGAATATGTTCTTGCGATCGCTCACTGACTCTCCTTCGTTCGGCTCGTCCCGATCGCCTTCCTCGTCAGGGGCTTCTCACACATCGGATCGGGTGAACCGGTCAGTCAGTGGTCTTTCACGAGGAGCCGCGGACGATCAGCTCGGTCGGCAGCACGATGTGCTGCCGCGGCGCACCCGGGTCGGCGATCTCGCGGAGCAGAGTCCGGGCGATCGTGGTGCCGATCTCCTCTATGGGCTGGCGCACGCTCGTCAGGGGCGGGTCGGTGTGGCGGGCGAAGAACGCGTCGTCGAAGCCGACCACGGCCACGTCGTCCGGGACGCGCCGTTCCTGCCTGCGCAGTTCCATCATCGCGCCCGCGGCCATGACGTCGGACGCCACGAAGACGGCGTCGAGTTCCGGAGCCGCTTCAAGAAGTGAACGCATGGCGCGTTCGCCCCCGGCCTCGGTGAAGTCGGCGGTGGCCACCAGCCGTTGCTCTGCCGCGCGGCCCGCTTCCTCCAGTGCGTCCCGCCAGCCCTGCAGCCGGGTACGGCCCACGTCCATGTCCAGCGGACCGGTGATCGTGGCGATCGTCGTCCGGCCCCGCGCCACCAGGTGGCGGACCGCGGCGGCGGCGCCCCCGAGGTTGTCGGAGTGGACGTGGCTGAGGGGCTCGGTGGGGGAGCGGCGGCCGGCGAGTACGGTCGGCAGGCCCATGTCCTCCAGCAGGCCGGGCAGTGGATCGTGCTCGTGCACCGAGACCAGCAGTACGCCGTCCACGCGCCGTTCGGCGACCGAGTCGGTCAGCTTGTCCTGCTCGCCCTTGTCCCGTACGAGCATGAGCTGGAGCTGGGTCCTGGTGTCGGCCAGCGCCGTGCTGACGCCCCGGATGACCGCGGAGAAGTAGGGCTCCGAACCCAGGCGGCTCTCCGACTCGGGAATCACCAGCGCGACGGAATTGGTCCTGCTGGTCACCAGGCCTCGGGCGACGGAGTTGGGTACGTAGTTGAGTTCCGCGATCGCGGCCAGGACGGCGGCGCGAGCTTCGTCGCTGACGAGCGTCGAGCCGTTGATGACACGTGAAACGGTCGTACGCCCGACTCCGGCTCGTGCGGCCACGGTTTTGATGGTCGGGCGCTGCCTTCCCCCCATGGCTTCCTCCTCGTAGAGCGACGTCCGGACGCCGTTCACCAGCGCATTGTGCCAGACGGTCACCGGGGTGGCGCGGGCGTCAGCGGATTGCCCCGCGACATCTCCGCGCAACGAAGTCGATTCAAGTTCTTGACAGAGGGTACGCGCGGCGGCCAGTCTTCGGGAACCTTGGTGGGTACGTTCCCACCCGGCCAGTGGGAACGTACCCACTCCACCATTCCAAGCCACAGAGCGGACTGACCGGCTCGTACTCCGGTGCGTCGGCGCCGCCACTGGGAGGGCTAAATGAGCAGGGCTCGCAAGCTGTTGCGTACAAGGGTTGTGGCCAGTGTTTCGGCCGTTGCCGCACTCGGCCTGGTCGTCGGCTGCAGCGGCAGCGACAGTGGGGCGACCGACGGTGGTGTCAAGGACGGCAAGGTCACCATCTCGATGGGCCTGTTCGGCGTCATGGGCATCAAGGAGACCGATCTCCTCGAGCGCTACATGAAGGAGAACCCCAACGTCACGGTCAAGGCCGAGGTCGCGGGTGACGAGCAGACGTACTACACCGCGCTGCAGACCCGCCTCGCCGCCGGCAGTGGCCTCAAAGACATTCAGGGCATAGAGATCGCCCGCGCCAAGGAACTCGTCGACACCCAGGCCGACAAGTTCGCCGACATGTCCAAGGTCGAGGGCGTGGACCACTTCCTGCCGTGGAAGCTCAGTCAGGTCACCACGCCGGACAAGAAGGTCATCGGTCTGGGCACGGACATCGGCCCGATGGCGATCTGCTACCGCAAGGACCTGTTCGAGCAGGCCGGTCTGCCGACCGACCGAGAGGAAGTCGCCAAGCTGTGGGACGGCGACTGGGCCAAGTACGTCGAGGTCGGTAAGCAGTTCAAGGCCGGCAACAAGAACAAGAAGGTGGCCTTCATGGACGCCTCCTCCGGCCTCTTCAACGCCAACATCTACGGCAACAGCGAGCAGTTCTACGACAAGGACGGCGAGCTGATCTACCAGGACAGCCCCGTCATCAAGGGTGCCTGGGACCTGGCCGTCGAGGCCGGCCAGGCGGGTCTGACCGCCAAGCTGCCGCAGTTCCAGCCCGGCTGGGACCCCGGTCTGGCCAACAGCACCTTCGCCTCCACCGTGTGCCCGGCGTGGATGCTCGCCCACATCAGCGAGAAGGCCGGCCCCGCGAACAAGGGCAAGTGGGACATCGCCAAGGCTCCGAAGGGCGCCAACTGGGGCGGCTCCTTCCTCGGCGTCATGGAGAACAGCCCGGTGAAGGAGGAGGCCAAGAAGCTGGTCGCCTGGCTCACCGCGCCCGAGCAGCAGGCGTACATCTTCGAGAAGCTCGGCAACATGCCCTCCTCCAAGGAGGCGCTGAGCAAGCCCGAAGTCACCGGCGCCAAGCACGAGTACTTCAGTGGCGCGCCCACCGGTCAGATCTTCGGCGCCGCCGCGCAGGAGATCCCGGACGAGCAGGTCCTCGGCCGCAAGGACGGCGCGATCAAGGACATCTTCTCGCAGGGCCTCCAACTCGTCGACAAGGGCACCAAGCCCGACAAGGCATGGGACACCACCGACGAGCGCATCAAGAAGGCCGTCGGCTGACCTCCTGCCCCGATGTCCCCGGCAACCGCCGGATGTGCCGCAACGGCCGTCCCGGTTGCCGGGGACCGCTTCCGCCCACCCTCAAGCAAGGAGGCCTTCGGTGGCCACCCCCACCTCCGCCCCCCACGCCGAAGGAGCCCGGCCGGCTCCGGCCGGTGGTACGAAGAAGAACAAGGCCAGCGGTGAAGGGGGTCGTCCTCGGCAGGGCCGGCGCAACCTCCTGCACCGCCTGGACCTGAAGGGCGCGCCGTACACCTTCGTGGCGCCGTTCTTCCTCATCTTCGCGGCGTTCAGCCTTTACCCCTTGCTCTACACGTTCTGGATCTCGCTCCACAAGGTGGAGCTGGCCACGCTGAACGTCATGGAGTGGAAGGGGTTCGGCAACTACACCGAGCTGGTCCGGGACGACCAGTTCTGGAACGCCTTCGCCAACACCTTCACCATCGGCGTCATCTCCACGGTGCCGCAGCTCATGATGGCGCTGGGCCTGGCGCACCTGCTCAACTACAAGCTGCGCGCCTCGACCTTCTTCCGGGTCGCCGCGCTCACGCCGTACGCCACCTCGGTGGGTGCGGCGGCGCTCGTGTTCACCATGCTGTTCGAGCGCGACTTCGGCATGATCAACTGGTTCATCCAGCTGTTCGGCGTCGACGCCATCGACTGGGAGGACTCCAAGTGGCCCGCCCAGTTCGCCATTTCGACGATCGTCATCTGGCGCTGGACCGGCTACAACGCGCTGCTGTACCTGGCCGCCATGCAGGCCATCCCGCGCGACCGCTACGAGGCCGCGGCGATCGACGGCGCCTCGCGCTGGCAGCAGTTCCGTCAGGTCACCGTCCCCGGCATCCGCTCCACCATCGTCTTCACGGTCGTGCTGTCGACCATCGGGGCCACCCAGATCTTCGGTGAGCCTCTGATCTTCGGCCAGGGACCCAACGGCATCAGCGGCGGCACCGACAACCAGTACCAGACGCTGGGCCTGCTGCTGTACGAGGCGGGCTGGAAGAACTACCAGATGGGGCGGGCCGCCACCGTCGCGTGGGCGATGTTCCTCATCGTCATCCTCATCTTCCTGCTGCAGCGTCTCATTCAGCGACTCACGTCGTCCCGCTCGTCCTGACCAGGAGCCAGCCCATGACCACCGACAGCCTCCAGGCCCGGCCGGACGAGCTCTCCCCGCGTGCGACCACCACGGCACCCGGCGGCCGCAGCCGCCGCCGGATGCTGCGCACCGGGGCCGGGCGCCAGCACCACGCGGGTCCCCTCGCGTACATCCTGCTCGCGATCGCCGCGCTCACCTCGCTGTTCCCGCTGTACTTCACGATGGTGGCGGCCTCGACGGACAACACCCGTGTCGCCCAGACCCCGCCGCCGTTCCTTCCCGGCCCGAATCTCTTCTCCAACCTGGCCAAGGCGTGGAACGACGCCGCGATGGGCAAGGCGCTGATCAACAGCCTGATCGTCGCCGGCTGCATCGCGACCGCCACGGTGCTGTTCGCCACCCTGGCCGGGTTCGCCTTCGCCAAACTGCGCTTCAAGGGCCGCAACCTCCTGCTGATGCTCGTCATCGGCACGATGATGGTCCCGCCGCAGCTCAGCGTGGTGCCCCTGTTCATGATGATGAGCGACCTGGGCTGGGGCCAGAAGCTGCCCTCCGTCATCTTCCCCACCCTGGTCAGCGCGGTCGGCGTGTTCTTCATGCGGCAGTACCTCAGTGAGGCGCTGCCCGACGAGCTCGTCGAGGCCGGCCGGGTGGACGGCGCCCACTCGCTGCGCATCTTCTGGAGCATCGTGCTGCCGGTCGCCCGCCCGGCGATGTCCGTCCTCTTCATGATCACGTTCGTGCACGCGTGGAACGACTTCTTCTGGCCGTTCATCGCGCTCAACATGGAGAACCCGACGGTGCCCGTCGCGCTGACCCAGCTCAGCGCCGGATACGTCAAGGACCAGTCGGTCATCATGGCCGGCGCGCTCCTCGGCACGCTGCCACTGCTGGCGATGTTCATCGTCTTCGGCCGCCAGATCGTCGGCGGCATCATGCAGGGCGCGGTCAAGGGCTGATCCCACCCCCTCACGCATGTCCCAGCCACCCTCCCCGGAAGGACCTACGTACGTGGTCACCGCAATCCCACACACCGCGCCCGCTCCCCGCACCCCCAACAGCCGCGCGTTTCCTCCGCAATTCCTCTGGGGAACGGCTACCGCCGCCTACCAGATCGAAGGAGCGGCGGCGGAGGACGGGCGCACCCCGTCCATCTGGGACACCTACGCCCGCACCCCCGGCAAGGTCCGCAACGGCGACACCGGGGACATCGCCACCGACCACTACCACCGGTGGCGCGAGGACGTCGCCATCATGGCCGACCTCGGCGTCGACGCCTACCGCTTCTCCCTCGCCTGGCCCCGCATCCAGCCCACCGGCCGCGGCCCCGCGGTGCAGAAGGGACTGGACTTCTACCGCAGACTGACCGACGAGCTGCTGGAGAAGGGCATCCAGCCCGTCGCCACGCTCTACCACTGGGACCTGCCCCAGGAACTGGAGAGCATGGGCGGCTGGCCGGAGCGGGCCACCGCCGAGCGCTTCGCCGCGTACGCCGCCCTGGCCGCCGACGCCCTGGGCGACCGGGTCCGTACCTGGACGACCCTCAACGAGCCCTGGTGCAGCGCCTTTCTCGGCTACGCGTCCGGCGTCCACGCACCCGGCCGGACCGACCCCGTCGCCGCCCTGCGTGCCGCGCACCACCTCAACCTGGCCCACGGCAAGGCCGTACAGGCACTGCGAGCCGGCCTGCGCGGCGACGCGCAGATCTCCCTCACCCTCAACGTTCACCACGTACGCCCGCTCACCGAGAGCCCCGAGGACGCGGACGCCGCCCGTCGCATCGACGCGCTGGCCAACCGGGTCTTCACCGGCCCCGTTCTCGGCGGCGAGTACCCGGCCGACCTGCTGCGCGACACCGCCCACCTGACGGACTGGTCCTTCGTACAGGACGGCGACACGGCCGCCATTCGGCAGCCGCTCGACTTCCTGGGCGTCAACTACTACACGCCGACTCTCGTATCGGCCGCCACCGACGAGGCCGGCCACGGCTCCGACGGACACGGCAACAGCGCGCACAGCCCGTGGCCGGGCGCCGACAACGTGCACTTCCACCTGCCGCCGGGCGACAAGACGGCGATGGGCTGGGCCGTGGACCCCAGCGGCCTGTACGACCTGCTGCTCAGGCTCAAGGCGGACTTCCCGGACCTGCCCCTGATGATTACGGAGAACGGCGCGGCGTTCGACGACTACGTCAACCCGCAGGGTGAAGTGGTCGACCCGGACAGGATCGCATTCCTGCACGGCCACCTCACGGCGGTGCACCGGGCGATCCAGGCAGGGGTCGACGTGCGCGGCTACTTCCTGTGGTCGCTGCTCGACAACTTCGAGTGGGGGTACGGGTACAGCAAGCGCTTCGGCGCGGTGTACGTCGACTACCCGACCGGCCGGCGCACCCCGAAGGCCAGCGCGCGCTGGTACGCAGACGTGGCACGTACGGGCACGCTGCCGGCGACGGACGCGACCTGATCCGCCGCACCGCCGGACAGTGACGGCTCCGCGCGGCGTGCGCCGCACCGCACGCCGAGCGGAGCCGTCGCTACCAGCAGTCGTCACACGGCCGGTTCCGGGTCCGGGCGGATGTCGTGTTCCGCCCAGACGATCTTTCCGGCGGGGGTGCGTATGGCGCCCCACCGACGGCACAGCATGTTGATGAGCTGCAAACCCCGGCCACCTTCGTCACTGAGGCTCGCGTGCTGGATCTGCGGCAGGTCGGGGCCGGTGTCGGACACCTCCACGGTGAGCCGTTCGTGCCGTATCAGGCGCAGCTCGCCGGGCCCGCCGCCGTACCGCAGCGCGTTGCCGACCAGCTCGCTGACGACGAGTTCCATCACGTCGCTGTGCTCGGACAGCTGCCACCGCCCGAGTTGCTCCCTCACCAGTCTGCGGGCGGTCGCTGCCGACATCTCGTCCCGCGCCAGAGGCCAGACCGACACGTCCGCGTCAGGCAGCGGCCGACGGCTCGTGGCGACCACCAGCACCGCCTCGTCGAACCGGACTTCGTGGCCACGGACGCTCGTCACCAGATCGCACGAATCGAGCTGCTCGGGGGCCATGCCCGACGCCGCCAGCCGCAGCCCTTCCAGCTGTGCGTCCAGGTCCTGCGTACGGGACTTGATCAGGCCGTCCGTGTACAGCACGAGCCGGCTGCCGGCCGGCGCGGGCAGCCGCACGGAGTCGTACGGAATGACCCCGGCACCCAGCGGCGCCCCCGGCGGGACGTCCACGTACGACGCCTCCCCGTCGGCGGCCACCAGCAGTGGCGGGGGATGGCCGGCGCTGGCGAGCGTGTAGGAGGAGGTGGCCGGGTCGAAGACGGCGCACAGGCACGTCGCCACCTGGTCGTCCTCGAGGTCGCGGGCGACCATGTCCACCCGCGCCAGGACGCGTTCGGGCGCGATGTCCAGGGCCATGAGGGTCCGGGCGACCGTCCGCAGCCGTCCCATCGTCGCCGCCGCCGGGAGCCCGTGCCCCATGACGTCACCGACGACCAGGGCGCAGCGTCCGCCCGGCAGCGCCATGACGTCGTACCAGTCACCGCCCACGCCGCTCACGTCGGCCGTCGGCGTGTAGCGGGCGGCGACCCGCAGCCCGGGAGTGGTCGGCGTGGCTCGCGGCAGCAGGCTGCGCTGGAGGCTGACGACATGCTCGCGCTCGCGGCCGTACAACCGCGCGTTGTCGATGAACACGGCCGCGCGGGAGGCAACCTGCAGGACGAGGGCCACATCGGCGTCGGTGAAGGGCGGACGTGTGCCCAGGCGCATGAAATCGGCGACGCCGAGGAGCACGCCCCGGGCGATGAGCGGCACCGCCATGTAGCTGTGCACGCCGGCCTCACGCATCTTGACGGCGCCGGACGCGGTGACCGCGACCCGCTCGAAGTCGCCGTCTTCCATCCGGGCGATGAGCACGGGTTCCCGGGCGACCAGGCAGTGCACCGACGCGACCGCGTGCGGATGGTACGAGATCTCACCGACCGGGTCCGGCTCCAGCCGCTGGGCCAGACCGTCGACCGCCGCGACGGCGAGCGCGCGCGTGACCGGGGCGCCCGGCCCGGCGCGGCGTTCGCCCTCCTGGCCGAGCAGTACGGACTCCAGTACGTCGACCGCCGCGGCGTCGGCCAGCCGGGGAACGGTGAAGTCGGCCAGTTCGCGGGCCGTCTGATCCAGGTCCAGAGTGGTGCCGATCCGGGTGCTCGCCTCGCTGAGCCACACCAGCCGGTTCCTGGCGGGGAAGCGGTCGGTCAGGGAGCGCATCCTGCGGTGCAGCCGCAGCATCGCCGAAGCCCTGACGCGCTCGGGAATGCCCTGAGGGAGGTGGCCGCCTGGCAACGCCGCACCTCCGGGGGCAGAAGACACATCTCTCACGCCCAGTGTCGCGCGAAACGTACGGTCGCGCTTCCCACTCGGCGGCGGCCGGCGGCCGTCAGGGGCCGGGCTTGTCGCGGGGGCGAGGTTTCGCGCGTACGTGCATGCGCTCGCCCTGGCGGCCGAACAGGCTGAGGACCTCGACAGGGCCCTCGCCGGTGCTGCCGAACCAGTGCGGTAGCCGGGTCTCGAACTCGGCGGCCTCACCGGCCCCCAGGACGAGGTCGCGGTCGGCCAGGACCAGACGCAGGCGTCCGGACAGGACGTACAGCCACTCGTAGCCCTCGTGGGTGCAGGGCTCGGGTGTGCTCCGGGTGGCCGGGAGGATCATCTTGAAGGTCTGCAGTGGCCCCGGCTGCCGGGTCAGGGGCAGCACGGTGCTGCCGTTGACGCGCTTGGGCTTGAGGCGGACGCGCGGGTCGCCGACTTCGGGGGCGCCGACCAGTTCGTCCAGCGGAACCTGGTGGGCCTGGGCGATGGGAAGCAGGAGCTCCAGACTGGGGCGCCGCTGGCCGGACTCCAGCCGGGACAGGGTGCTCTTGGAGATGCCGGTGGTCTCGGACAGCGCCGTCAGCGTCACCCCGTTCTCGGTGCGCAGGCGTTTGAGGCGAGGGCCGACCTCGGTGAGGACTTGGGCGATGGCGGGTGAGTGTTCCACGCTTCCCATTGCACAAGCTCGTTCCGGAAATAGCAACAAAGATTGCCGCCTCCGATCCTTGGTCGCACCCTGTGGGCGGAGGTGATCGCCGTGAGCGATACGAAGAACAAGGCAACGAGGGATTCCGTGTACGACGTGGTGGTCGTCGGCGCGGGGGCCGGCGGCCTGAACGCGGCCCTGGTACTGGCCCGGTCCCGCCGCCGGGTGGCGGTGGTGGACGCCGGGCAACCGCGCAATGCCCCGGCCGGGCACATGCAGGGCTTCCTGTCCCGGGACGGGATGGCCCCGGCGTCCCTGCTGGAAGTGGGCCGGGCCGAAGTGGCGGGCTATGGCGTGGAGTTGATGCAGGGGCAGGTCGATCACATCGACTCCGGCTTCCTCGTGCACCTGGCCGGCGGCCCGGTGCTCCGGGCCCGCCGTGTGCTGGTGGCCACGGGCCTGCGCGACGAGTTGCCCGAGATTCCCGGCGTCCGTGAGCGGTGGGGCAACGATCTGCTGCACTGTCCGTACTGCCACGGCTACGAAGTACGTGACCAGCCCATCGGGGTGCTCGGCACGCACCCCGGCGCCGTGCGGCACGCGCTGCTGCTGCGGCAGTGGTCGAGTGACATCGTGCTCTTCCCGCACACCCTGGACGTCACGGACGACGACCGCGAGCGGCTGACCGCCCGCGGAGTGCACCTCACCGAGGGCGTGATCAAGCGGCTGGTGGTGGGCGACGACCGGCTGCGCGGGGTCGAACTGGCCGACGGCCGGGTAGTGCCCCGCAGCGCCGTGTTCGTCCTTCCGCGCATGGTGCCCCGCGACGCCCTGCTGACCGCACTGGGCTGCGAGCGGGACGACCACGGCTGGGTGACGACCGACCCTTCGGGCCGCACCAGTGTGTCCGGGGTGTGGGCGGTGGGCAATGTCGCCGATACACGGGCGGCAGTGATCACGGCGGCCGGCATGGGATCGGCGGCCGCGTTCGCCATCAACCACGACCTGGTGGACGAGGACGTGACACGGGCAGTCGGGGAACACCGCGCGCGGGAGCCGATGACGCCGGCCTCTCCGCGCTAGACGCTACTGGGAGACACGCAGGACAGCGGCGTGTCCCATGGTCAGCTCCGCCCGGCGCTCACCGTAGACGGTGAGGCGCACGGCGTTGACGTACCCGCTCGTGGACTTCGGGTCGTAGGCGTACCGGCCGTCCTTGCCGAGAGTGGGCCGGCCCTGCGCGTCGGTGGTGACCTGCTCGTTGAAGACGACCAGTGCGGCGACGGGCTGGGAGGTGTCGGCGGGAATACGTACCGAGAAGTTCACCGGCCACTCGGCCGGCACGGTAGCCACCTTCCGCCCGGCCGACGTGACGTAGGCGTGCCTGGCACCGCTGGCGAGGGTGACCGGCTGGCCGGGCTTGGTGACGGCCTCGGCCGTCGCCGCCTCAACGTGCACACCGAACGGCGACAGCGGCGCGCCGCCGTCGGGATCCACGGCGTACGCAAGGGCGACATCCCCGCTCGCGAGACGGCTGTCGGCGTGGGCCGTGCCCCGCTCCGCCGAGACATCGGGACCGGCCGAGGGCGACAGAAGGGCGTTCCGCGCGGCGCGCGACATGGGGGCCGCGACCTTCCCGAGCGCCGAACCGGAAGCCTTCAACTCGTGCAAGGTCTGCCGCCCCGACGCATGCCCCGGCGCGTCGGCCGCCTCGGGAGCGTGCGCCTGGAAGAAGAAGGAGTCCTGCGGGCCGAATCCTGTCAGCCAGGCCGTCCAGGCGTGCGCCTGAGAGGGATGGCTGCCGGCGGCGACGATCCCCCAGCCGTTGTCCGACGGCTGGACCATAGGCGGTGTTTGCAGTGTCATGGCGGTGACTCCTCGACTCGGTGGATCTCGCCCCCAGTCAACGCGCCACACCTCCGGCGGGCACGACAGCCGCGCACTGCCACCGCACACTCCACCCGGCAGCACCAAGGCCGGATCGCGGCCGGATCGAGGCTGGATCGAGGTTAGGGACTGGTCCCCGCCGCGGGCGCGCTCGCCGAACGGAGCAGCTCGTGCAGCAGGTGCGAGGCCGTGATCACGCCGATGAGGCGGCTCCCGCCCCGAGTCTTCTCCGTCACCGCGACCAGCGGGCTGCGTACCCGTGCCATCAGCGCGGCCACCTCCAGCGCGGTGTCGTCGGGCGCGGCAATGGGCGGCGGGGCCGTGGTGCGGGGCAGACAGTCGCCGACGCGGCGCCCGGCCAGGGACTCGCACAGCCGGTCGGCGTGCTTCTCGTCGATGACGGAGGCGAGCCCGGGATCGTCGATCACGTACGAGGGAACCAGGGTCTTGACCATCTGGGACGCGGGCAGGATCGCCTTCGGCTCGCCACGCTCGTCCAGCACCAGCAGTCCGGGAAGCCGGTGCTCGGCCATCAGCCGGGCAGCGTCCAGGGCGTCGCTGTCGAAGCTCACGGCTTCGTACTCCTCTGCCAGGTCTCGCGCGCGCACGGTCGGCTCCCGTCTGTGGGAAGGCTCCTCGTTTCCAGCCTCATTCACATCCCGCGTTCTGGCCAGGCCATTGATGCGGAATGTACGAGAAAACCCTGGCTAGGCCGCGGCGAAGTAGCGCAGCCAGATGTACACGGCGGAGATCGCCACGGTGACGGCGGTGACGACGAGGCCGTACTTGGTGAACTGCCAGAACGAGATGGGTGTGCGGTTGCGTTCGGCGATGCCGAGGACGACGACATTGGCGCTGGCCCCGATCGCGGTGGCGTTTCCGCCGAGGTCCGCGCCGATGGCCAGCGCCCACCACATGACGTGGTCGCCGGAGCCGCCCATGGCCTCGACGACGTCGCTGGTGACGGGCGCCATGGTGGCGACGTACGGAATGTTGTCGACGATGCCGGAGAGCACGGCGGAGGAGCCGAGCAGCAGCATGGACCCGCCGAATTCGTTGTCTCCGATGGCGTCCGAGAGTTTCGTGGCGACCTGCCCGATCACACCGGTCTCGATCAGCCCGCCGATCATCACGAAAAGCCCCGCGAAGAAGGCGAGCGTGGGCCACTCGACGTCGGCCAGCACATCACCGGTCCGCACGCTGGAGACGGCGATGAGCAGCCCGGCGCCGAGCAGGGCGACGACGCTGGGTTCGTAGTGCAGCACGGGGTGCAGTACGAATCCCGCGACGACGAGCACGAGCACGACCAGGCCCTGGACGAGAAGGCGCGGATCGTGGATCGCCTCGCGCTCTTCCAGCGACATCACCTCGGCGGCGCGCTCCTCGTCGTACACGAAGGATTTCCGGAAGAGCCAGCGGCACAGCGCGATCAGGACCAGGATCAGCACCGCGGAGAGCGGCGCGAGATGCACCAGGAAGTCGTTGAAGGTCAGACCGGCGCGGCTGGCGATGATGATGTTCGGCGGATCACCGACGAGGGTGGCCATGCCGCCGATGTTGGACGCCAGTACCTCGGCGATCAGGAATGGGGCGACCGGCAGCGCGAGCCGCTCACAGACCAGCAGCGTCACCGGGGCGATGAGCAGCACGGTGGTGACGTTGTCGAGGAGGGCGGAGGCGACGGCCGTGATGACGACCAGCCACGTCATGACCCTGAAGGGCCTGGCCCGTGCTCTCTTCACGGACCAGATGGCGAGGTACTCGAACATGCCGGTCTTCTTCAGCACGCCGACGATCATCATCATGCCGAGCAGCAGGAAGATGACGTTCCAGTCGACCCCGCTGTGCTCCGAGTAGAACGCCGCCTTGTCGTCGGTCGCCCCGATCGCGAGCATCAGCGCGGCACCCCCCAGGGCGGCGGCCGTGCGGTGCAGCTTCTCGCTGATGATCAGTGCGTACGTACACACGAATACGACGACCGCGGCCCAGCTCTGCCAGTCGTTCACGCCTCTCCGATGAGATGTGTCATCAGGGAGGCGGCCGTGATGGCGCCGAGCAGGCTGATCACGTCGCCCTCGCGCTCGATCACGGCGACCAGCGGGCTGCGGGTTCGGGCCATGAGCGCCGCCACCTGCAGCAGACCGGCGTCGGGCCCCACCACCGGCGGCGTGTACGTGCGCTTCGGCAGCCATTCGGCGACCGTCAGCCCGGCGATCTTCTCCGGGACTTCACCGAGGTGCCGGTCGTCGATCACGGCGGCGAGCAGCGGTTCCTCCAGGAGGTAGTCCGGCACCAACTGCTTGATGAGCTGGGAGCCGGGCACGATGGCGTACGGCCGCTGATCGGCGTCGACCACGAGCAGTGCGGGCAGCTTGTGCCCTGCGAGCAGCCGGGCTGCTTCCACCGCGTCGGCGTCGACCGATACGTAGGGGTAGGTTTCCGCGAGATGACGCGCGAGCATGGCCGTTCTCCTGAGTGCGCCGACCCTACGACCGGGGCAGCGAGCGGCGCTACTGTGCCGAGGGGCTGGGCGGCGGGGAGGGGACGGTGGCGGCGCCACCCTCACGTATCGCCGCCACCACGGCGTCGTGCAGGTCGCGGCTGTCACCCTCCGAAAAAGAAGGCACGGGACTGCCCGACATGGTGAACCAGTCGGACGACCCGCTGTACTGCACAGCGATCCGTGCCTCTCCATCGGCCCACGTAGTGTGCACCGTGAGATCACCGGTCAGAACGCCCACCTCGTCGGTGAGCACCCCGCCGCGGCCCGTCAGCACCCCGAGCGTCGTCCATGAAGCCCAGTCCATAGTCCAAGTCTCGCATTCGTGGCCGCATCCGCGACCGGCGTGAAGGGGGGCGTGAAGGGGGCGGCCGGGAAGAGCACGGACGACCGGCTCGCGTCAGTGCGAATCGCGATCGTCCGGGTACGTCGCGGCATCCGGCTCCCCGGAAAGCTCCCCGGACGGCTCACCCGGCTCGGAACCCCGTTCAGGGGACTTCGGTTCCTGCTCCCGGGCCTGCCGCTTCTCCTCCTCCAGCCGCTTGCGGACCTCTTCCGGCTTGTCTCCGAGCTGATTCACCACTGTCTCCCTCGGTCGGCACGGCCTTTCTCGCGGCAAGGGTCACACAGCCCCACCACGACCGCACGCCGGCATCCGCGGCCTGAGCGGATCCACGGCCGGTCCATCGCCCTCCGGGCGGGCGGACCTGCGGGGTGATGGATAGCCTGGCCAAGAGCTCAAGAGAACGACGGCCGGATCAAGACCGGTGAGACGCTGATCCCGGGGGTGCGTGTGCGCATTGCTCGCAGCAACGACGATCCCCTCGACGCAGGCAACGCGGCCGGGCTTCTCGTGGACGGCACCGGGAAGGTCCTCGGCTGCACGCCCGCGGCCGAAACCCTTCTGCACCGGCGGGCCGACGACCTGTGCGGCCGACGGGTCCAGGACCTGTTGGCCGACCCCGGCCGATGGCGGGACGTCATGGCGCAGCGGGACGGCCCGGTGTGGGAGGGCCGGGCTGTAGTGCGTGAGGGCGGTGGCGGGGAAGCGGAGGTCATGTTCCGCGTCCTTCCGCTGGACCCGGGGCAGCCGGACCGTCGCGGGTCGCGGTTCTTCCTGCTGGGAGCGCCCTGGGCTCTGGTGTTGAAGTGGCGCCAGGATCACGCCTTCATGCAGGAACTGTTCCTCCAGGAACGCGTCGGCTTCGCGGTGTTCGACCGGGAACTGCGACTGGTGCGGACGAACACCCAGCTTCTTCCGTACACAGGCGTGCCCCCTGACTTGGCCGGCCTGCGGCTCGCCGAGTTCCTGTGGCCCGAGGACGCGCGCGTGATCGACGAGCAGCTGGGGAAGGTGCTCACGACCGGCACCCCGCTGGTGGCGATGGACGCGCTCGTACGTACCCGGATCGACCCGGGGAGGGGCCGGGTCGTGGCACTGTCGGCGTTTCGGCTGCAGGAGTCGGACGGGCGTGTCATGGGCGTCACCGCCCTCTTCACCGACGTCACGGAACAGCGCGGCGCACGTGAGCGGCTCGACCTGCTGCACCGTGCCACCGCCGTGCTCGGCAACTCGCTGTCGGTCGCGGAAACCACGCAGGACCTGGCCGATGTGCTGGTTCCCGTGCTTGCCGATCTGGCGGCCGTGGACATAGCGGAGGCCGTGTTCGCCCACGAGGAACCCGGACCCGAGCATCAGCAACATCACGTCCTGCGGCGGGCGGCGGTGGCCGCGGGAGCGGGCACGGGCGCCGGGCGGCTGCCGACCGGTGGTTCCATGCGGGTGGATGTCGGAGGCGGGCTGAGGGGCCGCGTATGGGCGCGACTCGCCGGGCAGGCATCGGCCGATGTCGATACCCATATCGATGTCGTGGGCGACGCGGACGCCGACGCCGACGCTTGGCCCGGTTCGTTGCCCGGGCCGGAGATCCGCTCCGGCATGAGCGCGCCGCTGCGAGCCAGAGGCAGGCTCCTCGGCCGGGTCATGGTGTGGCGCGACGGTGACCGCGCACCCTTCGGCGCGGACGACCTGGACCTGCTGGAGGAGATCGCCTCCCGCGCGGCCCTGGTGGTGGACAACGCGCGCCGGTACGCGCGCGAGCGCCACGCCTCCGTGAGTCTGCAGCGCAGCCTCCTGCCCCCGATGACGACCGAGACGGCCGCGGTGCAGAGCTTCAGCGTCTACCTCCCCACGGATACGGCCGGCGGAGTGAGCGGGGACTGGTTCGATGTCATCCCGCTGTCGTCCGCCCGGGTCGCCCTCGTGGTCGGCGACGTGGTCGGCCACGGCCTGGAGGCCACAGCGATGATGGGACGGCTGCGCACCGCCGTACGCACGCTGGCCGACCTCGATCTCGAGCCCGACGAGCTCCTCACCCATCTCGACGACCTCGTCTCCCAGCTCACCGTGGAGAACAGCAGCTACGAGAACGGCACGCAGGCTCCCGAACGCCGGAGCGCCTACGACTCGTTCGGTGCCACCTGTCTGTACGTGACGTACGACCCGGTGTCGCGCCAGTGCGCCATGGCCAGCGCGGGGCACCCCCCGCCGGCGCTGGTCGCTCCCGACGGGACTGTCAGTTACGTGGACGTAAGCCCCGGGCCGCCGCTGGGAGTCGGCGGACTGCCCTTCGAGCCTGTGGAGATGGAGGTCGAACCGGGCAGCGTGCTGGCGCTCTACACCGACGGTCTGGTCGAGCGGCCCCAGGCCGATCTGGACGAAGGAATGGCGGCCCTCAAGAGCCGGCTGGCGGCTGCGGACGTCCTGAGCCGTCCGCTGCGGGACGTCGGCCGGGAGGTGGTGGCGGATCTGGCCCCGAGCCCGCTGTCGGACGACGTGACCCTGCTGCTCGCCCGTACCCGTGGGGTTCCCGCACAGGACAGCGTGATGTGGGTACTGGAACCGGATCCGGCGGTGGTGGCCGACGCCCGGGCGCTGGTGGTGGGACAGCTGTCCCGCTGGGACCTGGACGAACTGGCCTTCACCACCGAACTGGTGGCGAGCGAGCTGGTCACCAACGCCATCCGCTACGCGGGCGGCGGGCCCGTCGAGCTCAAGCTCATCCGTACGACGACGCTGATCTGCGAGGTGTCCGACCCGAGCAGTACGCAGCCCAGGATGCGACGCGCACGCGCCACGGAGGAAGGCGGGCGCGGCCTCTTCCTGATCGCGCAGCTGACCGAGCGGTGGGGCAGCCGGTACACGCGCCACGGAAAGACCATTTGGACGGAACAACCACTTCCGGGAGCGCCGTGAGTCGAGAACGTTCGCGTACGACGACGGGACGCGCGGAGGTATGTGGGGTGACCACCAAGGAAATGCGGGAATTGCGAGTAATGCGGTGTGCTGTGGGCCCGGCCGGGTACTCACATCAGCGCGCAGGGAGCAGAACACCTCGATGCGGGAAGGAACCAGCCGATGTCTGAAGAAGCAGCACGCGGCGACGACGTGTACCAGCCCGAACACTCCGACGTACAGAACAAGCCGACCGACGACCTGGACCTGGAGAACGCGGTCGGTGAGCGGGACCTGGACGAGATGCTGGACGAGGGCTACTCCCCGCCCGAGCGTGCCCTGGGAGTGACCAAGTACGGCACTACGGGCGAGGAGCAGCGTGAGGGGGAGTCCCTCGACCAGCGCCTGGCGCAGGAGACGCCCGACGTACGGCCGCCCGAGGGCGACGAGGTCGGCGACCTGCCCGAGGGTGAGGGTGAACCTCTCGACGAGCAGGCCGCCGACACGCGTGCCGGCCGCATCGCCCCGGTGCCTGAGGAGGCACCGCGGCGCAACATCGGCGTACTGGGACGGGATGTCGGCATCGACGGCGGTGCGGCATCGGCTGAGGAAGCCGCGATGCACGTGGACGCGGGGAAGGAAGCCAACGACGCAGAGAACGAGAACGACGCCTTGTAGTGGCGTGCTCAGGCGTGCGACCGGTTGCGACCTCCTGCCACCAAGCGGTACAGCACCAGGAGGATGAGCGATCCGACGATGGCGGCGACCCACGTCGACAGTTCGAAGAAGCCGTCGATGGAGTCGACGCCGAAGATCACCTTGCCGAGCCAGCCACCCAGCAGTCCGCCGGCGATCCCGATCAGCATGGTGACGATGAGGCCTCCGGGGTCCTTGCCCGGCAGCAGCGCCTTGGCGATGAGACCGGCGAGAAGTCCGATGAGGATCCAGGCAATGATGCCCATGGGGCACCTCCATGTGTCGCTCGATGGGTTTCTCGTAAGCGCGTAGGCCGCAGCCAGGTTTTCAAACATGCCGACCGGTCAGGCCACTAGCGAATCTCTTCGGGCTTGACCACCAGCCACCGCTTGTCGGCCGTCACCGGCCCACCGAGCTCCCGCTGGCGGGCGGCATTGGACCGCTGCATGTCCTGGATCTGCTTCAGGTACTTGTCCTTGCGGTTGACCCAGAGCTTCGTGCCGGCGTTCTTCGAATCTGTGCTGTGGAACAGCATGGGGCCGTCGCTCACCGGAGTGTCACCCGCCACCAGAATCGGCTTGCGCCACTCGTCGATGTAGGTCCTGATCGCCGCGGGCTTTCCCTCGAACCATGTCAGTGGCGCCCACAGCGTCGGGGTCAGTTCGCGGTCGCTCAGTTCGGCGGGATCGTATGTGCCGGCCGCTATCTCCTTGCGGGCGGTGGTGACATCGCCGGTCGCACGGTCCTTCAGGAGCATCGACACGCCTATGACGTTCTGCGGCTTGACGTGGTAGCCGTACTTGGGGTCGGCCAGCACCATGCGGACCAGTTCCTCGCTGGCCGCGCTGACGACGTAGACCTCGATGCCGTTGGCCCGCAGTGTCTTGTACAGCTCCTGCATGCCCGTCAGGAACTCGGGCGCCTTGACCTCGGTCCTGGTCAGCTTCCCGTCCTCGTAGTACTCGGCCCCAATGGGCTTGCCGTACGCCAGCAGGTCATCGACATGCCCCTTGAGCTGCTTCAGCGTCAACCCCGAGAAGATCTGGGCGACCCACGGGTAGCAGACCTGGTCGTCAATCTCGCACAGCCTGTTGTAGTAGCTGTACAGGCTCTCCTTGTGGCCTGCGGTGTCCTTGAAGGGAATGGTCTTCAGCGACGGGTCCATCGACTCGCGGGTGACGACCCCGCGCATCTCGAGGAAGGGGAGGAGGGATTCCTCAAGGTCGTTGCGGTAGGTCGTGTTGTCCGCATCGAACACGGCGTACGCACCCTTGTGGGCGTTCTTCGAGATGACGTGGCCGAGTCGGTCCGCCACCGGCTTGGGCCAGTGCCGCAGTTCGGCCGTCGCCCGGCCGGACACATCCGCCGCCTTCGCCTCGGAACGCGAGTCGATGAGACCGGCCCCTGCCACCAGAGCCCCGGTCAGTATGCTCACGGTCCCGAGGACCGCCAGCCTGCTCTTTGTACGATTGGCCATCTTGGTTACCCCTGAGATCGATCTTCACAGCGACCCGCGATCGTAGCTGGCTGTGCTCCGGACGCCCGTTAGCGAAGTCACCGTTCAAAGAGGCGTGACCGGAGCCGATTTGGGTATTTCGGCGCTTGCCGGTTGGGTGTTTGTCCTCAGGGGTGGCAGGGGAGTTCGCACCGAAGGTTCTGCAAGAGCCATAAAAGTGAGTAGCATCCGGCTCCAACAGTTGTACAAGGAAAGAGAGCTGTCATGCCAGAAGGCAACCCCACTCTGCAGACCCAATACGCACAGCAGGTCGATACCGACCTTGAGCGCAACACCAAAGAACAAGAACGCATCACGGCCGAGGTTGCCGACCTCCAGGACCAGCTCGCCGCACTGCAGAAGGACCACGAACTGCTGGTCAGCATGCAGGCCGCACTGGGCACTTCGCACGCCAGGAAAGCCCGGGTGTCCAAGGCGCCCAAGTCCGCCAAGGCGGGTAAGGCGGCCGCGGCGGCACCGGCCGTAACGGTTCCCAGGGCGCGCCGCGCAAAGGAGAACCCCGGTACCGACAAGCGTTCCAGGAAGACGGCGGAGTCGAATACCGGCGCGAAGGCGAACAAGACTTCGCCTCCCCTGCGTGAACTCGTCGTCGCCGTCCTCGCCAAGCACGAGGAACCCCGGTCGGCCGCCGAAGTCACCCAAGAGCTGGCACAGGCACACCCCGAACGCACGCTCAGTGTCACGGTGGTGCGCAACGCCCTCGAGGCATCGGTCGCCAAGAACCAGAGCGAACGAACCAAGCAGCAGAAGTCCGTCTACTACCGCGTCGTCAAGAACGACCGGGCAACGGAGGAGCCGGCTGCCGCGCCCAGCACAGCGAGCGCGTAACCGCCACACGCCCTGAGGGTGGTGACACAGCCACACTCACGTCAGTTCACCGAGGGCTTTCGCCGCCCGCACGGCGAGCCACACCTCGGTGTACGTCGTCGGTCAGCCCCCGCAGGGCCACCGGATCCCCGTGCAGCCAGCTGTCGGTCATGTCCGTGCCGCAGATCACGAGTGGCTGGGGCGAGTCGGCGGCGCGGGCCAGCGCCCACGCCGCCTCCCGGCTCGCCCCCCTGGAAAGGGCTGCCCGCGGGAAAGGGCGCCCGGCGCCGGCCAGGGTCTCCGGCAGTGACGTGAGGGCGCTGCCCAGTACGTCGTCGAATTCGGAGACCAGCGCGTACAGCTCCTGCCGGCGATGCAGGAGGAGGTGCGGGGGCCGGCCTCCTCCAACGCCCGTACGACCGGCCCGTCATGGGGAGGACCGTCCTGCGCGGGACCGTCCTTGAGCGTGAACTCGCCGAGCAGGCAGCCGCGCCGCCCACCGCGTGACGAGCGGACGCGCACCGTCAGAGGGCGCCTGTACGCCCGGACCGGAGGGCGGCCTGCGCGCGGGACCAGGTCTTTACCGGGTCGAATTCCGCTGCCTGCCAGGTGGTTGAGACCAGGGTGCCGCGTCCCGCGTACTGGCGCATGATCGCGACATGAGGTGGCCAGGCGATGAAGCGGTGCAGGGCGGCCGCGTCGCGCCAGACGGCCACGGCGCCGCACCGACGGGCTGTGGGGACGGTCCACAGCCACAGCCCGTGAGCCCCCTCCAGCTCCGGCCAGTCCGCCACGAGCCGGCGGGCCGCGCGGTAGACACCGGGCAGGTCCGTGATCCTGTCGAGCCTGAAGTCGGTGACGCTGACCAGCACCGGGCCGCTGCGGCCGTGATCCTGGCCAGGCGTCCAGGAGGACCTCAGCATGTCGCGTCGCGGACTGCCGCGCCGTGGGGCAGGCCGGCTGCCGCATCCGGGGACGGGCGTTGCCAGTCCGGCGACCGGCCCAGGGCCGTCAGGATCCGCGTCAGGGTGCTCGGGTCGGGGGCCGGGGTCAGCCCCGGACGGAAGTGGCTGTCCGGGGCGAACCGGGAGGCACCGTCCGGGACGGCACGGGCTATCGGCAGTGCGGCTCGCAGGAGTTCGGGACCGGGGGCGTACGCGAGGCTCAGGCTGCGGGCGACGTCCCAGCTGTGCACCACGTAGTCGACGAGGTGGAAGCCGATGGCCTGAACGGCGGGGAACGTGTGGGCGACGGCGAATTCGGGGAGGGCGAAGGCGCGGTCCGGGGCGTCCACGGCCGCGAAGGCGGCGATGACCCGCTCGGCGGCCTCGCTGTACTGAGCGACGGCGTCATCGCCGAGCGGGCGGACCGTCCAGTGCGTCAGGTCCTGGCCGTGACCGAGCGCGGCCGCCGCGAAACCCTGGTGCTGGGCCGTCATATGGGCGAGCAGATCGCTCAGCGCCCACTGGGCGCAGGGCGTAGGCCGGGGCAGGTCGTCGGGGGTCACCCGGCGTACGAGAGTGATGCTGTCCCGGACGGTCTGTGCGTGGAGGCGCCGTGTGCGGTGGAAGTCCGCGTACTCAGGATTCGTATGCATGTGCTTACGATCTGCGTGTGCGTACGAACTGTCAACGGGTGTTCCCGGCCATGGCTGAGAACGCTCCTTGAACATGCCGCCCACACGTTGCGTACGTCTCTGTGCCAACGACAGGAGCGGACATGGCTGATCGCATGGAATCGATGATGCAAGGGCTTCCGGGTGGCGGTGCTGAGCTCGCCGTAGTGCTGACCCTGCGCTGGGACGACGTGGCCGCGCTCGGCCGGGAGGCGAGCCGGCTGGCCGAGCAGCGTGGAGCGCCCGTAACTCTCGACGAGGCCGCCAGCCACCGGCTGCGCACCTGGTCTTCGGTGGCGAACGCGCCTGACGAGCGCAAGAGTCAGGCACCCCCATCAGCTCCGGCGACCGCTGCCATCGCCGGTACTCAGACCGCCGACCGGGTTCGCACGCACGTGGGGCACTTGAGCGACACGGCCCCGGTCGCGTCCATCTCGCCGCACTCCGCCCCGCAGATGCAGGCGCCCTTGGGAGCGGCAGGCAGCGCGCAGCGATGAGCGTCGCGCCCCGGCGAATGACAGACGTACAAGACCGTGACCGCCCTCGCGAGGCACGGACACCGGAACGGCGGGCCGCCCGTCCAGAGCAACGAGGTCTCCAGTGCGGTGGTCGCCGCGGGCGGGGTCGCCTTCGTCGCGGTGGCCGGCGCACTCGCCATGGGCCGCAAGCGGTCCGCCGCCACCACAACAGAGCCGGACGACGAGAGTGCCGCGTGATCAGCCAGGGCTACGTGGTGGTGTTCGCCAGGCTCACCGGCAGGCGGTAGACGCGGAGCAAGCCGAGGCCGACGTCCTCTTCGGACGTCGGCCTCTTCGCGCGTACGTCGCTACCGTCCGGACAGCGCCGAGGTCATGTACGACGACCACACCCGCAGCGGCAGGAAGTCGCCCCGCCCCGCCCCGGATCCGCCCACTCCAGTCACCGGGAGCAGACCGCCCTCGCCCGGCTTGTCCCGGAAGACGGTCACGGCGGTCGACAGTTCTTCGGTGTAGCCGATGAACCAGGCGGCCGGCAGCCGGTCGGTGTCGCCGGTGCGGCCCGCGGCGATCGGCGTCGCCAGCGCGCGCAGCGTGTCCGGGGCCAGGGCGTCCACCGCCACGTCCCGCATCGCCCTGGAGACCTCACGGGCCACCTCCGGCTCCACGACTTGCCTGCCGGGCGGCAGCTCCAGGCCCTCCAGCTGTGTGCCCCGGTAGGTGACCGCGGTGACCGAGTAGGGATCCGTCCGCCGGCCCTCCTCGGCGAAGGTGGCGTAGGCGTCGGCCATCCGGATGGCGCTCGGGGTGGAGGTGCCGACGGAGAACGTCCGCTCCAAGGGGGCCATGCTCTGCGGAAGCAGGCCCGTACTGACCGCGAGATCCCGTACCTTCCGCAGGCCGATGTCCTCACCGAGCCGGCTGTAGACGCTGTCGCCGCCTGCGACCAGCGCCTCGCGCAGGGTGGTGGGAAAGCCGGTGGCGAAAGGAATGGCGCCGGTGGCCGATCGCTCCGGGAGCAGCCACGGCGTTCCGCTGGTCAGGACGCCGGTGCCGTCGTAGAAGCTGTCGGCTGTCACCGCCAGCCGCGGCGGCACCGTACCGGCCGAACGGACACCGTGCTGAAGAGCCGCGGCCAGGACGAACGGCTTGAAGGCCGACCCCACCGGCACACCCGCCGTGTCGGCGTTGTTGGTGAAGTGTTTCGTCGCGTCCGAGCCGCCGTACAGCGCCAGCACCGCCCCGTCGCCCGGGCGTATCGACGCGGCGCCGAACTGGACGTCCCGGTCCGCGACCCGGCGTTCGGGATCCAGCGTCTGCGCCGTGACCTTCTCCACGGTCTGCCGCAGTTGCTCCACCTTGGTCCGGTCGAAGGTGGTACGGATCTTGTATCCGCCGCGGCCCAGGTCCTCGGCGGTCAGCCCGGTACGTTTCTCGATGTACTTGTTCGCCACGTCCACCAGGTAGCCGGTCTGTCCGGACAGGCCGGTGGACACCGACTGCGGGCGCGGCTCCGGGAAGACGGTGTACTGCGCCCGCTCCTGCCGCGACATGTGGCCGAGCTCCACCTGCCGGTCCAGGACGTACTCCCACCGGGCCTCCGCCCGGCGGTGGTTCGCCTCGCTCAGGGAAGGGTCGTACTGCTCTGCTCCCTTCAGCAGCGCGGCCAGCAGCGCGCTGCGCCCGGGATCCAGTTCCCGGGCGTCCATGCCGTAGTAGGCCATCGCGGCGGCCTGCACTCCGTAGGCGTTGCGGCCGAACCAGCTGGTGTTGAGATACCCCTGGAGGATCTCCTGCTTGGACAGGGAACTGGACAGCTTGACCGCCAGGCACAGCTCCCGCAGCTTGCGGTCCACGGTCTGCTCCGGCGTCAGGTAGGTGTTCTTCACGTACTGCTGCGTGATGGTCGAACCGCCCTGGATGTCCCCGCCGCGGGCCATGTTCACCACGGCCCGGCCCAGGCCGCCGACGGAAAACCCCGGGTCACTGTAGAAGTCGGCGTTCTCCGCCGAGATCACGGCGTTCCGCAGTGACGGCGGGATGTCGGACAGCGGGACGTTCTGCCGGTTGATCGCCCCGACACTCACCATGTGGGTGCCGTCGGCCCAGTAATAGACATTGGCTTCGGCTCGCGCGGTGGCGTTCACGTCCGCGATGTGCACAGTGGAGTAGACGTAGCCGACCAGCGCGGCGACCGCCGCGCAACACATCAGCGAGAGACCGAGCAACTGGCGCCACGACGGGACCAACCGCAACAGTCCGCGACGGCCCCGGCGCGGGTAATCGATGCGCGGCAGGCGGCTCCTGCCGGAAGGCGGGTGCGGCCGCCCCCACGCTTTCGGTCCCATTCGACGCATCACAGACGCTCGCCCTTCTCCGTACGGTCCATCCTGCGCTCCCTACTACGCGGCGTGACGGCCCCCTGTTCAGGGGGCCGGCGGCGGCGCCGTGAACGACTCTCACGTCTGCGGAGCCAGCCAGGACGCGACCGCTTCCGCGATCGGCTGGCCGGTCTCCAGTTCCACGAAGCCGAACTGACCACCTTGGTTGCACTCCAGGAACCACCAGACCTTCTCGGTGTCCTCGGCGAAATCGAAAGCCGCGTACGCGAGGCCTGCCAGCTCCGTGTAGTCGCGAACCGCCCGGGCGATGCGGTCGGGTACGCCGACGGGCTCCCACACGTGGCCCGTATCGCCGTAGCGTCCGTCGACCTGCCCGTGCGCGGAGAGCTTCCGGGCGGCGAAAGTGCGGCTGCCGACGCTCGTCAGCCGGATGTCGGCCCGTTTGGGGACGTACCGCTGAAGCAGCGTGGGGCCGGCCGCGACGTCGGCGAAATCCGTACCGGGCTCGACGAGTGTGGTCGGCAGGGAGATCGGGGGCTCGCTGCGCGGTGGCCCGGACAGGCACTTCACCACGACCTTCCCGTACTGCGCCGCGAACTGCTGGGCCACCCGCGGGAAGGTCGTGACGACGGTGGGCGGCACGGCGAAGCCGCTCTGGTGGGCGAAGCGCAACTGCCAGGGCTTGAGGCGGGCCTGCGCCGCCTGTCGGGGATGGTTCATCCAGCGTGCAGTGGTCGAGTACAGCGCCCCGTACAGAGCTTGTGCGGTCTCGGCGGTGAGCCACTGTGACGGCTCCGGGGCGTGCGCCGCGGGTTCGCCGGGCCGTCGTACCCAGATGGAGCTCAGGGCTTCGGAGCTGACCATGCGCCCGTCCGCCGACAGATAGCAGTGGAAGTCACCACGGACGTATTCGGCCGACATACCGGCTTCACCGGGGAGATCGGCGGGATCCAGGCGCACCAGCGGGACACCACGCTCGTGCAGCTTGGCCACCACCAGGTCGGTCGTCACATCCTGATGGCACGTCAGAATCAACACCGTCATCGGCGTGCCGGCCGGTCAGTCGTCGAAGTGCGTCTGGGAACCGGCCGTGGACGTCGTGGTGCTGGTCGCCAGGAGCAGCGCCCGGTCGCTGATGGCGGGACGCCCGTCGGACAGCACGTTCAGCTGGAGAGCGGAGCTGTATCCGTACGGAACCGGGATGCCGTCCCCCGTCCCTTCGTTGTGCCGAGCGTAGTTGAGTACGAACGGTTGCATGGGGCCCCCTCGTCGCGTGACCGATCAGCGGTGTTCGTGGGTCAGTACGTACCGGACATGTAGGGAGTTCATTACTTTCCGCTACGCCGGTCCGGTACGAGCCCGAAGGGAGCCGCGCCAGGGCGGATCTGACAGGATGCGCGATTGATGACGGAGATTTCAGGCTGTGTTCTGTGTGGCGGAACGATTGCGCCCGACGGCTATTGCTGGGACTGCGGTGAGGCGCAGCCGGCCTTCCGCTCGCACGTGGAGATTACGGCGGACGACGGTGCGGCGGGAGTAAGCGACCGGGGCAAGCGACGCGGCATCAACGCGGACGCCATGGCGTTGACCACGACCGGCAGGTGGACCATCGGGGTCGTCTGCGACGGCGTTTCCATGTCGCCCCGGGCGGAAAGAGCCGCCCAGGTCGCGACCGAAGTCGGCATGACAACCCTCGCGGCACGGCTGGGGGCGGCCGCTCTGCCGGAGGTCGCGCTCGGCGATGCCGCCGTCCGGGCAAGTCGCGCGGTCACCGCCTTGGCCGCATCGATCGATGCGGCACCGGCCTGCACGTATGTGGCGGGAATCGCCGGTCCAGAGGGTATCTGGAGCGCTTGGATCGGCGACAGCCGCGCCTACTGGCTGCCCGATGCGGGAACGGGGATGGCGCTGACCGAGGACGACACGGGCGAGCACGAGGCCCTCACCGCTTGGTTGGGAGCCGACGCCGGCGAACCGAGGCCGCGCATCCGGAGCTACCGGCCGTCGGTGCCGGGGCGCCTGCTGCTGTGCACCGACGGTCTGTGGCGGTATCTGCCCGATGCCGGCGGACTGCGGGCTGCGCTGACTTCCCCTTCCCGGCGCGCGTCCTCGCCGGGCAGCGCGCTTCTTGAAGACGCCCGAACGCTGGTCGGGCACGCCCTGGAGGCAGGCGGGCACGACAACGTTACGGCGCTGCTCCTCCCCGTCACGGCAAGCGTGCCGCCGGCGAACTGAACGGACGGGGCTTCAGGCGGCAGGCCCCGATAATCTGACGCCGTGAAACGAATTCAGCGGACCGCCGGCGCGGTCATCGGCTCCGCGGTCGGCGACGCACTCGGCGGTCCCTTCGAGTTCGGGCCGGCGGGAGTGTTCTCCGGGCGGTTCCCGGAACCCGGCGACGGCGGCGAGATGTGCGGCGGCGGTGGCTGGGACCCCGGCGAGGCCACGGACGACACACAGATGGCCGTCCTGGTGGCGGAGTCGCTGCTGGAGCGAGGCGGACTGGACCTGCCGGACATCTTCGCGCGCTTCCAGCGATGGGCGGTGTCCGCGCCCAAGGACATCGGTCTGCAGACCGAGGACGTCCTCACCAACGGCATGCCGTGGGACCTGGCCGCGGCGATCCACTTCCAGGTCAACCAGCGCGCCGCGGGCAACGGTTCCTTGATGCGGGCAGCCACCTCCGCGGTCTACTTCGCGGCCGGCGGCAGGCAGGCCACCATGGACGCCGCCCGGCACATCGCTGCCCTCACCCACGGCGACCGCGCCGCCTGGGAAGGCACAGCCGTCTTCCACGAACTCATCAGGGTCACCCTTGAGGGCACCGACCCCCTCGCCGCCCTCCCCGGCATCCTGGACCACGTCCACCCGGACCACCGCCCGCGATACGCCACGGTCCTCGCCGTCGGCTGGCACCCCGACCAGGCCACCGAGTTCAACGGTGCCGTCTGGCCGTGCCTGGGCTCCGCCGTCTGGGCCCTGCGTACCACGGCGAGTTACGAGCAGGCGGTACGCGCCGCGATCGACCTCGGTGGTGACACGGACACCGTCGCCGCGGTCACCGGCGGGCTCGCGGGGGCGTACTACGGACTGGACTCGATACCCACTCGCTGGACCGAGCCGCTGCACGTTCCCCTGCCGGGATCCGGCGGACGGGTGCTGCGTCTGCCGCAGCTGCTCGACCTCGCACACCACCTCGGATCCTGACCACCGATCACCGATCACCGAGCATCGCCCTCGCGGCTCAGGTTTTGCGGTGGACAGCCGCCACACCCTCGCTCCGGGTTCAGCGCCCACGTTGCGTGTGCGCCGGGCAGGCCTCGTCCGCGAAAGGCCTACGAGGCCGTACGGCGTCGTACGGCGTGGCCGGACCAGCCGAGCCGGAGGAAGCCGTCGGAGCCGGGCTCCGGCTCCACCGCCGTACCGAAGGCCTCGCCGGCCCTGGTCAGGGCCTCGCACAGCCAGCCGGCGTCCGGCGCCGACGCGTGATGCAGTGTCATCCGCCGGGCCTGCATCGGGGCGATCCGCAGACCGGTCAGTTCGCCCGTTCCCGCGTCCAGCGACGGAAAGTACAGCAGCCGCAAGTCGTCCCTGTACCGCTCGTATCCCGTGATGCCCTCGTAGTCGTCGATGAGGTCCCCGCAGCCGTACAGGATGAGTCTGCCCCGGTAGACCTCGATCGGACGCGGATGGTGCGAGGAGTGACCGTGCACGACGTCCACGCCGCCGTCGACGAGCCGCCGCGCGAAGACGATCTGGCTCTGGGCCACCGCGTAACCCCAGTTCGACCCCCAGTGGATCGAGACGACCGTCAGATCGCCCTCCCGGCGCACCGCCCGCAGCCGCCGTACGAGGGCGTCCGCGCTGCGGACCGACAGATCGGGTACGAAATCGACGCCCGGCCGGTTCTCCGTAGCCGTCCAGCGGGACGGGATCCCGCTGGACGCCATCCCGCACGACAGCACGACCACCCGCCCGCCGCCCTTCGTGGCGACCGCCACCGGCCGCCGCGCCTCGGCCGCGTTCCGCCCCGCCCCGGCGGGCACGAGCCGCGCACCGTGCAGAACGTCCAGGGTCTCCTCCAGGCCGCGGTATCCGAAGTCGAGGACGTGGTTGTTCGCGAGCGCGCACACATCGGGCCGCGCCGCGGTCAGACACGGTACGTTCGCCGGGTGCATCCGGTAGTTCACGGCCTTGCCCGGAGCGAAATCGTCGCTCGTCGTGATGCTCGTTTCCAGATTGATGACCCGGACGTCGGGCGCGACGGCATCCATCACGTCCAGGGCCGCCCCCCAGGGCCAGGTGTGGTCCACGGGCGCGGGGATCGGGCCGTTGGCGGCCTCGGCCAGCGAGACGTAATCGCGGGCGTCCCGGATGTACCCCTCGCGCAGCTCCGGATCGCCGGGGTGCGGAAGGATCTGGTCGACACCCCGGCCCGGCATCACGTCGCCGCTCAGCAGGAGCGTCACCAGGGCCTGGCCCATGCCCCAATTTTACGGCTTCATCCGGTCACGGAAAGTAGTGGCTTGAGTTCGATCTCGACAAATGCCAGCCATGAGCCACCGGTGTTGACGACATCGTGTTCGCCACCGGCCGGCCGGGCATACGACTGCCCGGCCCGCAGCTGCGACTCGGTCACCGACCCGTCGGGCGCGACCGCGCTGATCCGGCCGTCAACCACGGGCACGACCACGTAGTCGTACTCATGCACATGGTGGCCGGTACGCGTTCCGGGCTCGAAGTCCCAACGTGTGACGCGCACTTGCTCGTCTTCGTGCTGCACGCTCGCGCGAGCCGTTGTCGTCATTGGTCCTCTTCCTCCAGCCGACGTGTATGTACACCGTCCCATTCTGTCCCGCATCACGTGTCCGACGGTTCGCCGCGCGCAGCGAGTGTCCCTTCCAGAATCGCCTCCTCGGCCGAGCGGGGCCCCAGTACGTCGCCGGCCCGTAGGTACCGCGGACGTCCTTCCAGCGACTGCCAGAGAGCGTCGTCGGGGACGCGCCCCTGTGCCAGGACCAGCGTCTCGATGTCCGGAAGAGGCTGTGTCCGACCCGAGAAGACGTGCCGAAGGACAGTCATGTTGTTGTCGCCGTCGGCGGCGGCGGTGAGTTCCGTGTGGTGGAGGATTGGTACGCCCAGCCGGTCGAGCCGGGCGAGGTAGAGGTTGCGCTGGTACTGGTGCAGGGTCTCGCCGGGTGTGACGGCCGCACAGGCCAGGGTGACCGGCAGCCCGGCACGGGCCAGCGTCTCCGCCGCGTCGAGGCCGGTCCAGCCGCCGCCCCAGTCGGCCACCAGGACCGGCCCGCGGACCACCTCGGGGCGCTGGATCGCGTCCCACGCCTGCATGGCGTGGCAGGACAGGCCCGGCAGCTCGGGGGTGAAGGGCCGGGCGCCGGTGGCGACCACGACCAGGTCGTAGTGGCCGGTGTCGGCGGCCGTCACCGTCGTGGACAGCCTGAGGTCGACGTTCGCCCGCTTCAGGCGGTCACCGGTGGAGCGCAGATACCGCTCCCACGTCTCGTGGTGGGCCGGAGCGTGGCCCGCGATCCGCAACTGGCCGCCGATGGCGTCCTGCCGTTCCGCCACGACCACCTCGTCGCCGGCGCCGGCCGCCTCCAGCGCCGCGGCCAGACCGGCTGGACCGGCGCCGACGACGAGCACGCGGCGGGCCGGCCGTGAGGGCAGCAGGGTGAGGGGGGTGAGGTGCCGTTCGCGGCCGGTGCGCGGGTTCACGGTGCAGGCGATGGGAACACCCGCGTGATAGTGGCCGATGCACCCCTGGTTGCAGCCGATGCACTCGATCACGCCGGAGCCGCCACCGCGCGGACCATCGCCGTACGCCTCACCTGGTGCGTTCTTGGCGATGAGTTCCGGATCGGCGATCAGAGCGCGTGTCATGCCGACCAGGTCCGCCGCCCCCGACGCGACGAGTTCTTCGGCCGCCGTTACGTCGACGACGCGGGTCGTCGCGATCAACGGGCAGCCGGGCAGCGCCGAGCGCATGCGGCGTACAGGCTCGGCGATCGCGTTCAGTGGGGCCGGTGGCGGGGGCGCGATATAGGTGGACGCGGCGTAGGAGTCCGATCGGCCCATCGCGAAGGAAACGAAGTCGACCAGCCCGCTTCGCCGCAGGGCGGTGGCGATCTCGGCGCACCCGTCGGCGTTGAGCGCCCCGGGGGCCATCTCGTCGGCCGCCAGGCGGACACCGACCGCCATGGCTCCCGCGGACCGCTCGCGGACCGCCTCCAGGACCTGGAGGGCGAAACGCAGCCGGTTCTCCCCGTCCGGGCCGTATTCGTCCTCGCGCCGATTCGTCCCCGGGGTGAAGAACTGGGCGGGCAAGTACCCGTGCGCCATGCTGATTTCGAGGCCGTCGACGCCGCCTTGGTGCGCGTAGCGGGCCGCGGCGGCGTAGCCGTCGATCAGCTCGCGGATCTCGGCGCGGGTCAGACCCCGCGGTTCGGATGTGAAGCGTGGGCTGGGGACCGCGGACGGGGCGATGGCCGGCGCCTTGGGGGAGGAGGCGATCTGTTCGCGGCCGCCGTGGAAGAGCTGGACGAACAAGCGCGTGTCGTGCTCGTGCAGGGCAGCGGTCAGCCGGCGGTAGGCAGGGACGATCTGCGGCAGGTATCCGCCAATGGTGTGCGGCGTCAGCAGGCCGGTTGGGTGGACGGCCGTAGCCTCGAGGAAGATCGCGCCGACTCCGCCGCGCGCGCGTGCCCGGTGGTACGCCACCAGGTCCTCGGTGGGAGCGTGATCGTGGACCAGGCCGGTCTGGTGGGAGGTGGAGACCACACGGTTGCGCAGCTCTACGGATCCGATCCGGAAGGGGGACAGCAAGGTCGGGTACGCGGTCATGGTGGTCTCCTCGCCGGGCGGTCGGCTGCCTGTGTGCAAGGACTATCGTTGATCAATTGCCGGTTGACCATGGTCCGTCGGCCGCGAATCTCGCCCGCTGGGCCGGTGCGGCGCGGTTACGTCGCCGGGGGAACGGGGTCGGTGCGGCAGTGGCCTGCGACGTCCTGGACACGCACGGGCTCATCGTGCCTGCATTCGGCGAGCAGCTCACCGCAGAGTTACGCGCACACCTGCCGCCCACCGTTGCGACCGGCAACCCGGTTGATGTGACGGGCGGCGGCGAACAGGACGTCAACTGCTACGCGGAAGTCGCCGACCGCGTCCTCGCCTCCGGGGAAGTCGACGCCCTCGTCCTCACCGGCTACTTCGGCGGCTACCACGCCTACGGGCCGGGCATCGCCGCCCGGGAACGTGAAGTCGCAGCCCGTATGGCCGCCTCGGCGGCGGCGCACGGCCGGATGCTCGCGGTGCACTCGATGTTCGCCGACAGCGACGCCGCCGCCGAACTGCGCGCCGGCGGGGTGCCGGTGTTCGGCAGCATCGAGTCCCTCGCCCGTGGGATCAGCGCCGCCACGAGGGGGGCAGCCGGCACCGGAGTGCCCGAAGTACCCCTCTCGCCCGCCGAGCCGATCACCGATGCGGACTACTGGCCGGCGCGCACGCTGCTCGCCGCCGCGGGTGTCCTTTTCCCGCGGGCCGCTCTGGTCCGCACCCGTACGTACTCAAGGCCACCGGCCTGCTCCACAAGTCCGACGCCGGCGGTGTCGTCCTCGGCCCGCCCGACCCGGCAGCCCTGACTGCCGCTTAAGAGGAGTTGACGGCGCGCCTGGCACCCCCGGCCGACACGACGTACGGCGTCGAGCTGATCGTGGGCGTGCGCCGTGACCCGCGCTTCGGCCCGATTGCCTGATCGGCATCGGCGGCATCCACACCGAGGTACTCGCCGACACCCACTGTGCGCTCGCCCCACTCAGCGCGAGCGCCGGGGAACACCTCCTGCGCACACTGCGCGGAGCCGCCACCGCCCTCGACGCCCGCATCGTACCGAGAGCCGTCACCGAGAGGCCGTCAGCAGACGCACCATGACTCAGCGCTGGTAGAGACCGACCAGTGTGCCGCCTGCCAGTTGCTGCTGGTCCACGGCTGCGTGCACGTCCGCGGCACTCGCGTCGTCGGCCAGATCGACAGGCTCCGCAAGCGCGTAGAGGTGGAAGAAGTACCGATGAGCCTTATCGCCGGGGGGAGGGAGCGGACCTCCCCAGCCGGACTCGCCGAATCCGTTCATCCGGGCCTGTCCGCCGTCGGGCGTCTGTCCCGCTCCCACACCGGTGCTCGCCGGGTCGATGCCCGTGACGAGCCAGTGCACGAAGGTCCCGCTCGGCGCGTCGGGGTCCTCACAGAGCAACAGCAGCTCCGACGTGCCGTCCGGCACCCCGGACCAGGACAGGTCGGGGGAGACGTTTTCGCCTTCCATGGCGTAGCGGCGCGGGATGAGCGCTCCGTCGTTGAATGCGGAACTCTTGAGTTCGATACCAGCCATGCGGAAGTGGTACCCCGCCGCGGCGCGGCTCTGCCGAGCCGGTCGGCAAGATGCACCGAGTGGCGCAGTTGTTCACCGCGCCAGTTGTTCACTGCGCGACGAGCACTGCCACCCCGGTGATCCGTCCGGCCCCCAGGTCCTCCAGGGCGTGGTCGGCCAGCCGCATGGGATAGCTCGTCACTCGCACGGTGGGGCGCAGTTTCGTCACTTCGGCGAGGTACGCCCGGCCGTCCTCGCGGGTGTTCGCGGTGACGCTGCGTACGGTCCGTTCCTGGAACAGGTGGCGGGCGTACTCCAGCGGCGGGATGGAGCTCAGGTGGATCCCGGCGATCGCGAGCGTGCCGCCCCGGTCCAGCGCCGCCAGTGCCACCGGTACCAGGTCCCCGGCCGGTGCGAAGAGGATCGCGGAGTCCAGCGGCTCGGGAGGTGCGCCGGATCCGGCGGACGCCGCTCCGAGTTCCAGGGCCAGCCGCTGCGCCGTCGGGGAGCGGGTGACGACGTGGACATCGGCCCCACGGGCGATGGCGAGCTGGGCCGTCAGATGCGCCGAGGCTCCGAATCCGTAGATGCCCAGCCGGCCGCCCGGCGGCAGGTCGGCCCGCTGAAGAGCCCGGTAGCCGATGATCCCCGCACACAGCAGGGGAGCGGTCTCCTGGTCGCTCCACCCTTCGGGCAGCCGGTAGGCGAACCGGGCGTCCACCATGAGGTGGCCGGCGAATCCGCCGTCGATGTCCCAGCCGGTGTAGCGAGAGCCGGGGCAGAGGTTCTCCCGTCCCGTCCGGCAGTAACGGCACTGCCCGCAGGTTCCCGCCAGCCAGGCCGCCCCCACCCGGTCACCGACGCGGAACCCATGCCCGTCGGGTCCGTCGGCGGGCCCGCACGCGACCACCTCGCCGACCACCTCGTGGCCCGGCGTGCAGTGTGTCCTGCGAGGGGCCAGGTCGCCTTCGGCCAGGTGCAGATCGGTCCGGCACACCCCGCAGGCGCGCACGCGCATCAACAGTTCGTACGGGCCGGGTTCCGGAAGCCCGCGCTCCACGAGCCGCAGCGGTCCGGACGCGATCGGCCCCGGGCGCTCGACCACCCAGGCGGATGTGGTCGTACGCCCCGGCCCTGCGACCTCCGGCTTCACGGGCCGGTCGGAGGTCCGGCGACCGCTACCTGGGCGGGGCGCAGGAGGTGGTCACCGACCCGGTGCCCGGGGCGCAGGATCTCGGCGCAGACGGGGCGTTCCAACGTGTCGGAATGGCTGTACGACACGGCCTCGTGCACGAACGGATCGAAGGGCTCGCCCGCCGTCCCGAACGGCTCCAGACCCAGTGCGGCCAGTTCGGACCGCAGGACCTCGGCGACGCGCTCGAAGCCGCCCTTCACCTCGCCCTGCTCGTCGGCCTCCTCGAGGGCGTCGAGCACGGGCAGGAGCCGGCCGAGTACGTTGGCCACCGCGATCTCGCGGACCGCCAGGCGATCACGGCGTACCCGCTTGCGGTAGTTGTCGTACTCGGCTTTCACCCGCTGCAGGTCGGCCGTGCGCTCTCGCAGTTGTGCACGCAGCGCCTCCTCCCGGGACGGCTGAGGTACGAGGTCGGTCCCGCCGTGGCCGGCCGACGCCCGCTCAGCCCCCTCGGCCCGCTCGGCCCGCTCCTCGCGCCGGGCGGCGGCGCGGGTCGGAAGAGAATCCTGGGAGCCGCCCCGTCGCCCGTCCCGGACGATCTCCAGCGACGGCACACCGGGGTGGCCGCGACCGTCGGTCGGGCGATTCATCCCGCGCCTCCCTGCTGCTTGTCGTCGTCGACGATCTCCGCGTCGACGACGTCCTCCTCCGCGCCGCTCTCCGCGCGCGCCCCGCTCTCGCCCGCGCCGCCCGCGGCCGCACCGGAGCCCTGCGCCTGGCCCTGTGCCTGGGCGTTGGCGTACATGGCCTGGCCGAGCTTCTGGGAGACGGTGGCGACCCTTTCCGTGGCCGAGCGGATCTCGGCGGTGTCCTCTCCCTTGAGCTTTTCCTTCAGCTCGGTGACGGCGGTCTCTACCTCACTCTTCACGTCGCCCGGGACCTTGTCCTCGTTGTCCTTGAGGAACTTCTCCGTCTGGTAGACGAGCTGCTCGGCCTGGTTGCGCGTCTCGGCGGCCTCGCGGCGCCTGTGGTCCTCCTCCGCGTACTGCTCGGCGTCACGGACCATCCGCTCGATGTCGTCCTTCGGCAGCGCCGAGCCACCGGTGACGGTCATCCGCTGCTCCCTGCCGGTGCCGAGGTCCTTGGCGGCCACATGCATGATGCCGTTGGCGTCGATGTCGAAGCTCACCTCGATCTGCGGGACACCGCGAGGGGCGGGCGGCAGGCCGGTCAGCTCGAACATGCCGAGCTTCTTGTTGTACGCCGCGATCTCACGCTCACCCTGGAACACCTGGATCTGCACGGACGGCTGGTTGTCCTCGGCCGTCGTGAAAATCTCCGAGCGCTTGGTCGGGATCGTGGTGTTGCGCTCGATGAGCTTCGTCATGATGCCGCCCTTGGTCTCGATACCGAGCGACAGCGGCGTGACATCGAGCAGCAGAACGTCCTTGACCTCACCCTTCAGTACGCCGGCCTGGAGCGCGGCGCCGATGGCGACGACCTCGTCGGGGTTGACCCCCTTGTGCGGCTCCTTGCCGGTGAGTTCCTTGACCAGCTCGGTCACCGCCGGCATACGGGTCGAACCACCCACCAGGATGACGTGGTTGATGTCGGAGAGCTTGATCTTCGCGTCCTTGACCGCGTTGTGGAACGGGGCCTTGCACCGCTCCAGAAGGTCGGCGGTCAGCTGCTGGAACTGCGAGCGCGTGAGCTTCTCGTCCAGATGCAGCGGGCCCTCGGCCGACGCACTCAGGTAGGGCAGGTTGATCGTGGTCTCGGTCGCGGCCGACAGCTCGATCTTGGCCCGTTCGGCGGCCTCGCGCAGCCGCTGCGTGGCCATTTTGTCCTTGGACAGATCGATGCCGTACGCGTTCTTGAACTGCTTGGCCAGGTGATCCACGACCCGCTGGTCCCAGTCGTCACCACCCAGGTGCGTGTCACCGTTGGTGGCCTTCACCTCGACCACGCCCTCGCCGATTTCCAGCAGCGATACGTCGAACGTGCCGCCACCGAGGTCGAACACGAGGATGGTCTGGTCGTTCTCCTTGTCCAGGCCATAGGCGAGCGCCGCGGCCGTCGGCTCGTTGATGATCCGCAGCACCTTCAGGCCGGCGATCTCCCCGGCTTCCTTGGTCGCTGTGCGCTGCGAGTCGTTGAAGTACGCCGGAACCGTGATGACCGCGTCCGTCACGTCCTCGCCGAGATAGGCCTCGGCGTCGCGCTTGAGTTTCTGCAGCACCCGCGCGGAGATCTCCTGCGCGGTGTAGCGCTTGCCGTCGATGTCCCCTTGGTCCGGGAAACGCCACTGTGCCTCGCCCACGTGGCGCTTCACCGATCGTGCGGTGCGTTCGATGTTGGTGACGGCCTGCCGCTTGGCGATCTCACCGACCAGCACCTCACCGCTCTTCGCGAAACCGACCACCGACGGGGTGGTCCGGGCGCCTTCGGTGTTGGTGATGACCGTGGGCTCGCCGCCCTCCAGCACGCAGACCACAGAGTTCGTCGTACCGAGGTCGATACCCACTGCACGTGCCATTGCCTTCTCCTCACCCTGCGCTCCACTTCCACGGCGGCGCGCCATGCCCGGGCGGAGCCGCGTGCGGCGTCATTTTCATGGTCACACGTCGGTGGCCAGATGGCTCAGAGCGGGCCACTGCACCCACCTCTCAACCGCTCTGACCTGCGGATATGGAGGAACTTTCTTCAAAACCTGGATAGAACGCGCCGACGCGATTGTCAAGATATTCACGGTGCGACGGGGGACGGCTCGTCGCTGTGGTCAGGCCGGGGTGGACAGGACAGCCGGTCAGGGGTTTCTCTGGATGCACAGCCCGTCCACCTTTCCAAGGGGGCGCCGTGAACGACACGATCCAGGTCGGCGTTCACGCCACCGGACCCGACAGCTGCCGGATCACCGTGGCAGGGGACCTCGATGTCGTCGGCGCGCCGGATCTCAGAGAGGCCCTCCAGGCTGCCGTGGCCACTCGTCGGCGGGTCCTGGTGGACTGTGCGGGCCTGACCTTCTGCGACTGCTCGGGGTTGAACGCGCTGTTGGCCGCGGCCCGTACGGCGAAAACGAACGGAACCGAGCTGCGGCTGTGCGCCGTCCCGCGCGCGCTGGCCCGGCTCCTGCGGCTGTCCCATACCGGCAGCGCGTTCACCATCGAGCACGAGCAGGCGGGCGTCGACGCATGACCTCGCGGCGGTCACCGGCCCGGAGCGGTTCTCATTAGGGCCGTCGGGCGGTGATCGCTAAGCTGCGTGCAGTTCGCACCAACAGCCGGTGGTGGAGGGGGATATGAGTACAGGTCCAGGTCCGAGTGTGCCGCCACCACCGCCGTCACCGCCATCACCACCGCCGTATCCTCCGTCGCCGCCGCGTTCGGATCCTCCGCGCTGGGCCTGGTGGGTCGCAGGGATAGCCATCCCGCTGCTCGGCATCGCTGTGACGGTGCTCGCCAGCCGGGATTCCCGGCCCGTAGTGGCAAGCCCCGCACCGCTTCCGGCCATCAGCAGCTCACCGGCCACACCCCCCGCTGCCGCGACGGCAGCCCCTTCGCCTTCCCGCTCGGTGTCTGCGTCCCCGTCGCCGTCCGAGTCCTCCCAAGAGCTGAAGTCCCCTGACGGGTACGTGCTGAAGAAGACGATGTGGGGCATCGCCCCGGTGCCCTGCACGCAGCATGAGCAGCAGCTTGTCGATCTCGATGACGGCCGGAACCGAGTGGAGCCCGAGGACGGCGGCGCGGTCAAGGAGCCCGGCGGGGCCGAGCTCCTGTACTGGCCCGACACGTGCTATGGGTCCGACTACCTGTTGCGCGGGCTGCCCAACACCCAGGTGGGCCTGCTCCGGGCGGATTCGCAGAAGTCCTTCGAGTCCTGCGAATCCGCGAGCAGGGCAGGCTTCGGCGCCCTTGCGCTGAGCCAGGCCACCGATCGCAGGGACCGCGGCTTCGTGGAGGGCGCGGCCGTGTGCTCGGTAACCAACGAAGGTGCCGTGGCCATGGCCGTGATCGAGCACATCGACGAAGCCGGCGGTACGTCGTTTGATGTCTCGGTCAGTGGCAGCCTGTACGTCTGGTCAAAATCGTCCTGAGCGGACCCGGCTCAGGCGACCGCGCTCAGTGTGTCCGCCAGGCGGCGGTGCGCGGCGCGGGCGGCCGGCAGGGTGGCGAGCGCGGCCGCACCCACGACCGCCGCCGCGCCCAGCAGGAGCAGCACCCACGGCGACGGGGTCTGGGCGATACCCGCGCCGATGCCGCTCGACCGGCCCTGGGCGTCGATCAGCAGGCGGGCGAGCGGCACCCCCAGTGCCGCGCCGGCGACGGCGGCGGCCAGGGCGGTGCCGGCGACGGCCGTCACCGTGACGGCGGTGATCTGGCGCGGTGACAGCCCGACGGCTTTCAGCGCCAGCAGGTCCCGCTCACCCTCCCGTACGCTGCCGCCGATCACCGTCGACAGTTCGGTCAGCCCGATCAGGGCGAGTACGGCGACCAGTCCGAGTACGACGCCGCGCAGCGGGGCCGGGCCCCCGGCCGGGTTGGTTACTTCGCGGATGTCCAGCCGGCCGTCCGACGCCCCGGTCAGTGCAGCGCCGACGGCGTGCGGGTCCGCGCCGGGGCGCAACTGGAGCTGATAGAACGCCGGCCGGAGCCCGGGGTCGTTCTCACGCAGCGTGTCGAGTGAGGTGGAGATGACGCGGCCGGCGTTCTCCGGCTCGATGCTGCGCCCGACGATGTGCAGGATCTGCGGGCGCCCGCCGACCGTCATCCGTATCCAGTCACCGACCTGGACGTTCAGCAGGTCCAGCAGCCCCTGCCCGGCCACCGCCTCGTCGGGCCCCTGCGCCGGGCGGCCCGCGGCCAGCGTGAACGGATACGGCTCCTCGCGGGTGCCGAGACCGCGCAGCGCGATCGTCCCGGTCTGGCCCGGTACCAGCGCCGCCACCTCCACACCCGGGTGGGCGGCCTGGACCCGGTCGTCGGCTTCGAGCAGGGCGCGCGCCGCACGGTCGTCGAGTCCCTTGTCGGCGCGGGCCGTGAGCGCGGCCGCGAGACCGAGCTGTTCGGGCCTGCTCTCGAAGCGCTCGACGGTCGTCCACGCACTGAGGGCGACCGTGATCAGCACCAGCGGCAGGGCGAGGCGCGCGATCGTGGCCATCGAGCGGGGACTGCGGGTGAACGTCCGGTGCAGGCCGAGGACGAGGGCCGGCGGCAGCCGCAGCCCCAGCGCCCTGCGGGCCGGACCGGAGAGCCGGCTACCGGCGGGACCGGCCGACCGCAGCACAGGTACGGGCGAAACCCGGCCCGCCCGCCAGGCGGCGAGACACGTGGTGGCGCCGATGAACAGCACCGCGCCGACCGGCACCGCGAGCAGCGCCGCGGCATGGCCGGGCAGCCCCTGCCACACCCCGACCGCGTCGCCGAGCCTGCCCGGGATGCCGCTGCCGAGCGTCTCGATGAGTACGGTCGCCAGCACGGTGCCCAGCAGCGCGAACGCCACATGCTGGGCGAGGAAGACCCGTACCACCTGGCCGGGCGTGAAGCCGATCGCCTTCAGTACGGAAATGTCCCGCAGATGACCCCGGATCCGGGTGCTGATCGCGCCGAACACGGCCAGCGCCGCGGCGAGAAGCGCGCCCAGCCCGAAGAGTCCGAGGACCTGACCGAGCAGCCGGGTGTCGCCCTGCGCCTCGGCGCGCGCCTGCTGCCAGCTGGAGACCTGAGTGACGGCCCCCGCACCGAGCTCGGTCACGGATCGCTGTACGGCGTAGTCCGTGTCGCCGGGGTCGCTCAGCCGCAGCCCCACGACCTGTCCGGTGCGCTTGCCGGTCCGTTCCACGACCGACGGCAACGCCCAGACGGTGCCGGACCGCTCACCAGGGCTGTAGCGGGGCTCGGCATGGTCCGCGACACCGAGCACCGTCAGGGGGCGCGGGCTCCCCGGGAGCGTAAGCCTGTCGCCGGTTTCCACCCACAGGGCGCGGGCGAGATCCCTCTCCAGTACGACGCCGTCTGGCATGCCGGGGTCCAGCCACCGCCCGGAATCCAGCAGCGGACGCCCGGTGGTGGGCGGGGTGTCATCGGCGCCGCGGAGTTCGACGGTCGCCCGGGTCCCGCGCGACTCCACCGTGGCGGACGCGGTGCGGTAGGGGCCCGACACGGATTCGACGCCGTCCAGCGCGGCGAGCCGGGCAGCGTCGGCGGACGGGCCGGTGTGGATCCACAGGTGAGCGCCGTTGGCCCGGGTGAAGACGCGCTGCCAGGGGTTGGTGGCGTAACCGAACAGGGCGGTGGCGAGCAGCAGTGAGGCGACGATCCCGGCGGTGGCCAGGACGATGAAGAGCGCTTCGCCGCGGTGCGTACGCAGATCGGCGTGCGCCCAGCGCAGGGTGGCTCGCACGGCTCAGTCCTTCAGTTCGAGCACGGAGGATATGCCCGTACCCCGCGAGCCCGCGGCGTCGTCGAGCTCCGCGTCGTCGGCGATCCGGCCGTCGTAGAAGCTGATCACCCGGTCCGCGGCGCTGGCGAGCCGCGCGTCGTGGGTCACCAGGACGATCGTCTGGCCGCGCTGGTGGAAGCGGGTCAGCAACCGCATCACCTCACGGGTGCCCTTGCTGTCGAGGCTGCCCGCCGGCTCGTCGGCGAGCAGCAGCCCGGGGTGATTGACCAGCGCCCGCGCCAGAGCGACGCGCTGCTGCTCACCGCCGGACAGTTCGCCCGGCATGCTGCGGGCCTTGCCCTCAAGCCCCAGCTCCGCCAGCAGGCTCTCGCGCTCGGCGCGGGCCCGCTTGGGGGACGTACCGGCGAGCAGTGCGGGCAGCTCCACATTGTCGGCGACGGTCAGGTTCGACACGAGGTTGAAGAACTGGAAGACGATGCCAATACGGCGGCGGCGCTCCACCGCCCAGCGGGCCTCGCTGTAGGAGTCGGTGCACGCGCCGTCCAGCCAGATGCTGCCGCTGTCCGGCCGCTGGAGCCCGCCGAGCAGATGCAGCATCGTGGACTTCCCGGCGCCCGACGGTCCGGTGACGGCGACGAACTCGCCCCGCCGTACGGAGAGATCCACACCGCGCACGGCACGGACGGGGGCGCCCTCGCCGTGGTGGGTCTTGACCAGGCCCTCGGCGCGCAGAGCGGGAACGGGGGTGTCGCTCATTCCAGCTCCTCCTGGCAGCGTTCCAGCCAGTCGAGGTCGGCCTGCAAATGCAGAATGGCGCCCTCGACGAGCAGATGGGCGATGGGGTTTTCCCGGTTGTCGGCGGCGGCCAGCTTCGACAGATTGCGCATGGTGTTCAGATACTGACGGCGCTGCTTGTTGATCAGCGCGATCTGGTCGGCGAGGCCGGTCCGGGGAGCCAGGGCGAGCTTCATGAAGAAGTCGTCCCGCACCCGGGGCTCGTCCGAGGTCTCCTCGAACCAGACCTGCAGCGCTTCCCGCCCGGCATCCGTGAGCCGGTAGACCTTCTTGTTGGGCCGGCTCGACTGGGCGACCTCTTCGCCCTCGATCAGGCCCGACTTCTCCAGCCGCCCCAGAGTCACATAGATCTGGCCGACGTTCGGCTGAGGGTACTCGGCACCCAGCAGTTGCTCAAGGTCCTGTTTGAGTTCGTAACCATGGGCGGGTCCGCGCGCGAGAAGAGCCAGGAGGGGCAGCCGCACTCGTGCTCTCCTCCTTTGCTTCGTCTGCCTGCTTGTTGCACAGTGATTCCGGCCGTGGTTCGCAGTGTGGTCCGGATCGCCTCGTCATTCTGTCGCAGGCCCTAGTATCGCCCATGCCTAACGGGTATACATGGCCCGTCACGCCGAGGGTGCTCGGCGCCGGTGTACAGGGAGGAACCTATGCGGTGGATACGTGCCGCCGGTAGGGGCCTGCTGGTCGCCGCGGTCGTCGTGGCGGGATACGTCACCCCCGACGCCCCCGGGGGCGGGGCGCGCGACGACGGGCGTGGCCCGATGACCCTCGCCACGGCCGGGGACCTCACGGACTACCTCGGCCCGCTGCTGGACGGCTGGAACCGTACGCATCCGGACGAGAAGGTCACGCTCGTCGAGCTGCCCGACTCCGCCGACGAGACCCACGCGCAGATGGTCACCGGACTGCGTTCGGACCGGGGCCGGTTCGACATCCTCAACATCGATGTCGCCTGGACCCCGGAGTTCGCCGCCGCCGGATGGATCTCCCCGCTCGACCCAGGCCGCTTCCCGCTGAAGGGCTTCCTGCCGCCGGTGGTGGGTACGGCGACGTACGACGACAAGCTGTATGCCGTTCCGTACGTCACGAACGCGGGGATGCTCTTCTACCGCAAGGACATCCTGGACCGGGAGGGCGAACGGCCCCCGCGCACCTGGCAGGAGCTGGAACGCCAGGCGCGCACCATCGCCCCGAAGCACGGGCTCGGAGGGTACGCCGGCCAGTTCCTGCCGTACGAGGGGCTGACCGTCAACGCGGCCGAGGCGGTGTACTCGGCGGGCGGCAGCATCCTCGGAGACGAGGGGGAGCGCGTCACCGTGGACTCGGCCGCGGCGCGGGACGGGCTCGGCTTCCTGGTCCGTGGCGTGCGCGACGGGTGGATCCCGCGCGAAGCGCTGACATACAAGGAAGAGGAGTCCCGGGAGGCGTTCCAGAACGGCCGGCTGCTCTTCCTGCGCAACTGGCCGTACGCCTACGCGGGAATCTCCGGCAAGGACTCCGAGGTGGCGGGCAAGTTCGGCGCGGTGCCGCTGCCGGGGGCCGACGGGCCGGGCACGAGTGTGCTCGGCGGCTCGAATCTCGCGGTCAACGCTGATGCCCGCCACCCGGAGTCGGCGGCCGACCTGATCGCGTATCTGACCAGCGAACCGGTGCAGCGCAAGGTGCTCACCGAAGGCGCGCTGCCGCCTGTGCTGGCCGGTCTGTACGGGGATGCCGATCTGGTACGGAAATTCCCCTATCTACCGGCCTTGCGTACGAGTGTGCTCGCGGCAGCGCCGCGTCCCAAGAGCCCGCGCTACGACCAGGTGAGCCTGGCGGTGCAGGCCGTCGTGCACGACGCGATGACGCAGCACCAGTCGCCGGCGGCGGCTGTGCGCAGGCTGGCCGGGGAACTGGCTGCCATCGCGCGTCGCCAGGGCTGAGCTCACCCGGGTAGTTACTTGTTAGGTAGATGCTGCGGACCAGCGGGCACTTCTGTGCCCAGGTCAAATCGGTCATAATCCCCCAACTTTGCGCAGCTTTCCGTTCAGTCGTTGACACCCTCTCGTCACGCCTACCTAACATGCATGCATAACAGCGCGGCCCGCACCTCTTCTGGTCTTCTGGTCTTCTGGCCGCGCGCACCCCTTCACGTAGAAAACAGGTCCACGGGTGATGCTCAAATGGTGGCGCGACGCGGTGATGTACCAGGTGTACGTCCGTAGCTTTCTGGACAGCACCGGGGACGGCATCGGCGACCTCGCCGGCGTCCGCGCGGGACTGCCGTACCTCAAGAAGCTCGGGGTCGACGGCATCTGGCTGAGCCCCTTCTACCCGTCGCCCCAGCACGACCACGGCTACGACGTCGCCGACTACTGCGACGTCGACCCGGTCTTCGGAGACCTCGGCGAGTTCGACCGGCTGGTCACCGGCGCCCGGCGGCTCGGCATCAAGGTGCTGCTCGACATCGTCCCCAACCACTGCTCCAGCGAGCACCCGTGGTTCCGCGAGGCGCTCGACGCGGGGCGCGGCAGCGCGGCGCGTGCCCGCTTCCACTTCGCCGAGGGGCGCGGCCCGGCCGGCGAGGAGCCGCCCAACAACTGGCACGCGATGTTCGGCGGTCCGGCCTGGAGCCGGGTCACCGAGCCGGACGGCAGCCCCGGCCAGTGGTACCTGCACATGTTCACGCCCGAGCAGCCGGACCTGAACTGGCGCAATCCCGAGGTCGGGGCCCACTTCGACCACGTGGTGCGCTTCTGGCTCGACCGTGGCGTCGACGGCTTCCGCATCGACGTGGCCGCCGGACTCTTCAAGCACCGCGAACTGCCCGACTCGCCGGACCCCGAGGCCGACGCCCGCACCCGCGACTCGGTCAACCCGCTGGCCTGGAACCAGCCCGAGGTGCACGACGTGTGGCGGCACTGGCGGTCGGTGTGCGAGCAGTACACCGCGCGCGACGGCCGGGAGCGGCTGCTGGTCGGCGAGGTGTCCGTACCGACGACCCGCGAACACGCCCTGTACGTACGCCCCGACGAACTGCACCAGGCCTTCTTCTTCGACCTGCTCAGCGCCCCCTGGGACGCCGACCACTTCCGCAAGGTCGTCTCCGAGGCCATGCAGGACATCGCGGGCACCGGCTCCACCGTCACCTGGGTGCTCAACAACCACGACCAGGTCCGCACCGTCACCCGTTACGGCGACCACGGCACCGAGGGCAGCGGCCTCGGCACCGCCCGCGCCCGCGCCGCCGCACTGCTGATGCTCGCGCTGCCCGGCGCGGCGTACCTCTACCAGGGCGAGGAGCTGGGCCTGGCCGAAGTGCTCGACCTGCCCGACGAGGTGCTCACCGACCCGATCTTCCGCCGCACCGGAAGCCGGGCCCGGATACGCGACGGCTGCCGGGTGCCGCTCCCGTGGTCGGGCCACGCCTCCCCGTTCGGCTTCAGCGCGGACGCCGTGGACGTCAAGCCGTGGCTGCCGCAGCCGGACTGGTTCGCCGAGCACGCCACCGACCGCGCGCTCGCCGACACCAGCTCCTTCTGGCACCTCTACCGCGACGGGCTTCAGCTGCGCCACAGCCTCCCGCAGCTCGGCGAAGGCACCCTGCGCTGGCTGGAGAGCGCACCCGGAGTGCTGTCCTTCGTCCGCGGTGACGGCCTGGTCTGCGCCGTCAACTTCGGAACCGCCCCGGTGCCCGCCCCCGTCCCCGGAGCCCCTCTGCTGGCCAGCGGGCCCTGCCCGGCCGGTCTGCTGCCCGGATCCACCGCCGCCTGGTGGATCAGCGACAACACCTCCCACAACACCGACGACACGATGGGACTTTCACGATGACGACGCAACGACGCACCACCACCACGCTCGCCTGTTGCACGGCCCTCGTCCTCGCGCTCGGCGCGACCGCCTGCGGCGGCGGCCCCGTCACCACCGCGGGAGGCGGAGACAAGGCACTCAACGGCCAGACGATCACCGTCGCCGGTGTCTGGTCGGGCACCGAGCAGAAGAACTTCCAGAAGGTGCTAGACGCCTTCACCGACAAGACCGGCGCCAAGACCCGGTTCGTCTCCACCGGGGACAACGTCTCCACCGTCGTCGGCAGCAAGATCGAGGGCGGCAACGCCCCCGACGTGGTGATGGTGCCTCAGGTCGGCGTACTCCAGCAGTTCGCGAAGAACGACTGGCTCGAGCCGCTCTCCCGTACGACCGAGGAGTCTGTCGACACCAACTACGCCAGTGTGTGGAAGAAGTACGGCAGTGTCGGCGACGACTTCTACGGCCTGTATTTCAAGGCCGCCCACAAGTCGACCGTCTGGTACAGCCCCGACGCCCTCGACCAGGCCGGCGTCAAGCCGCCGACGACGTACGCCGAGATGCTGAAGTCCGGTCGTACCGTGGCAGATTCGGGCCTGTCCGCCTTCTCCGTCGCCGGTGAGGACGGCTGGACGCTCACCGACTGGTTCGAGAATATCTACCTCTCCCAGGCGGGCCCCGAGAAGTACGACCAGCTCGCCGCCCACAAGATCAAGTGGACCGACCCCACCGTCGTGAAGGCGCTGACCACTCTCGGCCGGCTCTTCTCCGACAAGCAACTGATCAACGGAGGCCAGAAGGGCGCCCTGAGCACCGACTTCCCCGGCTCGGTCGAGAAGGTCTTCGGCCCCGAGCCCGAGGCCGGGATGGTGTACGAGGGCGACTTCGTCGCGGGCATAGCGAAGGACCAGTTCGGCAAGAAGCCCGGTGAGGGCGTCTCCTTCTTCCCCTTCCCCGCGGTCGAGGGCGGCGAGGCACCGGTGGTCAGCGGCGGCGACGCGGCGGTCGTCCTGAAGGACGGCAAGAACCAGAAGGCCGCCATGAAGTTCCTCGAATACCTGGCGAGCCCCGAGTCGGCCGCCGTCTGGGCCGGGGCGGGTGGCTTCCTGTCCCCGAACAAGAAGGTCGAACCCGCCGCCTACGGTGACGACACCACCCGGAAGATCGCCAAGTCGCTCACGGACGCGGGCGATTCGGTCCGGTTCGACATGTCCGACCAGGCCCCGGCGTCCTTCGGCGGCACCAAGGGCGCCGGCGAGTGGAAGATCCTCCAGGACTTCCTGCGCGACCCGTCCAACCCGCGCGCCACGGCAAGCCGGCTGGAAGACGCGGCAGCCAAGTCGTACGAAGGCTGAGGCGGACCGTCATGACCACGGTCACCGCACCCGGCACAACGGCGGGGCCCGGCAGAGCAAAGGGCCCCCGGTCCGACGACAAGCACGACAAGCACGGCGGGCATACGGACCACCGGCGCCGCGCCCGGCGGCGCATGCGGATCGTCGCCGTGGCGTTCGTACTGCCCGCGCTGCTGCTGCTCGGCGCACTCGTCGTCTACCCCGTCCTCTTCTCGGTCGGCCGCAGCTTCTTCGACGCTTCGGGCACCCGGTTCGTCGGCGGCGAGAACTACTCCGAGATGTTCCGCGACCCGGCCACACTCACGGCCATCCGTAACAGCACCATCTGGGTGGTCGTCGCTCCGACCCTGCTCACCGGGCTCGGACTCATCCTCGCCGTGCTCGTGGAGAAGGTCCGCTGGGCCACCGCGTTCAAGCTGCTGCTGTTCATGCCGATGGCCGTTTCCTTCCTCGCCGCGGGCATCATCTTCCGGCTGGCGTACGAGGAGGACCCCGACAAGGGCGTACTCAACGCGACCGTGGTCGGCGTGCACGACGCCTTCCAGGACGCCTCCACCTACCCGACCGCCCGCGCCCGTGACGGGCAGGGCCTGACCAGGGCGGCCGACGGTTCGTACGGTACGGATCGAGCGGCATCCCCGGGCAGTACGGTCAACCTCGGGCTCGTCGGCGTACAGCCCAAGGAGCTTCCCGCCGGGGCGAAGGACGCGCTTCCCGCCGCCGGCCGGCAGGCGGGCCGCGACGAGCTGCGCGGAGTCGTCTACCTGGACTTCGCGCCGGGCGGCGGCGGCAAGCAGGGCGCGGTCGACAAGGCCGAGAGCGGACTGCCGCAGATGCGGGTCGAGGCCGTACGGGACGGAAAGACGGCAGCCACCGCGACCACGGCGGCCGACGGGTCCTACCGGTTCCAGGATCTGGCGCCGGGTTCGTACGCCGTACGGCTGCCGGCGGCGAACTTCGCCCAGCCCTACGAAGGCATTTCGTGGCTCGGGCCGGCCCTCGTCACCCCGGCCATCATCGGGGCGTACCTGTGGATCTGGACCGGCTTCGCCATGGTGCTCATCGGCGCCGGGCTCTCCACCCTGCCGCGCGACACGCTCGAAGCGGCCCGGATGGACGGCGCCAATGAGTGGCAGGTCTTCCGCAAGATCACCGTGCCGCTGCTCGCGCCGGTGCTGACTGTGGTGTTCGTGACCCTGGTGATCAACGTGATGAAGGTTTTCGACCTCGTCTACATCATCGCGCCGGGACCGGTGCAGGAGGACGCCACCGTACTGGCCACCCAGATGTGGCTGGTCTCCTTCGGCGGCGGCAACAACCAGGGCCTCGGCAGCGCGCTCGGCGTCCTGCTTCTCCTCCTGGTGATCCCCGCCATGGTCTTCAACGTCCGCCGCTTCCGCAGGAGCCAGTCATGAGCGCCGCCACCGCCACCGTCGCCGCGAAGGAGCAAAGGCCGGCCCCGGCCCCGGCGCGCAGACGACCGGCCGGGCGGCTGAGGGGGTGGCTGGGCAACGGCGTGGTCCAGGCGTTCCTCGTCGTCGTCAGCCTCGTCTGGGTCACCCCGCTCGCCGGGCTCTTCCTCTCCTCGATGCGTACGACGCAGGACAACTCGGCGAGCGGCTGGTGGACGGTCCTGACCAGCCCGGGACAGCTCTCCTTCGACAACTACTCCACTCTGCTCGGCAACGCGGGCATCACCCAGGCGTTCTGGAACACCGTGCTGATCTCGGTGCCCACCACCACCCTCGTCGTGGTGATCGCCGCACTCGCCGGATACGCCTTCGCCTGGCTGGAGTTCCCGGGCCGGGACTGGCTGTTCCTGCTGGTGGTCGCGCTGCTGGTGGTGCCGGTACAGGTGGGGCTGCTGCCGGTGGCGAAACTCTTCGGTCAGTTGGGTCTGTTCGGCACGATCCCGGGCGTGGTGCTCTTCCATGTGGCGTACGGGCTCCCCTTCGCCATCTTCCTGCTGCGCAACTACTTCGCCGAGATACCGCGCGAAATGCTGGAGGCCGCCCGGATGGACGGCGGCAGCGAGTGGCGGATCTTCACCCGGCTCGTCCTGCCGGTGGGCCGCCCGGCCATCGCCAGCCTGGCGATCTTCCAGTTCCTGTGGGTGTGGAACGACATGCTCGTGGCGCTGCTGTTCGCCGACAGCTCCGCGCAGCCGCTCACGGTGGAACTGCAGTCGCAGATCCGCCAGTTCGGCAGCAACATGGACGTGCTGGCGCCCGGGGCCTTTCTTTCGCTGATCGTGCCGGTGGCGGTCTTCTTCGCCTTCCAGCGGCACTTCGTGCAAGGGGTGATGGCGGGCTCCGTCAAGTGACGCGGTGACGCGTATACGCCCCCGGCCCCGGTCCTGACCATGGACCGGGGCCGGGGGCGTATACGTTCTCGCGTCAGTCCTTGGCGAGGATCGCCTCGATGCTGAGGAGTTCGGCCTCGCTGAACTCCAGCCGGGCGACGGTCTCGACGCTGTCGCGCAGCTGCCGGGCGCTGCTCGCGCCGACGACCGCGGAGGTCACAGTATCGTCGCGCAGCACCCAGGCGAGTGCGAGCTGCGCCAGTGACTGACCGCGCTCACGTGCCAGTTCGTTCAGCGACCGCAGCCGCGTCACCAGGGACTCCGTCACCGCGTCCGCCGTCAGGAACGGGCTCGTACCGGCAGCGCGGGAGCTTTCGGGAACACCGTCCAGGTACCGGTCTGTGAGCAGCCCCTGGGCGAGCGGCGAGTACGCGATGGCTCCGGCTCCCACCTCCCGCAGGGCGGGCAGAAGGTCGTCCTCCGGAGCCCGGTCCAGCATCGAGTACCGGGGCTGGTGGATCAGCAGGGGCGTACCGAGCTCGCGCAGGATGGTCGCGGCCCGCCGCGTCTGCTCGGCCGGGTAGTTGGAGATACCCGCGTAAAGAGCTTTGCCCTGCTGGACGGCGGTGTGCAGCGCCCCCATCGTCTCTTCGAGCGGGGTGTCGGGGTCGTAACGGTGCGAGTAGAAGATGTCGACATGGTCGAGCCGCATCCGACGCAGGCTCTGGTCGAGGGAGGCGAGCAGGGACTTCCGCGAGCCCCACTCGCCGTACGGGCCCGGCCACATCAGGTACCCGGCCTTCGTGGAGATGACGACCTCGTCCCGGTATGCCGCGAAGTCCTCCGCGAAGATACGGCCGAAGACGGTCTCGGCCTCCCCGGGCGGCGGTCCGTAGTTGTTGGCGAGGTCGAAGTGGGTCACGCCCAGGTCGAAGGCGCACCTCAGGATCTCGCGCTGGGTGTCGAGGCCGCGGTCGCTTCCGAAGTTGTGCCACAGGCCGAGTGACAGCGCCGGCAGCTTCAGACCGCTGTTGCCGACGCGGCGGTACGGCATGGTGTCGTAACGGCCGGGGTGGGCGGAGTACACGTGGGTCTCCTCTGGGGGAGTGCGGGCCGGCGGGGGAGTGCGGCGCGGAGTGCGCCGCGTACCCACACTGCCCGTCGACCGTCATCCCGTCCAACAGAAGAATGCGAATGCTTTGAGAAGCTACGCTTCTGAATTATGGAACTGAGACACCTGGAGTACTTCGTCGCCGTGGCCGAAGAGTGCCACTTCACGCGGGCCGCGCAGCGGCTCATGGTGTCGCAGTCCGGGCTGTCGGCGGCCGTGCGGGAGCTGGAGCGGGAGCTCGGCACCGCGCTGTTCGCCCGTACCACCCGGTCGGTGGGCCTGACCGAGGCGGGGCGCGCGCTACTGGCCGAGGCGCGGCGTACCCTAGCGGCGGCACGCGCCGCCAGGGATGCCGTGGCCGCGGTCCAGGGACTCGTGCGCGGCACGCTCACCGTGGGCACCGAGCAGTGCATCGCGGGCGTGCATGTCCCGGGCCTGCTGGCGCGCTTCCATCAGCGGCACCCGCAGGTGGAGATCCGGCTGCGGCAGGCAGGCTCCGCCCAGCTCATCGAGGAGGTCGGCAGCGGGCGGCTCGACCTCGCCTTCGCCATCGACTGCGGGGACACACCCCGTACCGTACGGATGCTGCCGCTCACGGACGAGCCGATGCTGCTGCTCTGCCACCCGGAACACGCGCTGGCCGCGGCCGGGGAGGTCTCCTGGCACGAGCTGCGCGACGAGCCCTTCATCGACTTCCACTCCGACTGGGGGCCGCGCAGGGTCGGCGACGCGGCGTTCGCCGCCGCCGGGATCGGCCGACAGGTGTCGCTGGAGGTCAATGACGTCCACAGCCTGCTGGAGCTGGTCCGCGAGTCGCTGGGTGTCGCGCTCGTTCCCCAGCACTTCACGCGCAAACCGGAGGCGGCGGGACTGCGCGCCGTCCCGCTGGCCGGCGCGGAGCGGCTGACGTACAGCAGTGTGACCGCGCTGCCCCACGAGGAGTCCACGAGCCCGGCGGCGCGCGGCCTCCTCGGGCTGCTGGGAACGGCTGCTTCTACTTCTTGAGCGGCTCCAGGCACAGGGCGACGTCGATGCGCCCGCGCTGAGTGATCGTGAACTTGCTTTCACCGGGCTTGCATTCGAGGGTGTCGACGCTCATGCCCTCTTCGGTGACCTTGAGCTCCGCCTTCGGGCCGGCGCAGTCGACGATCTCGATGTCCGGGCGGGATTCCGTCCCCTTCTCCATCACACAGTCGCCGACGTCCGCGCTGTAGGCGGAGTTGTCGGGCTTGGGGTCGGGGACGGATGTGGTGCTGTTGTCCTTGAAGAAGACGACGTAGATGAGAACGACGATCGCGGCGACGACAAAGCTGGCGCCCTTAATGACAGGCGTGAGGCCGCGGTTGCGCCGGGGCGGCTGCGGGGGCTGCCCGCCGGGCGCACCGTACGGGGCCTGCGGCTGCCCTTGGTAAGGCTGCTGGCCGTACTGCTGGCCGTACGGGGGCTGGCCCTGCTGCTGCGGGTACGGGTTGTAGCCGCCCTGCGGCGGTGGCGTGGACATGGTGGGCTTAATTCCCCTCGATGGGACGGCGGAGTCACGGCACATCAACTTGACGCGCCCACCACAAGTTAGCTGTCGCAACCGACAGTGCGTCTGCCGGGGGTGGCTGCCGGCACAGTGCCCGGTGTGGCAGAACTGCCGTACCAGCACACTGGCATGATGCCCGAATGAATGATCACCAGCGGACCGCCCCCTCCCGGACAGCCGGCGAACGCGCCTCGCTCACGGGCTTTCTGCGGTATCAGCGCGAGACTCTGGCCATGAAGTGCTCCGGCCTGACTACCAGTCAGTTGAGGGACAAGGTGATACCGCCGTCCGGCCTGTCCCTGCTCGGACTGGTCCGGCACGTGGCCGAGGTCGAGCGGATGTGGTTCCAGGTCGTGTGGAACGGCGAGGAGATCGCGGGCTATTGGCCGGGCAAGGTGAACGGCACGTTCGCCGAATTCGCCACCGACTCGGCCGATCCCGACGAGGCGTTCAAGGTCTGGCACGCGGCGTGCGCGCGATCCCGCGCGATCGTGGAGGCCGCCGAGTCCCTCGACGCCACGGTGGAATGGCGGGACGAGGCGTACACGCTGCGCTACATCCTCACCCACATGATCGAGGAGTACGCCCGGCACAACGGCCACGCCGACCTGCTGCGCGAGCGGATCGACGGAGCCACTGGGGAGTAGCGCCGACCGGGACCGTCAACCGCGGCGCTGTCGCGAAACGTCGCCTCATGGCCACGCCGTGTCGGCCATGCGCGTGATATTCGGGCGGCATCTGTGGATGTTCGGCGTGTCGGTGGGAGGGATGCTGCCGGGCGCTGTATCGAGCGCCCATTTCCACGGAAGCGGACCGGCGGCTCGTGACGTGCTGCCTGCCGCAGGGAAGGGAGCAGTTTCCATGCGCAGACGACTGGCGCCTGTCGCCACGGCCGTGATGGTCCTGTCGAGCATATGTGTGACCCCCGCGCTCGCCGCTGCGGTGAGCGCCCAGGACACGATGTTCGTCAAGGCGGCCCACCAGGGCAATCTCGCGGAGATAGCCGCAGGTGAGGATGCTCAGGAGCACGCGACCACCGAGTGTGTCGAGAAGGTCGGCGCGGTGCTGGTGCGTGACCACACCAAGCTGGACGCGGATGTGAAGCTGCTGGCCGGCAAGCTGAACGTAACGCTCCCTGGCTCTCCGACCGCCGAGCAGGAAAAGGAGCTGGCCGCTGTGCAGGCCAAGGCCGGTACGCCCGCCTACGACGCGGCATGGCTGAAGTCCCAGGAAGCCGCACACACCGCGACCTTGGCGCTCATCGACCAGGAGCTGTCAGCGGGCGAGAACTCCGAGGTCAAGGCTGCTGCCCGCAGTGCGCGGCCCGTGGTGGCGATGCACCTGGACATGGTCCGCGGGGGCGAGTGCCACGCGGGCAAGGACGCGGGCAAGGTCCGGGCCGGCCACAGTGGGCAACTGGCCGCCGACGACAGCTCGCTCGCCCTGGCGGGCGTCGCCAGCCTGGCCGGCGGTGGGCTTCTCGCCACCTGCGGGGCGCTCTGGTTCCTGCACAACCGGCGCCGTTCCGCCGAGCGCCGCTAGGCCGTGGCGGGACGCCGGCTCGCCGCCGGCGCACTGGCGGCGGGCGGCCTCGGCGCCATGGCGGCCGGGTGGGTGATGGTCAGCGGCCCGCAGTTCCCCCTGGGGGATGCGGGCACGCTGCCTGCCGTTCAGGCCCCGGCGGCGGCAGGCGGCCGTGCGCCGGCCTCACCACCCCAGAGCATCCGCGGCCCGGGGCGGTTCAAGGCCGGGATCGTGCCGGTGGCCGCGACGGCCGATGGGGTGCTGGCCCTGCCCGAAGAGCCCGACACCGGCGGATGGTGGGCGCTGGGCGCGGCTCCCGGGGCTCCCCGTGGAACCGTCCTTGTCGCGGGGCACGTCGACACCCGCGAAGGCGAGCTGGGAACGTTCGCCCTGCTGCACGAGTTCCCACTCGGCGCGCGCGTGGTGCTGACAGGCGCTGACGGCCGGGCCCGTGCCTACCGCGTCACTGCCCGCCGCACGTACGGGCAAGAAGCCCTGCCGGCCGATCTGTTCAACCGCGACGGGCCCCCCAGGCTGGCACTGATCACCTGTGCCGGACGGTACGACCACACGGCCGGCCGCTACCTGAAGAACCTTGTCCTGTACGCCATGCCCACTCCGTAGGGCATGGCCTCCTTCAGGCCGACAGGGACTCGGCATGGGCCCCCGCGCCGGGTACTGCGCCAGCGCCAGCTGGGTCCCCCCGTCGCCGAGGGCGGTTCCCGCCGTCCGGCGACGCGGCGTTCGCAAGCGCCGGGCCACCCGCACCCACCGCGCGGACCGGTGTGGGTTCACAGGCGTCGCAGGATCCTCCGCAGGCGCCTCAGGGGACGGGGCGACGGCTTGGGGTGCGCCGGCGGTTCGTGCTGGCTGCTCCACAAGGGCACCTGTGGCATGAGGAAGCGGGAGCCGGAAGTCTCCATCACGCAGAAGGGCTCGCCGCTCATGTCGTCCACATGGATGCGGAAGGGCCGGGGCGGCTCCTCGGGCAGCTCCGCCTCCAGGACCGCGGCGCCTTTGGGCCGGCCCTTCCGGTAGGCGACGACCTTGCCGTCCACCAGGACCTCGATGCCGTCGGAGGGCCGTCCGACCTGGACGCTGATGGAGTGCCCATCCTGATCGAGGTGAAATCGGTGACCGCGGGTCATGACGTACCTCCCCCAACGGTGCGGGACGTCCTGGTCCCAGAGTACGCAGCCTCCTCCGAAACCTCGGCCGGCACCGGCACCGGCAGTGCCTGCCTGGCCACATGTGGTCACGCACCCCTGGCCCACACGAGCGGGATGCCTCGACTGCCTACTGGCCACGGGCGGGCTGGTTGGCGATCAGCAGGGTTGTGCCGGCCGGGCGGAATCCCAGGCGGGCGTAGATACGGGCGACAGCCTCCTGCGCGTAGGCGAGGAAGACGGTGTGGACGCCGTGGTCGCGGGCGTGGGTGGCCAAGGCAGCCATGACGGCAGCGCCGAGCCCCTGGCGGCGGGCGGTGGGGAGGGTGCCGATACCTCCGATCTCGGTGATGCCGTGCGCCGGGTGGTAGTGACCGGCGGCAAGCGGAGTGCCGTCCGGGGCGAAGGCAGCGGCGAGCGTTTTGTGGCCGGAGCGGAGGAAGGGGCGGGTCATCGCCACCGTGCCGTCCGCTGTGAGCTTTTCCGCCGCCACTGCCAGCTCCGCGCAGCCCGCCGACCCCAGCGCTGTGCCCTCTGCCGCGAAGGCCAGCTGCGGGATGGCGAGTACGGCGGGCAGGGCCGGGTCGTCGGCTTCCAGGACCCGGATCGTGACGCCCGGGGGCAGAGACTGCGGGGGCAGCGGACGGTGCGGGTCGAGGGTCATCAGCGGGCGTTCCATGACCGGCAGGCCCGCTGCCTCGATGCGGGCGCGCAGCGAAGGCGTCACCTCGGCGAGCCACTCGAAGGCCTCCGGCACACCGAGCTCACGCTGCCGGGCGCGCACTCGGGCGATGTCGGCGGCGGTGGCAGTGACGGCACCTGCCGAGGCGGGACGCGCATGGTACGGACCGCCGTAGAAGGGGGCGCCTGTCTCCTTGCGTACGAAAAGGCACAGGGAGTCGAACTCCTCGGCTTCGGCGAACAGCAGGGGTACGGCGGCGTAGTACTGCTCAATGCGCTCACGCAGGGACGGCTGGCTCATGCGACACATCCCATCACGGCCTTCGGGCTCTCCAACCCGCTGTCCTACGTACCCCAACCAGTCAGCCGCCACCCTCATCCGGGCGTTCAGCGGCTACGCCCTACACCTGGTCCTCGCGGCAGATGACGAAGCTGGGAAAGGTATGCCGCCCGGGCCGGTCGCCGATCTCGTCGATCGCCTTGCTGATGTCCCGCAACTGGCCCACGGTCATCTCCAGCGGCGGCTCGTCCGGCTGGTAGGTGGTACGGATCGGGTAGTCCACACCGGGCACGTCGGTCATCTCGATGTGGCAGCCGAGAATGTGGGTGACCGGTCGGGTACCGGCGAACGCGATCAAGCGGTCGATCGTACTGCGGAAGGCGGCCCAGTCCTCCACGTACAGCCGCCCGGGATACACCGTGTCCCCGGTGAGCAGGAATCCGGTGTGCGGGTCGTAGTACGTGAGCGCGGCTTCATGATGGCCGGGGTTGCGAGGCACTCCAGCACTCGGCCACCGAGGTCGACCCGGGCCACCCGGCCGGGGTCGTCGGAGAATCCGAAGTACTCCCAGGCACTGTCGCGATCCGCCCCCACGACCATGGTGTGGGGGCGGCCGGTGAACTGTGAGTCGCCGGCGACGTGGTCGCCGTGAGCGTGGGTGTGCAGGACGAGCAGCGTGCAGCCGTCCCGGGGATGCTCGGCCAGCCGGCGCCCGACCAGGTCGTCGACGACCCGGCGCAGCGGGAAGAACTCGGCGGACGCGGTGGCTCCGGTGTCGATGAGTACGGCCCGGGTGTTGCCGAAGAGCAGGAAGAGGAACGGTGCCTCGTAGTTGACCGCCATGTTCTGGCGCAGGATGAAGGTGTGTTCATCGTAGGCGTGGACCTGGATGTCGGGATCGGTGTCGTGCTTCGCCGACGGCGATCCGTGGATCCAGTTGACGTCCAGGACGCGAGGTTCGGGCGCCTTGGAGGCGAAGTCGATGTGCTGCCCATGTCCGCTCATGACGTCTCCTCAGAGCGTCGTCTTTGCAGGCCGGGTACGGCGCACATCTCGTCCGGGGCAGGCCCTCACGAGCTGCCGGGCGGAATTTACTACGCCCGGAGCAACCTGATCAACCGGAGCACAGCCCGCGCTTGGTCAGCCAGTGTGTCAGCTCCTTGCCGCGCAGCAGGGGGAACTGCCCACCCCACTCGTCCCAGTCCAGGCCGCTCTCGGCATGCAGTGTCAGATCGGCGATGGTTTGCCCCGCTACATCCTTCACAAGGAATCGCACGTCACCCCAGCACATGCAGACAAACGCGTCGGCTTGGAAGTCGACCTCCAGCAGGCCGGCGAGCTGGGCCAGTTCGCCGGCGTCGCTGACAACCGCGACACTGTCCGCGCCGAGGCCGCGCACTTCGACCGTGTGGGCACGCCGCCACACGGTGTCGGCGGGTGTGCGCAAGGCCTCCTCCTCGACTGGGTTCGGGCACAGTAACAGGGCCCGGCGGACCAGGTGGGTGGGGGCAGGCTCGTCACCCGCCCCCCGTCGAGCCGCTGGGCTACTTCTTGAAGCCGTAGTTCATCAGCTTCTTCGCATCGTTCGTGCGATGTGTCTGTGAAGACGAGGCCAGGACCGTGCCGATGACTGTCCTGCCGCCCCGGGTGGCCGCATAGACCAAGCAGTACCTGGCTTCCGGGCCCGAGCCGGTCTTGACCCCGATCGTGCCTGAGTAGGTGCCGAGCAGGTTGTTGGTGTTGGCCCAGGACATGAAGCGGTAACCGTTGTTCCTCGTCGTGACCTTCTGCTTGGTCGACTTCGTCTTCACGACCGTACGGAACATCGGGTACTTCATCGCATTGCTCGCGAGCTTCGTCAGGTCGCGCGGTGTCGAGTAGTTCGAGGTCTTTCCGATGCCGTCGAAGGAATCGAAGTGCGTGTTCTTCAGACCGAGGCTCCTGGCGGTCGCGTTCATCTTGCCGATGAACGACTTCACACGTTTCGCTCGCGTGGAACCGCTGCCGAACTTGTCGGCCAGTGCGTACGCCGCGTCGCAGCCGGACGGCAGCATGAGGCCGTACAGGAGCTGGCGGACGGTGACCTTGTCGCCGACGATCAGACGGGCCGACGACGCGGTGTTCGCGACGATGTAGTCGCTGTACGCCTTCTGGATCGTGACCTTCGAATCCAGATTCAGGTTCCTCTGCGCGAGCACCACCCGGGCCGTCATGATCTTGGCGGTGGAGCCGGTGGGAAGACGCTTGTCCGCGGCCTTGGCGAAGAGCGTCTTCCCCGTGCCGTTGTTCATCACGAAGCCGCCCCTGGCGGCGATCGTGGGCGGCCTGAGCGTGTCGGCCTGCGCCGGGGCGGAGAACGGCCCGGCCGTCAGGACGGCCCCTGCGGTGACAGCGACTGATGCCACACGAAGAACGGCCGCGCGGTTGGTTTTCAAGATCAGTACTCCAAACGCCCCTCGGGGGCGGTCACATGAGAATGCGCTTGCTCATGCACAACGCCCAGGAGGGGTCATTGGATGTGTTCCGCGCCGGCTCCGTCCCCCTTGCGCGGACCTGACACATCGCGGGGCGGTGCACCGTCACCAACGCGGACGCGGCCATCCACTGGTGTCACCACGGCCGTCGCCGGGCAGGGACCGCTGCGCGTCCATCGGCCGTACGCCGGCCAGATAGGCCCGGAAGCCGGTCCGGCGGCCCAGGTCGGGAAGCGGGTGGAGACGCCACTCGCGGGCGTACGCCGGAGGGCGCCGCCCCTCGGAGACCAGGACCGCGACGGGCTGCTGGAGCGCCATGGCGGTGAGGGCCTGCGGCGTGATGCTTCCGTCGTGGCCACCGGGCTGGCGCGAGGCGCAGCCGGTACGGAACGCGACCCGGATGGCCTCGTCACCGCTCACCACACACGGCGGGCGCACACCCTGGGCACGCAATGCGGCGGCGATCCGGGTGAGGTCGGCGGTGTCGCGCCGTACCCGGTCCGCCATCCTGTCGACCAGGACGTACTGGATCGCCAGGTGAGCGACGAGGGCCACGGACACGATCCCGACCGCGGTACGCCGCCACCGCGGCCGGGGGCCGCACACCTGGACCAGGCACTGCGCCACGGGCAGGGCCAGCAGGGCGTACGTCGGCAGCAGGAAACGCGGCGCCGCGTACCCGACGGTGAACAGATACGGCGCCGCCAGCGCCAGGCCCACCATCGTCGCCAGGACGATCGGGGCGCGGCGGCGGGCTCGGACGGCGGCCCGCACTCCGCCCGCCACGAGCAGCGGCAGGGCGAAGAACCAGAGGGCGGAGGCGGGGTGGCGCCAGGGCACGTCGCACGGCCGGCACAGCGCCCGCCCGCCCAGGGCCCGCACATGGTCGTCGACAGCGAAATACCAGCCCAGGTGGCCCTGGATCTCACTGGCCCGCCGCAGCCGGGCGGTGAGACCGCCGTAGTGTAGGTACGCCTCGATCACCCACTCGGCGCAGCCGAGGACCACGCCCAAGGCCGCCACGACGACCAGTAGCCCCCTGCGGCGCGTACGCGGCATCACCAGGGCCGCCACGGCGAGTGCCAGCGCCAGCCACACCGCGTCGGACGGACGCATCAGCGCGGCGAACGCCACTCCGGCGCCCATACCGGTCACAGCCCAGTGGTCCCGGGAGTCCCGGGCGGCCCGCAGGAAGCACCCGACCGAGGCCAGGGCCCCGTAGGCGACCCAGAGGTTCGGCATCACCTGCCCGGCGTAGAACATCGTGACCCACAGGCTCGCGAACAGCCCTCCGGCGACCGCGAGCACGGCAGTGGGCAGCAGCCGCCGCCACGCCAACAGCGCGAGGAACAGGCCGCAGCCGGCCAGCACGGCCAAGTACACGCGCAGGGCCTCGGGCGAGGTGGTCAGAGCCGTGAGGGGAGCGACGAGGTACGTGATGCCACGGGCCCGGGGCGCGCTGAAGAAGGCCGGCGGTGCCTGCGGGCTCACCTGACTGACGTACACGGTCTCGTCCCAGCCGAGCCCGAGACCGGGCGCGACCAGGGCGAGGTGGATGAGGGCGAAGGCGGCGGCGACCGCCGCCAGGGGCAGGGGCCGCGCGGCCACCCCGACAGCGAAGCGGCGCTCGCGCGCCTCGAGCGGCACACGGTACGGCGTGCCGACGATGAAGCGTGTTTCTTGCATGGCCTGGCCTCGCTCGGGGGTACGGCGGGTGACGGTTCGCCGGCCTGTTCCCTCCAAGCTGCGGGTGGTCGCGGTGGGCCCACCAGGCGGGGGAGGCACTCGGCTGAACGGTTGTCCCGAACGAGTGAGGGGGCGAGTCCGCGCGCCTGTGGTTAGCATCCGACAAGGGGAGAGCCCACCGATGGCACGGAGGCCGTCATGCAGCAGACACCCGCTTCGCGTCTGTCGGCGAACCGTTCACGACTCGGCCACAAGCTGCGATACGCGCTGCGGCATCCGGGGCGCGTGCTGCCCTACGTGCGCCGGGCGGGGCGCGACCGCTGGCTGCGGCTGCGGCACCGAGGGAGCCACGTCGCGTACTACAGGGCGGTGATGGCGTCCGACACGGCGCGCAGCCCGGAGGCGGCGGTCGGCGGCGGACCTTCGTACGATCGCTGGCTCGCCATCGGGCAGATGCAGTTCGACTACCTGGTGCGGCACGGGCTGACGCCGCAGGACCGGATGCTGGAGATCGGCTGCGGCAATCTGCGCGCCGGGTGGAGGTTCATCGAGCACCTGGAGCCCGGCCACTACTACGGGATCGACATCTCGCCCGACATCCTCATCGAGGCGAAGAAGACGCTGGTCCGGTACGGGCTTCAGGACAGGCTCCCGTATCTCACCCCCGTCGAGGACCTGAAACTGGACTTCCTGCCCGACGCCTGGTTCACGGTGGTGCACGCCCACAGCGTCTTCTCGCACTCCCCGCCGGAGGTCATCGACGAATGCCTCGCGCACGTCGGACGGGTGCTGGCGCCCGGCGGCTTCTTCGACTTCACCTTCGACCGCACCGAGGGAGCCGAACACCAGGTGCTGGGCGAAGACTTCTACTACCGTACGGAGACGCTGATCCGGCTGGCGGGGAAGCACGGCCTCGTCGCCTGCTTCATGGACGACTGGGAGCGACTCCCGCACGGCCAGTCGAAGCTGCGGGTCACCCTTCCCGCGGCCGAGGGGTCACCGGTTCCGGCCGTGGCAGCTGAAGTCTCCACGACGGACCCTGACTGAGCACTTCACGTCAGGGCGCCAGCAGACGCGTCAGACCCTGCTCGCCCTGCTCGCCCTAGGAATTGCCGTCGAGAAGGACCAGGAGCGGAGCCATGACGAGCAGAGCGTACTGCGCCATGACAAGTCCGCGCTTCGGTACGAAAAGGGCGGCCAGGCCCGCGAAAGCCGCCGCGTAGAGCACCGCGAAACCGGCGTCGATGAGCGGGCCGCTGATTCCCTTGCCCTGGGTGGCGTCGATCAGCGTGAGCATCATGCACACCACCAGGTCGGCCATCAGCAGCAGAAGTCCGATGCCCGCCACGACGCGGACGGCGCTCGCGGACTGGTGGGAAGGGGCGGGCACGGCTGCCGGGGCGTCGCTCGTGATCACGTCGTCGTTCGTCGTCATGAGCCCACCCCATCGCACCGTGGCTGCGGAGTCCTGAGTACGGATGCTCAACGATGCAGGAGAATCGTGCGGCTATGAGGACACTGGGCAGGCACGCGGTCATGGAAGGCCGCTTTCGCCATCGCAGGGCCGAGCTGGTCTACGACGACGCCGGTGAGGGTCCTCTCGCCGTGTACGCGCACGGCGGCTTCGCCAGCCAGGCCGTTGAGGACCGAATGGGCCTGTTCGACTGGGTGCCGGTGCTGGACCGGGGGCGGCGCCTGGTTCGCTATGACACCCGGGCACATGGCCGATCCACCGGCGAACCTGTGGCCGGCGACTACACCTACACCTCGCTCGCAGATGATCTGTTGGCCCTGCTCGACCACCTGGGCGCCACGGAGCCCATCGACGCCATGGGCGCGTCGATGGGATGCGGCAGCGTGCTGCACGCCGCTGTGCAGGCGCCCGACCGGTTCTCCCGCCTGGTCCTGCTCATCCCGCCCACCGCTTGGACGACGCGCAAGGCATATGCGCGGACCAACCGGACGTCCGCCGACACCATCGAACGCGAGGGAGTGGACGCCTGGCTCGCCGCCAAGCGGAAGCAGCCACGCCCCGCGGTCGTAGCCGACGTTCCCACGTTCCCACCCACGCCCGCCGAGCGGGTACTGCCGTCCGTCCTACGCGGCCTGGCGCTGTCCGACCTGCCGTCCCCCGCGGCAATCTCCGCACTGCGCCAACCGGCCTTGATCCTGGCCTGGGTGGACGACCCGGGCCACCCGCTGTCGACCGCGGAGGCACTGGCCGATGCGCTGCCACACGGTGACTTGCACGTGTCCCGGACGCGCGCCGACATCCGCACGTGGGGAGAGCGCATCGCGGATTACCTGACCCGGCCCCGTACTGAGTGACAGGACCCGGGAGCTTCACCAAGACCGCGAGGGCAGGGCCGTGAACGTGACGTCTTTGGCGTGAGCGATGATTTCAACTTCATTGCCGAGGGCCCATTCGGCGACCCGAGAGACCATGGCCGCCGGGACCCCGTCGCTGATTCCAGGTGCCGCCGGTATGTCGTACGTCGCGTGGGCGTCGTGCGGCAGGACAACCCGATACCCCTGTTCCAGGGCCGTGCGGGCCGTCGCCTGGACGCACATCTCGGACATCATGCCGCAGACGGCGAGCGCCTGTACGCCCAGGTCGGCCAACTTGCCCCCCAGAGCAGTCCCTTCGAAGCCATCGTCCTTGGTCTTGCGGATGACGAACTCCGTGGAGCCGGCCTCGACAGGGTGGTGGAGTTCCCAGCCCAGCGTGTGGGGCTCGTCGTCCGCTCCGACGGGACCGTCGTTCTGAAGGTGGACGACGAGCGCCCCGCTCCTTCGTGCCCGTGCGATCAGGTCCGTCGTCCGGTCCACGAGCCGGGCCGCCTCGGGTACTGCCCCGTCACCGGAGACGAAGGCCGACTGAACGTCCACAACGATCAGGGCCTCTATGGGAACCGCGCGATTGCTCATGCCCGCCATCATGACCGTCGAGGGCGGCACACCTCCACATGATTTTGAACGGTCCAAGGCCCCCCGAACGCCCATCGTGTCCCCCCTCGACCACCTGAAGGGTGATCAAGCCGAACGGGGCGGAGGTACGGGGATGAACGATTCGCCGGGTGCGGGGCCTGGCGGCCGAGCGGTGTGGCTCCCCGCACGGTGTTGTCCTACTGGATTTCTATTAACCCTAAAGGGTGGTGTGAATTCAGATTTTCGGTGGTGGCCCACAAGAATATGAACCTCTTCCCGCTGCTGGAGGTGCCGTTGTCCCGTCCCGCCTCGTCCCCGTCGACCATGATGACGCTCGGGTGCGCGTTGTTCGCGACCCGGTGGCTCCAAGCACCTCTGTACTTCGGCCTGGTGGCCGCGCAGGGGGTTTACGTCTACAAGTTCTTCAACGAGTTGTGGCATCTCATCGACCACGTCGTCAGCGGGCGGGCGGACGAGACCCACGTCATGCTCGCCGTCCTCAAGCTGGTCGACGTCGTGATGATCGCCAACTTGCTGATCATGGTGATCGTCGGAGGGTACGAGACCTTCGTCTCCCGGATCGGGCTTCAGGGCCACCGCGACCAGCCGGAGTGGCTCTCGCACGTCAACTCCAACGTCCTGAAGGTGAAGTTGGCCACCGCCATCGTCGGGATCTCGTCGGTGCACCTGCTCCAGATGTTCGTGGATGTGCACCACACGCCCCAGCACGACCTGCTCTGGGGGACGGTGATCCATATGGCGTTCATCGCCTCGGCGGCGATCCTCGCGTACATGTCCGGCCCCATGGCTTCGCACGAGAGCAGGACTGGCGGATCCGCGCACGGGCCACCGCCGGTGGTTCTGCCGCGGCAGCGGGACGGCAGCGGAGAGGAGGAGCCGGGCTCCGCGGCGCAGGAGCGTATCGAGGCGGCCGGGTTCCCCGCGCGCAAGGTCCTGGAGATGTTCGACGACGCTCACCTGCGATCGCCCGACCCGCAGACCCTTGCCCGGCTGGGCAAGGTCGACTTCGTAGGCCGCAAGGGCAATGTGGTGTTCCTCGGCGCTCCGGGAACAGGCAAGACACACTTGGCTGTCGCGTTGGGCGTACGGGCGTGCCAGGCCGGTCACCGGGTGCTGTTCGCCACGGCGGCCGAGTGGGCCGCACGCCTGGGTGACGCGAAGGCCGCGGGCCGGCTGGCGAAGGAGTTGGCGCGGTTGGACGACTATCCGGTGCTGATCGTGGACGAGGTCGGTTACGTACCCCTGGAGGGGGAGGCGTCCCATCTCCTCTTTCAACTCGTCTCGCACCGCTACGAGCGGGCCTCGCTGATCGTCACCAGTGACCGGCCGTTCGGCCGCTGGGAGGAGGTGTTCGGCGATACCGGGGTCGCCTCGGCGGCGGTCGACCGCCTCGCCCATCACGCGGAGGTGATCACGCTCGACGCCGACAGCTACCGGACTCGGGGGCTGGAGCCCGCCGCCGTCGCGGGGCTTGGGGGGCCGGGCTTCTGACGGGCAGGGCGTCACAGCGGTTGTGTCGCTGCTTCGACGCGAGATCCTCAGTGGCTGCGGCTGCGGCCGCCGGCCGAGGCGAGGCCCAGCCAGGTGTGGGGGTTGCCCTCCCAGCACCACCCCAGCTTCGGGGCGTGCTTGCTGATCCACAAGGCCGGGACCCGGCGGTCTCCGAGGCGGCTGCCGCCGAGGGAGAAGCACTTGTTCTTGGCCAGGGACCGGGGGTATTGGGTGATGAACGCTACGCCTTCCTCGATGGTGAGCGGGGTGCGGTCTCGCTCCGCGATCGCGGCCAGGGCGTCCAGGGGGACGACGTTGCAGAACTCCTCGCCCCGGTCGATGTCGAAGGCGACGTACACCTCCCCTTCCGGGAGCGCGAGTTCCTTGAGCGAGACGAACCTTTCCAGCTCGCCCGGGGCGTAGAAGCGCTCGATGACGCCGGGGCCGCTCTTGCCGGCGAGCGTGGTCAGCGGGATCGACTGCTCGAGGGGTACGAGCGCCCTGGTGACCACCAGCAGGAACGGAACCCGGCCTTCGGTCGGTGCTTGCAGTGTTGCCGCCCTGGCGAGAACGGGCTCGCGCAAGGGCCCGACAAGATCGCGGAACGCGGTCTCGGTCATCCCGGCGAGGGCGGGATATCCCCTGTCGACCAGTGTCTTGACCTGGCGGTCGAACTCGGTGCCGGCGTCGAAAACAGTCATGTGAAGCCTTCCGGGGAACGGCGGGTGCGGTACGGGTGACGAAGGGGCGGTTGCGGGCGTCAGTAGGCCTGCCTGCGGGGTGCGTGGGTCGGGCGGTACTGGCCTCCGCGGGCGGAGGTGGGCGCAAGGTCGCGGACCTGGTGCTTGGCCTTGCGGCTCTGCGTGGCGTTCTTGCGGTCGAGGGCCGCTGCGAAGGTGCTCTTGAGCGAGGGGGTCATGGGTGCCTTTCGGGCTGCCGGCACTCCGCCAAACTTGCTACGGACGTAAACTTATTCCCCACCTCCTCGGTTCGTCAAGCATAAACTTGCGACGGGTATAAGATTGCCCCATGAGTATCGAACCCATGGGGCTTCGCGAGTCCAAGAAGCAAGAGACCCGGCAGCTCATCTCCGACCAAGCGACCAGGCTGTTCATCGAGAACGGCTTCGAGTCCACGACGATCGCTGAGATCGCGGCAGCCGCCCGGGTCGCCAAGAAGACGGTCACCAACTACTTCGCCCGCAAGGAGGACTTGGCCTTCGATCATCAGGACGAGTTCGTCGCGGGCCTTGCCCGTACCGTCGAAGGCCGGGGGGAGGGACAGTCGGCGCTCACGGCACTGCGGCGCGAGTTCCTCGACGGGGTCGCACGGCACGACCCCGTCATCGGGTTCTGCGGAGAGGCCTTCGCCCGCATGATCGCGGACAGTCCCACGCTGCTCGCCCGCCTGCGCGACATGCACGACCAGCGCGAGGAAGCACTCGCCACGCTCTTCGCCGCCGAGACGGGAGCCGCCCCCGACGACATCACCCCCCGGGCGGCGGCAGCCCAACTGGGCGGCGCTCACCGCATCCTGTTCCAGCACATCCTGGCGTTGACCCTCGACGGTCAGAGCAACGCGCGGATCGCCGAAACGGTGACCGTCTCGGCCCACCGCGTCTTCGGCTTGCTGGAGGGTTCGCTGGCCGACTACGCCGTGAAGTGAGCACGGCAGCGGCCGCCTCACCGAGCGAGAGGGCCGGATGACGCACCGCGCGCGCCGTAGCGGTGTCGGCCCGCCGGAAGAAATCTTGGCCCGTCCTGTCACACTCGCGCACCGCGACGCGTCAAAGCAGTGAACCACTCGCCACACCCGGGCGGAGCGACCCCGCACCGGTGTTCACCTGCTGAGGAGCACTGCTGATGTCCACCACCTACGTCGTCGTCACTGTCCTGGCCGCCGCAATGACCGGCTTCTCGGCCGCTTCGGTCTTCTTCCGCGCCAAGTGGGTCGTGGAGCCCCTGGCCGACTACGGCGTTCCCCAGTCGTGGTGGCCCTGGCTCGGGACGGCCAAGGCCGCGGGGGCGGCGGGCCTGCTGGCCGGTCTGTTTGTACCGGTCATAGGCGTACTGGCCGGGATCGGCCTGGTGCTGTACTTCACCGGGGCCGTCGTCACCGTGATCCGCGCGCGCTCGTACGCCCACATCCCGTTCCCCCTGGTGTACGCGGCGCCGGTGGTCGGTGCACTGGCGCTCGGGTTCGCCGCCTGAACACCCGCCGATGAGGGGACCGACCCGCGGAGGCGGGGAGGTCCCCGTACAACCTTCGGGGATCTCCGGTGGTCATCTCTGCATCGGCCGACATGTGTCCACGGGGCAAGCGCCCCGGACACGGTCGATCAGACCCATCAACTTCGGATGCCACACCGGCATCCGGCATGCCGCAGGAGAAGAAGACCCGCATGCACAAGCACCTCCGCATTTCGCTCGCCACCGCTGCCGCGGCCGCCCTCACCGGCGGCCTGCTCGTCGCCGGAGCCGGCAGCGCCACCGCCGCGCCCTCCGGGCTGCAGGGTGACTTCAACGGTGACGGCTACCGGGACCTGGCGATAGCCGCGCCCATCGCGAAGGTCGACGGCAAGGCCAACGCCGGGTACGTCGCCGTCGTCTACGGCACCAGCAACGGCCTCGACAAGTCGAAGCGCACCCTCATCAGCCAGGCCACCCCCGGGATCCCCGGCGTTCCGGAAACGGGCGACAACTTCGGCGACCGCATCACCGCCGGTGACCTCGACGGCGACGGCTACACCGACCTCGTGGTCGGCGTGCACGCCGAGCGGATCGGCAGCACCGACGACTCGGGCGTCCTCACCGTCGTATGGGGCGGTGCGGCCGGCCTCACCTCCGGGACCGACATCTCTTCGCCGCTGCCCGAGTACCGGCACGAACTGGGCTTGGACGTCGCCGCCGGTGACTTCGACGGCGACGGCAAGACCGACCTCGCCGCCATCAACGTCGCCGGTCCCGGGCTCAACGTCTTCAAGGGGCCCATCACACGCACCGGCAAGGCAGCGGCTCTGACCGGCATCGACACGTACGACCAGACCGGTATCGGCACCGACCGGCTGGTCGCGGGGAACGTCACCGGCGACGGCGCCGCCGACCTGCTGGTGATGGGCCAGCAGGAGAGCGGCGACGGGTACATCACCCGCAGCGTCCTCTACAAGGGCGGGGCCACCGGTCTCAAGGCGTCCGGCAAGCTCGCGGGCGGCTACGCGGCCGCCATCGCCGACGTCAACAAGGACGGCTTCGGCGACATCGTCACGGGCAACTTCATGGAGAAGTCCACCGACGAGCCGAACGGCGGCCTGGGCGGCGCGCTCACCGTGACCTACGGCAGCGCCACCGGCCTGTCCACCCGCACCCCGGTCCGTATCACCCAGGACACCGCCGGAGTCCCCGGCGCGGCCGAGAAGGGCGACCGCTTCGGCTGGAGCCTGTCCGCGGGTGACACCAACGGCGACGGCTACGCCGATGTCGCTGTCGGCGCATCGTCCGAGGCGCTGGGGAGCAAGACGGCGGCCGGCACGGTCACCGTGTTGCGCGGCTCCGCCACGGGCCTGACGGGCACCGGCTCCAAGAGCTTCTCGCAGGACACGGCGGGGGTTCCCGGCGCCGCTGAATCGGGCGACCAGTTCGGCGGCTCCGTACACCTCACGGACAGCAACGCCGACGGCCGCGCCGAACTGACCGCCGGTGCCTTCGCGGAGAACAACGGCGCGGGCTCCGTCTGGCTCTTCAAGGCGGTTACGAGCGGTATCACCGCCACCGGCTCGACAAGCTTCGGCTCGACGTCCCTGGGTGGCCCCTCCGGTCTGACGTACTTCGGCGAGCGCTTCGCCAACTGAGCCGGCACGCCATCGCGACGAACAGCATGCCTCGCCGGCGGGTGCGTGCTGTTCGTCGCGATGGCGACGGCAGTCAGGTGGTGGTCTCGTCTCCTCGGCGCCCTCCGCTGCTCAGGCAGCAGCGGACGAAGTCCTGAACGACGGGGCTTGTGTCGGCGGTGGATGCCCAGGCAACGGCGACCTGGGTGGGGCTGACACCGCTGACCGGCCGGTAGGTGACGCCTGGGCGCGCGTAGAAGCGGGTGGCGGATTCGGGGGCGAGGGCGATGCCGTAGCCGTTGGCGATCGCGCTGAGCCAGTCGTCCGGTTGGTCGGTGACGGCGCCGATGCGGACCGGGTGGCCGTCGCGTGCGTCAGTGGCCAGCCAGTAATCCCGCCACGATCCTGTTTCGGGCGGGGCTGCCACGAACGGCTCGTCCCACAGGTCGCGGAACGCGATCCGCTCCCGTACGGCCAAGGGGTGGGCCGTGGGCAGCACCACACAGCGGGGTTCGGTGAAGAGCACCTTCACCCGCAGAGTGTCCTGGCCGGGGAAGGGCAGCCGCAGCAAGGCAACGTCAACGTCCCCGGCCGTGAGCCCGGCGCTCGGGTTGGACCACGCGGCTTGCCGCATCTCGACCCTCCAACCCGGTCGGCGCCGCGCGAACGCCGCGATGATGCGCTGAGTGGCCTCGTTGGCGGCACTGGCCACGAAACCGACGCGTAGCACGCGGGCTGCCTGGCCGGCCGCACTCTTCGTGTCCCGCAGCACCTTGCCCCAGTCGGCCAGCAGGGCGGGAACCCGCTCCGCCAGGACCTGGCCCGGTTCGGTGAGGGCCATACCGGCCCGGGACCGAGTGAACAACCGTACGCCGAGCTGAGCTTCCAGCTGTTTGATCTGCTTGGTCAGTGCCGGCTGAGACACGAACAGCCGTTCCGCGGCTCGGCTCAGGCTCCCCTCCTCTGCCACGGCGATGAAGTAGCGCAGCAGCCGGGTGTCGACGTCCATGCCGTCAGGTTATAGATGTGGGTATTGGACGCCATGCCGGGGATTGGTGAGGCTTGACGTGCAGCGAGCGGGCACCGCCGAGTCTGTTGCCCTGCTGGAGCTTGACGAGGCCATCGAGAATCCCGCAACCGCTCACATCCTCGGCACGCAGCACACCCCACCCCCTACCGCATTCTCGGCCGAACAGAGGGCATTCACATGTTCATTGCTTATGCAGTCGTCACCGTCATCACCATCGCGGCCAATGCCTGGATAGCCATCGCTGACTTCGCGAGAGCCAAGTTCGTCCTCGCCAACTCCGCCGAAGTAGGCGTCCCGCAGTCCTGGTTGCCGATGCTTGGCACCCTTAAGGCAGCCGGAGCTGCCGGGCTTCTGCTCGGGCTCCTGGGCGTCCAGTTCATCGGAAGAGCCGCCGCGATCGGGCTTGTCCTGTTCTTCATCGGCGCCATCGCGGTCCACATCCGCGCCCGCGTCTTCCGCAACATCGTCTTCCCCGGGAGCTTCCTGGTGCTGGCCGCCGCTTCGCTCCTCCTCGCCGTGGCGTAAGAACAGCTCCTGCCTTCAGTGGTCGCGTCAGGCCGCGTCAGGTCGCCCTGTGGTGCCGGTGCGGGGTGTCGAGGATCTGCTCGGCAAGCCGACGGGCGGCTGAGGCGGGATGCGTCTCGGGGCGGGTGGCGCCGGCTGCCAGTGTGCCGTCGATGAGCAGGAGGAGTTGGTTGGCCGCGAGCGTCGGCTGCCAGAGTGGCCTACGACACCGTTGCCGCTGACTATGCCGAACGAGCTCGTGCAGGCACCGGACGCCGGGCCGGTTGCCGACCTCGGCTGCGGCCCCCGGCCGCATCACGGCCCACCTGAACTCCCTCGGAGCAAACGCTTTCGGCATCGACCTGTCACCGGAGACGGTCGCGGTCGCTCGTCGAGCCCACCCGGGGCTGCGGTTCGAAGAAGGATCGATGACCGCTGTGGACCTGGGAGACGACGTGCTCGGCGGCATCTGCGCTTGGTACGCAACCGTCCAGACGCCACCGGAAGTACTCCCGACGGTATTCGCTGAGTTCCATCGGGTGCTGGTCCCGGGCGGCCACATGCTGCCGGCCTTCAAAGTGGGTGAGGAGCGTTGGCACTTGGACAAGGTATACGGCCACGAGCTGTCGCTCCATGTCTACTGGATGTCTCCCGAGCATGTCGGCTTTGCGGCTATTGCGCGATTGTCAGGCAGCGGTCGTCGTCCGACCATGACGACCAGGTGGGTGCCCGGCGTCGACAACAACTTCGTGAAGCGTTGCCCGGCTTCAGCGAGAGAAGTGGGCGGCCCCAACGTGCCGAACGTCATCGAGTCCGGAGCTTTACTTCTCTGTGGAACTCGTGGACCAGCTGGATCTCCCCGACGATGTGGGCGTTGAACTCGTCGAGTTCTTCGGCTGGAACCCACAGTTCGAGGATCGTCTGCCCGCCGGCTTGCTGAACGGGGTACTGACGCAAAAACTCCGACTCGACCTCGAAACGGGTGACGAAGCCGGCTCCGTCGTGTTTCACGTTCCAGTCCCTCGCGATCTTGATCGCGTAGTCCTCGTTGAGAACCGGGTAGAAGATCGGCTGCTCGGGCAGACGGGGCGGCCAGGCACGCCAGTTCAGCTCCCGCACCAGGTCCAGCTCCTTGGGGCCAGTGGGGCGCCACAGGGTCGTTGTTGCTCGCTGGCTGGTCATGAGAATCGCTCTCCGCACGTCGGAGACCACCGGAATTGGCTGGTCGGGGGACCGGACGATACCGGCACGGCAAGCCTTGTGACCACGACGTTTCCACGAGCAACTACACGGCGTAGGAGATGCCCGACTCTATGGCGCCCTGGCGCCCTGGCGTCGTGCAGGGGCGCCAGCTCTTCAGCAGCGCCGGAGCCGCTCCCGGTGGCACCGGCCAAGTACGTGAGTACGTCGAGCGGATCAGTACGCCGTCGATCGCGGGAGTCCCGGCGAGTTCGGTAATTCCCTGGGCAGTGACTTGCCGCCGGGCTAGGTTGCCGGCATGAGCCTGCAGGGGTGGAACTATCGGTATGTGGGGCCGGCTGACCTCCTGGAACTTGTCCGGCCGGGGGTCGAGGGCAGGCACATTCGGTCAGCAGCGGACTTCGACGACTGGGCTTCGGCGCTGGACACGGAGGAGCTGGGCGAGCCTTTCACCTTCGTCGTCGACGCCGCTCGTGTGCTGCGGCTCGCGCCGCGCTGTAGCGAGCACGTGGTGTGTGCTGGTGGAGGAACGGTCCTGGCTGCCGGTGAGATGAGCTTCCGAGAGGAGTCCGGGCGATGGGTGGTCGATGTGGTCAGCAATCAGTCGACCGGTTACTGCCCGGACGGCAGCTCGTGGTCGGCCGTCGCGGACGCTCTGGACGCGGTAGGGATCGAGCACCCGTCCGGCTTCACTCATGAGGTGGTGTTCCGTCGTTGCCCCGCCTGCGGTCAGCTCAGCATCGTGCGGGAGGAGGACTTCATCTGCGTCTTCTGCGATGAAGTACTGCCGCAGGAGTGGAACTTGGACGGAGACGGGGGAGGGGCGGCTAATTGACGGGGGGCTGGTGAGTGGCGGGCTTGTCGGCGGGTTCTCGGGGCGCTTGTTCCGAGTCCGGTCCGGTCCGGTCCGGGCCGGTCCGGTCCGCGTGAGCACCGGCCAGTCCCGCAAGGATCCGGCTGGTCATGGCGAGCGGACGTCCTGGCGCATGCCCAGATGGCCGAGGACTCGGGCGATGTGGGTACCGAGGCCATACACCGCCACGCCGCCGTGTCGGGCGTTCGGACGCAGCGGGCTGCGAGTGGCCACCGTGGCCGATGGGGCAAGCGCAGGGACGAGTTACGTTGTCAGTGGGACGCCCTATTCTCCTGACTCATGATCGAGAACAGGCTTGATGCCTTGCTGGAAGCCGGATTCACCGACGGGTTGGGCGAGCGCGAGAGGATGCTGCTGGCACGCCGGGCTCTTCTCAAGTCCTGCTACGAGAAGCCCTACCCGGTTCTTTCCGAAAGCTGGTGGTTCGCGGTTCCGGGCGAGCGGTACGAGGGCCTGTTCACGGCTTTGGACCTGCACGACCGGTTCCCTGTGACGCTCAGCGAGGGGGCCGACGTGGGGCGGCTGCCGCAGCGGCCGGGAGCGTCTCCGGTGTTCGTCACGCCGGAACTCGACGGCTGGCGGCTCATTTTCGGGAACCTGGACGACGTGGTCGGCGTCGACTGGGACGAGTGGATGAGCGCGGTGGAACGGCTGAGCGCCCGCTGCGGCGAAGCCCAGATGTTCTTCGAGGACGAAGCGGGTGGATCGAACGTCTGGGTGGTCGCAGATCAAGGACGCATCCGGCGCCGGTACACGCGCGAGGACGATCCCGAGTGGGTCGGTGAGCCACTGCCCTGGGAAGACCTGCTCGTCGACGACGAGTACTTCAATCCGGAGTATGACGCGGCCGAGCCCAACGAGGGCACGGCGGACGCCGCCACGGCGTGCCGCCATCTGTCGGTGGACCCCACCCGGATCGGCGACGACACCCAGATACGCGGCCACGGCTGGCTGGCGCTGAGCGCACCGGGTGTGGGCCACCAGGACTTGGGCGGCCTCGCCCGCAGCTGAGGCTGCCCGCCGACTACCAAGGCGAGCGGACCGTCCTGATCCTTCGCATACGCCTCGCGGCGCGCTGCGCTCCAGGCGTAGCTGCCGGGACGGCGGTCTGCCACGACCACCGTGGAGACGATCACCGGGCCGATCCGCGTGAAGAGGCCCCCGGCGGAGGCTGGACCCCGATCGACACCACGCTCGTTGCCCACGACGGGGTCGAGAGGCCGAAGGCGGCCGCCGCCGACATCGCCTGGCTCGGCCGGCGGAACGGCCGAGCCGCTGGCCGAGGTCTCCTGTTCGGTGTCGCGGTCGTCCGGCGTCACTGTCTCGCCTCGCGATTCGCTCTGGTGGGTGGTCGCTGATGGCTTCCATCGACGAGATTGCCACCCTGGCGACGTTCGGCTCGGTGTGGGCCCTGCTCTCTGTCGGCCACAGCCTCGCGGACCACGTGATCGGTCAGACCGACCGCCAGGCCGCGGGGAAGGCGGCGCCGTCGGCGGCCGAGATCGGCGGTGGTGTCAGTCCACGGATGGGCTGGGGTACGTGCCTGCGGCACGTCGCTTCTCTCGGGGTTGCTCGGAGTTCGAGTCCGGGAAGCACGATGATCGTGCAGCTCAGGCGCGTGTGTCCGCGGTCGTTGGGTGAGCGACAGGTGTCGTGGACCGAGGCGGTGGCTTCCTGATGTTGTTCTTCGAGAGCCGGCTGGCGCATCTGGCTGGCGACTACCTCATCCAGTCGGACTGGATGGCGACGGAGAAGGTCAAGCGGTGGTGGCCCGCGATCGTGCATGGCACCACGTATGGGCTGCCGTTCCTGCTGATCACGCAGTCCCCCTCGCACTTGCGGTGATCGTGGCGACGCACGAAGTACCTGGTCTGGGCGCGGAACCTGCTGGCCCCTGCCTCGCGTCGGGTCGCTTGGGCCGACGTGCAGAAGAACCAGGGCTCGCCCGTGGCCGTGCCGTCCGGCCTGGCGAACGCCCTGGTCATCGTTGCTGACAACACTGTGCACCTGGCGATTGACGCCGCCGCCCTGGCGTGTTGGGGGTGATGGCGACGACTTGGGTTGGGTCAGGGGACAGGACCGGAATGCGCCAGAAACCTGCCGTGGCGACTGGTAAGCACCGGTGGTGGGTGGCCGAGCTTGGTGCGTGGTGACGGTCGACCGGCTTGGTTTGCGGTCCGGAATCGCGGTTCTCGACCAGATCACTCCGTGATGGGCAGGCACTCGGCGAGCAGGTCGACGACGTCACGCCACGCTCGCTGCGCGTGCCGTGGGTGGTAGCCGACGCCGGGGACCACGGTGTGGTCGACCGGTGGGTGGTGGAAGGCGTGTAAGGCGCCGCCGTAGACCACGAGGCGCCAGTCGACGCCCGCGGCCTGCATCTCGGTGGTGAATGCGTCCCGTTGCGCGGGCGGCATGATCGGGTCTTCCGACCCGACCCCGGCCCACACTGGGCAGCGGATGCGCGCCGTCTCGCCCGGTCGGCCCGTGGTCAGTGCGTTGACTGTCCCGATCGCGCGCAGGTCGACGCCGTCGCGCCCGAGTTCCAGCGCGATTGCGCCCCCGGTGCCGTAGCCGACGGCGGCGATCCGGTCGGGGTCGGTCCGCGGCTCGACGCGGAGCACGTCGAGCGCCGCGTGGCCGATGCCCCGCATCCGGTCGGGGTCGGCGAGCAGCGGCATGCAACGGGCCAGCATCTCCTCAGGGTCGCCCAAATAGCGCCCGCCGTGGAGGTCGAAGGCCAGCGCCACGTATCCCAGCTCGGCGAGTACATCGGCCCGGCGGCGCTCGACGTCGCTGAGCCCCATCCCCTCAGGCCCGACCAGGACCGCGGGCCGGCGGTCGACACCGGCCGGGAGCGCGAGGTGCCCGATCATCGTCAGGCCGTCGGCCGCGTATTCGACCGTGCGCGTTGTAACCGTCGTCATGAGCCTGGACTGTAGTGATCGCCGGGCCCGGTCGGACCGGTGTTCTGCTGCTGGCAGAAGGCAGGTCTCTGGCGTATTCCGGAACCGCCCCGTCAGCGGTTCAGCTGCGCCATCAAGTCCCGGTTCGCGGCGCGTGCGGCGGCGAGGTCCTCATCGCGCTCGGCGAGTTCGGAGCGGAGGTCGAGGATCCGCTGCTCCAGCTCGCCGATGCGGCGGGTGAGTGTTTCGACGTCGGCGGGGGCACCGAGCCCGGAGGCTTCCCAAGCAGCCTGTCCAAGCGCTTCAGACAGACGTCGTTCGAGCCGGGTGATGTGCGCGGACAGACGGCCGTTGCGGGCCGTGAGGTTCGCGATGTCGGCCAGCAGCGACTGGCGGCTGACCTGCGTTCCGGCCGTCGCGCCGGGAGGCGGCTCGCCCGCTCGGGCGAGAACGGCCGCGTGCAGGTCACCGTGCCGGTGGATCAGACTGCGGTGGACGCCGGCGGCGCGGGTAACGGAGGAGACGGTGATCTCCTCGCCGTCCGCGGCCGGCTTGTCGAGGACCTTGAGGACACGGGTCCGCCGCCGGTCGGAGTCCGCTGCCCGTGCTCGGGCCAGGTGGTCCGGTGATGAGCTCACGTGTCACGCTCCAGCCGCAGGTCCGGCTCCGGCGGGCGGATGCCGGGCATGCCCAGGGAGACGGTGCGGGTCTTGCGCAGGGTCCGCGTGGCCTCCGTGATCTGCTCGCGTTCGTCGTCCGTGAGCCCGTCCAAGTAGGTTGCTGCGGCCAGGTGTTCGCGGTCCCGGAGCAGAGTGTCGAGGTAGGTCCGCAGCTCCGGCAAGTACGACGGGTCGGTGCGGAAGTGGTCGCAGCCGACGCAGCGGAACCGGAACGGGCAACCGTGGCCGCCGGCCTTGACGTTGCTCGGCTCGACGCAGATCCCGTAGGGGACGGACACCTGGCCGATCCGCAGGCGGGCGTGGTGTGAGACGAGTTTGTCGACCGCGGACCGGGTCCGCTTCTCGGTGACCCGATAGTAGGTTTGTGTAGTTTGCAACGATCTGTGGCCCATAAGCTCACGGAGCACATCGGGCAGGGTTCCGGCGTCGGCGTGCCGTTGGGCGTAGGAGTGGCGGTAGGAGTAGGGCACGACTTCCAGCTTTGGGAACTCGGTGCCGTCAGCCAGTAGCAATGGGGCCATGGCGTTGACCCAGCGGCGGTGGACGTTGCCGATGTGCTGCATCCGGAACGGCTGGGTGCCCTCGGAGTTCCGTCGGGGCTGGGGGAAGAGGACCAGCTTGGAAAGCTCGGTGTCCGGGAAGCGGGCGCGGATGGCCTTCTTCTGCCGGACGATGATCTCTGCGGTGGAGTCCGGGATCCGCAGGCGGCAGCCGATGCGGTTGTTCTTGAAGTCGGTGTAGACGAGCACGGATTTGCCGTGTTCGTCGGTCTCCATGCAGTCCCAGGGCAGGCACCCGATCTCGTTGGGGCGCCGACCAGTGTCGACGAGGACCTCGATGGCGGCGCGAGCGTCGTCGCTGCCGTCGCGGATCTGGTCGAGGGTGGGCAGTCGCTCGCAGAGCTGGCTGAGGATCTCCTTCGGCAGGGCTCTGACCGGTCCTTCCTCGGTGATGACCGGGGGCATGTCATGCCTTCGCAGCGCGAAGTCGTCGGGCAGCTCAGCGAGGATCTCGCCGGGCCTGGTCAGACCCAGGTCGCGGATCTCACGCAGGAACCGGCCGGTGAAACGGCAGATCGTCGTGCGGCGGAAGGCGCTGATCTCGCCGGTGTGCGCCAGATGAGTCACATACTGCGTGAACGCCTCGATGTCGCTTCGGCCGAGCGCGGTCATGTCCGCTCCGCCGTCCTGCCGGGACCGGACCAGACTCTGCGAGAGGTAGCGAAGGCAGAGGATCATGTCGGAGAGGCTGTTGGGGATGTTCTTGCCGTAACGACGGGGGATCTCGTCCAGCACCCACGTCTTGCAGGCCTGGCGCATCCACTCCTGGTGCAACGGTGTGAAGTCCATCTTGCGCCACTGGCCCAGTCCGAAGGCGCCCATGTTCCAGACGTCTTTGATCTGTTCCAGCTCCGGCGTGGAGACGGCGGCCGCGAGTGTGCGGCGCATGCGGTTGGCCATGCCGGCGAGATGGGTGTCGCGGGGCACCTGGACGTCGTCGAACTGCTCGACGCATTGCTCGCGCAGGTGCCGGACGACGCCTCGCAGCAGGAGGGGCGGGGTCTTGACCTCGGCGTCCGTGCGGGCCTGGAGGACGTAGAGGATCTCGGCGGTCACCAGGACCGGCAGACCCACGCAGGCTCAGCGCGGTGGACTCCGCCGTGCCGGGCTCGGTGCGGCACCACGTCTCGAAATCAGCGTCGGGGACCTGTGCCTCCTGCCACCTCACCCAGTGGGGAGGGCAGAACGCGTTGGAGCTGTTCGCCTGGTGCCGGTGGCAGGCGTCCACCGAGCACAGGCCGAAGCCCGGCAGCGGGCGAACGCGCGGGTCGGCGAAGAACTCTTCCAGCGGCGGACGCCCCAGCCTCGTGAACAACTCGCGGTGCCGCATGCACATCTGCGTGCGGGACGACGTCCAGGGGCGCCTGCACTTCGGGACCGCGCACCCGCCCGAGATGTTGCTGATCTGTTTTGGCTCGGTGGCCAGGAAGTCCTCCGGCGTTTTGCCGCTCCGCTTCCAGCTGCTGCGGCAGGCCGAGCACAACCCCAGGTCCGTCTTCCGGGTGGTCCGGTGAGGGCCGAAGGATCCGGGACTTCTCGTCCCAGTTCAGAACGTCCAGCGTCTCCGGCCGGATCAGAGCGCGCAGCCGTTTCGCGCGGGCAGGCAGCAGATCCGATGCGGGAGCGGGCACCAGTTGCAGGGCCGTAGTCATCCGTTCCTCCTGGGAGCGAGAGCACCGACCCGTTCGACGGCGGACCGCAGGCGTTGCGGGTCGGGGTGCAGGTAGACCTCGGAGCTGGAGGCGTTCGCGTGGCCGAGAAGATCGGCGATCTCGTCCAGGACGGCGCCGGCGTCGGCGGCGTTACTGGCAAATCCGTGCCGCAGGGCGTGAGGATGAACGCCGTCGGCCAGCCCGGCCCTGCGCGAGAGCCGGCTGAACAGGTCGTTCAGGGCGCCGGGCGGCATGGGTGCCCCCAGCGGCGCTCGGAACAGGTTCACCAGCACGAAGTCGCTGTTGCGGGCCTTGCGGCAGGCGTCCCGTTCGACGACGTACTGGTCGTAAGCCTGGACCAGCAGGAAGTCGACCGGGACGGCGCGCGAACGCTTCGACTTCGCCCAGGCGCCGTTGTCGTTGTCCGGCGCACCACGTGCAGGTGAGAACCGGGAATCCGACAGCCCAGCACGCTGGCATCCAGGACGAAGTGGATGTCCTCGTGCCGAAGGCCCACGGCCTCGCTGCGACGCAGTCCCGCCCTGGCCAGCAACAGGACGATGAACCGGTCCCGGGCCGAGCGGCAGGCCCGCAGTAGGGCAAGGACGTCCTCGTCGCTGGCGCGGCCGACCGGCTCAACCGGCTCGGCGGCCCGGTGCCGGGCCTTGGCGTAGTAGCGCAGTCCGCTGCCCTCGCCGCGGGCCTGCACCGGCAGGTCACGGTCGTCGGCGACCTCGTAGAGCTGGGACAGCACGAACGTGGGCACCGTTCCCAGCGTCGTGGCGTGCGCGAGGAACTCGCGGACGCCGGCCAGCACGGTGTTGATCCGGCGCGGCCCGCGGCCCGCGGACCGGTTCGCTCCCGGGCCGGGCCACCACCGGAGTGCCGTCGCCGGGCGAGTGCCGCAGCCAGAACATGAAGCTGCCCAGGCGACCCGCCGCCGTCGTCCAGTCCCGGCCGGTGCAGCCGCACCACGTCAGGTAGAGCGCGACCGCCCCGGCGTATGTACGCGTCGTCGACTCGGCCTGATCACGACCGAAGCGCACGTGTCGCAACTCGTCCGCCGCTGCTACGGGTGCCAGCCGGTCCTCATCCAGCACGGTCCAGTACCGCTGTCCCGACGGCATGCGTACAGGGAAGGGACGGAGTCTTCCGGAGGCCACCTGATGAGCCACGAGCCTTCAACGACAACCCCGACGTGCCCGACACGGCGACGTGAACCGTCGTACACAGCGGCCCTCCTTTGGGCGATGCGACAGTGCACGACGCACCTACAAACCAGAGAGAACGTCGCCCAGTACCACCTGGTGATGGCCGTGATCCTGACGATGGTCTGGCCGTTCTGCCGCTCCAGATGTCTTGGTCCGGCCTGGTGGCGGGCCTTGTCGTGTCGGCCGTGGCCCACGCTTTCTTTGATCGGCGATGACCTGTCCACTGGCTCCTGGAACATGTCGACTGGGCCTGTCCGGCGGATCTTGCCGGACAGGCCCTTGGTCCCGAGGAGGGCTCAGCGCTTGAGCGTGAAGGTGAAGTCGCCGGAGAGCTTGCCGCTCAGCCGGACTGCCGAAACGAGTTTCCCCTCCGTGATCAGTCTCTCGGCCTCGGCCCGCGAAAGACCGCAACCTTCAGCGATCAGTCGGACCGGCCGGACAGGGATCCGCGCCGCAAAGCGGACCGAGACGTCGATCACCTCGCGGTCCAGGTGATCCGATCCGCCGGTGTCGAGGCGCCAGGCGTTGTCCCAGTCGAGGGCGATGCGATTACGGCGCCGCACGGCCGGATCCTGAAGCAGCTCAGCTGTCAGGCCAGGGTCGTTGTCATGCAGCCGGTCCAGCAGCTCAGGTCGTACGGAGCGCACATTCATCCGCTCCAGGACCGTGAGCTTTGCAGTTTCCCCGCAAGCGGTACAGAGCGCGAGGAGCCAGGCGTCGATGAGTTTGTGGTTTGCGTTGACGCGAAATTTACCGCTTGCCCGGAAGCGCTCGGACGCGTACGCGTGGCAACGGCGCAGAACGAGTGGCAGGCAGGTGGGCATGACCACCCAGTTTTTGAGCACAGAAGTACACCGGTTTCAGTGAGAAGTCCGCAGCAAAAAGGAGCGCGGCGCACATGCGCGACGCGCGACGATTCAGCGCTCGGGAGGTCTCACAGGGTGTACAACGGCATGTCCTTGACTAGACGACTTGCTTCGGCAGCACGGTAATCGCGCACAGCGGCGCTGTTCCACTGGTTTTCGAGCGCCTCACCGCCAGGTTCTGTCCGGCGGATCATGGACGGAGCCAGAGGCAGATCGCGGCGACGGTGACGGTGCCATGGAAGACGTAGGCCCGCGGCCCGGAAGTTCTTGAGCCTGTTGATCGTCCGCTCGACCTCGCTCCTACGCTTGTAGACCGTCTTGTCGAAGCCGGCGGGCCGACCGCCTTTGATATGGCGTCGCGGAGCTGTACGCCTTGTCGCCGCCGAGGTGATCGGAGCGAGTGCGCGGATGCCTTCCATGCCTTTCCCGGCACTCGCGGCGGTTTCTTGCGTGCTCCGGCGGCGTGTTGGTAGGCGCGACAGGAGGTGGAATCCACGCTCGCCAGGGACCAGTCGATGCGGCCTGCCGCGTCGGCGTCGGCTTGGACGGCCCGCAGGATCTTGTCCCATGTGCCGTTCGCCGACCAGCGTCGGTGTCGTTCATAGACGGTCTTCCACTTGCCGAAACATGCCGGCAGATCCCGCCAGGGCACTCCGGTCCGCTCCCGGAAGAGGATCCCGTCGACCACTCTGCGGTGGCTCTTCCAACGCCCGCCCCGCTGGCACGTCTTGGATAAATGTGGCTTCGGCCGGGGGGCCCACTCGTCGTTCGTCAGATTCCCCGTCCCACGACGGGCGCAGCGACCCCGGCCCGAACCAGTCACCACCGTGGTGTGACATCAGCGGCGGCGCAGGGGGACGACGCCTTGAGCACCTGTCTTCGAAGCCGTGGCTGATCTAAGCTCGGCGGATGACCTTGGAATGGGAACAGGTAGTTGTTCACTCGGCAGATCCGGTGGCCTTGGGGCAGTGGTGGGCTACGGCTCTTGGTTGGGTTGTGGTCCACTCCTCGGATGAGGAGTTCGAGATCCGCCCCGAGCCGGATCGCCTGCCGGGGTTGGACTTCGTCCGGCTTGATGAGAGCAAGAAGGCTAAGAGCCGACTGCATCTCGACTTCAGGCCTGATGACCAGGACGCCGAGGTGGCTCGGCTGGTGGCTCATGGCGCACAGCGTGTTGATATCGGCCAGGGTGATCAATCGTGGGTTGTATTGGCAGACCCCGAAGGTAACGAGTTCTGTGTCCTTGGCCAGCGGCGTCAGTAAGAACTCCTAACTGAGCGTTGTTCTCCTGCCCGTTGTTGCGAGCCGGGGCGGCGTGCGTACCAGCGAACGTACTCGGCTCCCGGCGGAGACGTTCCAGCTCGTCGTCCTCGGCCGCGAGCACCGACAGCAGTAGTCGACGCCGTCCTTGAGCAGGGTGAACTCGGTGTTGGTGCGGGCGAGTTTGCTGGTGAGCCGTTCGTTGATGCGGGCCTGGCGGGGATCGGGCTGGTGTCCGGCGGCCTCGTCGGCGTTGGTGACCGATCGGCAACCTTCCGAGCCGACCCGGCCAAGGGCCTCATCTCCCCGAAGGGCCTGCCGCTGCAGAACAAGTGACCGCGCACCGCGCGAGCGCATGAAGAACCGCCCCCGTGGCCGGCCACGGGGGCGGTTCGCTTCTCGGCCGGCAGCGGTGCGAGCTGTTGCGGGAGCGACCCGAAGGCCTCACCGCCTTTGAGGAAATGGCGGTGAGGAGTTCCCCCCCCCCCCGGGGATCGTTTTCTGGTTGGCCGATCACTTCAGGCAGAGCGCTGCGATCCGCGGCAGTTGGGCAGCGATTCTGCTGTGGTCGTCGAAGTCGAAATTCCAGGCTGGATCGAGGTTGGGGTAGTTGATGGTGAAGGCGTCGCTGGGAAGTTCTGTACCCGTTGCCCTCTCGTAGGCGTCCCAGGCGATGCTCAAGGTTTGCTCGCCTTCCAGATCGATTCCCGCTTCCGCTGCCGCTTGGACGGCGGGAAGGTCGGCGAGATGGTTGGCGTCTGCGATGACTTGTTCGAAGGCTGTGCGGCCTTGGGCAATCAGCCAGCCGCGGAAGTAGTCGAAGCCGTCGTCGGAGCATCCGCCGTTGATGAGGTAAGCCGCGGCCCACAGCGGGGCTTGATAGGAGGCGGCCATGAGATCCCACAGGGTCTGCTGGGCGTCGCGTATCTGCTGGGGTTCGTGGGTGGCCAGCAGTGCGGTGGCGTGGTGAGCGATGTCGTCGGCATCGGATGAATCGACGGCTCTGCCGCGCGCTTGGTCCATCAGGTTCCAGAACTGTTCGATGTCCATGACGGCACAGCATGGCACCCGGGTCGGACAACCTGACCGGCCTCGATGGGGCGGGTGATTCGACTGGACAAGCCCTCGGGAGCTCAGGAACGTCCATCGCATTGCTGAGTGAGGACCGAGTCGTCAGAAGCACGGAGGATGCGCGGCGTCCGGCGATGATGCAGCTTGTGATCTTGGGGGGGCGGGAACGTCGGCCCGCACTGGTTCGGCGTTGCCGGCGCGGAGGGCGGCGAGTGTGCTTGAGGACCACCTGGCGATTCCCCGGTATCCGTCGAGGTTCGGTTGGCGGGGGCGATGGCTCGTGCCTGTCTCGTCGCTGAGGTGCTGGGGCGGATACGGCCTGGTGGGTGGGCAGCACGGTGTAATGGCAGCGGTCCCGAGGGGACGGTACGACTGTGCACAGCACACCCGCACCGGCAGCCACACCCGCTCCCTGGTGCGGCGTACGCCGACGGCGTCGACGACGCCTGCCGCGTCGCTGTGCCTCGCCCGGGTCGCGCAACTCGCCCATCTGGAGCACGTCTGCGCGTGGCAACCGAGTTGGGGTTGTCGTCGTCCTGGCCAGGCCCTTACGCAGCCAGGCGGGCTCGGTGAGGCTGCCATCCCCGACTGCTGTCGGCAAGTACAGGCTTCCTCTGCCTTCTGCGCACGGAAATCTATGGTGGCTGGAGTAGACATTGGGGAGTCGCGTGGTTATGGTTTCTCTCGTAGCCGAGATCGAGCAGGGCCCGGCAGAGATGAACTGCCGGGCAGTAGTGCGCAGTACGGTGCGGTGGTGGAGTACTGAAGCCAGGGTTGTTGCAGGATGGCGACGGAACTGACGGCCGGACCGGGTAGCCCGCAGTGATCAGGGGCCGCCGTGAGCAGTAACGCAGTAAGAGGTTCTGTAGGTGCGGTACCCAGCAGCGCAGTACTCAGTGGTCTCTCAGTGAAGGCGCCGGCTGCGGGCGCGCGTGCTGAGAGGTCCGGCAGTGGGGTTCTAAGCCAGAGCAGACGCAGGACGGGCGACGGGGCTGGCTGCCGGACGAAGTGGCCGTCAAGGCCACGAGCAGTTCGCATCACCAGCAGTACCTAGCAGTACCCAGCAATACCCGTGTAGCAGTACCGGTTTGGTAAGCAGTTGCTTCCAGAGGGAAGAACGGAGGAGTTCGAGCGCCATCAGGATCGCCCGGGCGGCAGCGCCGCCTGGGTACCGCAAGACCTCAGATAGGCAGGTGGTCTCCGGTCACGCACCGCGATCCCCGCACCCCCGCCCAGCAGTTTCTTGGGCAGGCATGCGGACATAGAGGGCCGGCGCAGTAATAGGGCCGGCAGATGGTGTTGAAATTCCTTCGGGGCCTTGGTGCCGTACGGCACCAAGGCCCCTCCACGCGTTCCCGTCACAAGCACTCAACCAGTGAGGTGAAATGACAGCAGACAACTCCCTCGGCCGTCTCGAGGACGACGACTACCCCGCCTACACCATGGGCCGGGCCGCCGAAATACTCGGCACCACACCGGGCTTCCTCCGCGCCGTCGGCGAAGCCCGCTTGATCACCCCGCTGCGCTCCGAGGGCGGCCACCGCCGCTACTCCCGCTATCAGCTTCGTATCGCCGCCCGAGCCCGTGAGCTCGTTGACCAGGGCACCCCCATCGACGCCGCCTGCCGCATCGTCATCCTCGAAGACCAACTCGAGGAAGCCCAGCGCATCAACGCCGAATACCGCCGCGCCGGCGACTCGTCTCATCCTCCGTCCGCGGCCTGATGCCGGAGCGCCTGCCGGCATCAGGCGGGCGCCCGCGCTGAACGGTGCGGAGCCTGGCCGTGACCGGCGGGCGATCCCAGGGATCGTCGTATACACGAACCGGTGGTCGGCCGGCCTCGACCGGAAGGCATGGCTCATCGCAGGCATCTTCATCCGGTCCGCCCCTTGGGCGGTCCCTGGCCGCCCGAAAAGCTGATGTGCGGGTCCCGAGCTCGCTGGAACCGGCAGGTTGTAGGTGGAGCAGGCTGCGTCCTGCACAGTGGGTTCGGCCGGCGGGAATGGAACACGGCACTCCGCGGCTCCTCGCATGTGAGTATCTACTGCGGCGGGCACAGAAATTAGTGCAATGTGCCGTGAGGGTTTGTGGCGTGCCCGGGGGAGTGATATTACGCACCGCCCTCAGGCGATTTCTCCGTGCTACTGTTGATCTCAGTTGCAGTTGTGGTTCCCAAAAACTTCAAGTGCATTTGCTGGCATCTTGTGTCGGCGGGTGCATTTTTGTATGCCGGAGTTGTTTTCCGGACGGGGCGATCATCGCGGCGACTCGGGGCTCGCACAGTGCGGGCCCGGGTACTGCCCCCAAGGAGATATGACATGGCTACTGGCACCGTGAAGTGGTTCAACGCGGAAAAGGGTTTCGGCTTCATCGAGCAGGACGGTGGCGGCGCTGACGTCTTCGCCCACTACTCGAACATCGCCGCCCAGGGCTTCCGTGAGCTGCAGGAAGGCCAGAAGGTGAGCTTCGACGTCACGCAGGGCCAGAAGGGCCCGCAGGCGGAGAACATCGTTCCCGCCTGACGCTGAAGCGTACGGCGTAGCTGGGGCCCGCACCTTGGGGTGCGGGCCCCAGCTCGTTGCTTTCCCCAGGGCACGCCGACCGCGTCGTGTACGTTGCGCGAGCGACGCCACCTTGAAGTGCTCTGGTTGTCTCACCGTACGGCGGACGCTCCGCCCCTGGCTCCGGACGCAGGTCCGTCCGAGCCCCCCTGATCCCGCATCCCGCCTTCGTCTCGGCATATGCCGGATCATCTTCGACGTAACTGGCCTCAGATGTTTCCCATCGGCCCGGTCTCGTCTTCGCATTTACTTCGGTTCGTTCTTGCGGTTCTCTGTGCTGTTCATCCGTGCCGGGAATTCCTTGATACGTGCCGCATCGAGGAAGGTTCTACGTGAACCGCACAGCTCGCACGAACGACCGCTATTCTCCTTCCCGCACCAGCGGCTCCGCCGGTTCAGGACGCGGGGGCCGTTTCGGTGCCCCGGCCCGCTCCAGCGCTCCGAGCCGTTCTGGTGGCTACGGGCGTCGTCCCACCGCGGTGCAGGGGGAGTTCGCCCTTCCGGTGACCATCACGCCTGCTCTTCCGGCCGTCGAGGCCTTCGCGGATCTGGAGATGCCCGCGCCGCTGCTGGCCGCGCTCGGTGCCGAGGGGGTCACGGTGCCGTTCCCGATCCAGGGAGCCACGCTGCCGAACTCGCTGGCCGGGCGCGATGTCCTGGGCCGCGGGCGCACAGGTTCCGGCAAGACTCTGGCCTTCGGGCTGGCGTTGCTGGCCAGGACGGCGGGGCAGCGGGCCGAGCCGCGTGAGCCGCTGGCTCTCGTGCTCGTACCGACGCGTGAGCTGGCCCAGCAGGTGACCGACGCGCTCACCCCGTACGCCCGGTCGCTGAGACTGCGGCTGACCACCGTGGTCGGCGGCATGTCGATCGGCCGTCAGGCCGGTGCGCTGCGTGGGGGCGCGGAGGTGGTCGTGGCGACGCCGGGGCGGCTGAAGGACCTCATCGAGCGCGGCGACTGCCGCCTGGACCGGGTCGCCATCACGGTGCTCGACGAGGCCGACCAGATGGCCGACATGGGCTTCATGCCCCAGGTCACCGAACTGCTCGACCAGGTACGCCCCGAGGGACAGCGGATGCTGTTCTCGGCCACCCTGGACCGTAACGTCGACCTTCTCGTACGCCGCTACCTGCATGACCCGGTGGTCCATTCGGTGGACCCCTCGGCGGGCGCGGTGACGACGATGGAACACCATGTGCTGCACGTACAGGGTGCTGACAAGAACGCCACGACCACGCAGATCGCCGCACGCGACGGGCGGGTGCTGATGTTCCTGGACACCAAGCACGCGGTGGACAGGCTGACCGAGCACCTGCTGAACAGCGGTGTACGGGCTGCCGCGCTGCACGGCGGCAAGTCCCAGCCGCAGCGCACCCGCACCCTGGCGCAGTTCAAGACCGGTCATGTGACGGTTCTGGTGGCGACCAATGTCGCCGCGCGCGGCATCCACGTCGACAACCTCGACCTCGTGGTGAACGTCGACCCGCCCAGCGACCACAAGGACTACCTGCACCGCGGGGGCCGTACGGCACGCGCCGGCGAGTCAGGCAGCGTCGTCACCCTGGTGCTGCCCAACCAGCGCCGTGAGATGTCCCGCCTGATGCAAACCGCGGGCATCACCCCGCAGACGGCCCAGGTCCGTTCGGGCGAGGCGGAACTCAGCCGTATCACCGGCGCACAGGCCCCTTCAGGTGTTCCCGTCACGATTACCGCACCGGTGGTGGAGCGCCCGAAGCGCGGCGATTCCTCGAACCGGGGCCGACGCAGCCGGCCCGCTCAGACGCGGCGTACGGGCTCGAACTCCCGGGCGGCGGCTGGAAAGTCCGGGCCGCAGCCCCTTCTGGGCGCGGCTGCCTAGGACCGCTAGGACTGCTGGGGCCCCCAGGACTCCTAGGACCCCAGGACCAGCACACCGATTCGCCGGTCTCCGCCCGTCGGCACCCCCCGCCCGTCCTCTCAACCCTGCTGAGGCAAAATGCGCTGCGTCATCGCCCGTTTCCCCTTCGACCTGGTCAAGACCGACGTGCAGGCGTCGATGAAGGGCATCAAGCCCGAACCCGTCGTGGGTGAGTCCGTGATCATCGGCCGTCGTCACTACCCCGTCAAGCAGGTAGGGGAAGTCATCACGCGACAGGACCGGCGCGACTTCACCGCCAGTGAAGTGACCAGGGCCCTGACCCGTCTCGGCTTCACGTGCCGCCCGGCCCCTGGCCTTGCTTCCGCCACATTGCTCACCCCGCTCGCGACGGCTTCTGCACTGCTCGGCGCCTCGGCAGCCGCGTAACGGGGCGGCACACACATCAAGGCAGACAGCGTTGAGGGCCCCGACCGACCGGTCGGGGCCCTCGGTCTGTTAGAGGCCGGGTGAGCTGCTCACTGATCGGAGTAGCTGAAGTCACCTACCGTCCACGCGCTCACATCCTTGATGGCGATGCGGTACATCCCACCCGTCTCGGGAATCCCGATGTTGCCCTGGAGGATCCTCGCGACATGGAAATGCAGGTGCGTGGGAGGCGCGTCCTGATCCGGGCGGGGCTTGGTGCTGGGGGCCATGAAGATGCTAGAAAACGGACCCAGCCGATCAGAGTCCTTCAGCACCTCGGCCACTCGTTGCCTCCACACAGCCTCGGGAGCCAGCCGTCCGGTGATGACGGCGCCACCGGCAACTACGGTGAGGGACATCTGATTGCTGTGCTCGGACTCCACCGTGGCGGCAACGTCGGCAAGCAGATCATCGGCATTCGACATGCCACGGGATTTTACTACCGTCGGCCCCTGCTGGAAACGCCGGTCTTCGGCTGCCAGGAGACCGGCGTTCCGGGTAACCGGTGCGCGGGGCGAAGGCGGCCGGGAAAATCAATTATATATTCCCGGCAGAACAGAAATTTGGCAATGCGTGGACGAGGCTTTGCGAGTGGGTGGAAGGAGTATATGCCTTTATGCACCCGGTCGCTCGCACCATGATACTGTTGAAATTCGTTTCGGTGGTGCAACCCGAATACTTCAAGCGCGTTCGTCGGCATTCTGTCCCGGTGGACGCCTTTTTCTTCTGGTAACGATCGCCGCTGCTCAAGAGGAGGTACGGCATGGCCACTGGCACCGTGAAGTGGTTCAACGCAGCCAAGGGCTTCGGCTTCATCGAGCAGCCGGACGGCGCTGAAGTATTCGCCCACTTCTCGCACATCGCTGATCGGAGCCTTTTCTCACTGCTCGAAGGGCAGAAGGTGCACTTCGATGTCATGCAGGCTCCAAGCGGCCTGTACGCGGAGAACATCGTCTCCGCCTGAGGGCGCTGCCCCACCACATTCGGCCGCGCGGGCGTGCGCGGCGGCCGGCGCAACGCTGGGCCGCGGCAGCCGGACAGCGAAGGGGCGCCTGGGGTCAGGGGCGAAGTCTCGGCAGCGGACCTGAACGTTGGCGTGGGGGTCCCTGCTGCGGCGCGAGAGGGGAGACGCAGGTCACATTCTGTTCGTGTCACAGGTTGTGGGAGCTGTTCCGTCCAAGAGGTGTAGCCCCAACCACGACACAGGAGTGCACCATGGAAGCTCGGTTGAACCTCATGGCCAGCCCGGTCGCAGCCAAGTTCGGGAAGCACATCGTCGCTGCGGGCCAGGTGCTCGCGGACTCGACGCTGCCGGCCGCGACGCGGGAACTGGTGCTGCTCCGCGCCAGTCAGATCAATGGCTGCGGGTTCTGCGTCGACATGCACAGCAAGGACGCCGCTCACGCCGGGGAGACCTCGACGCGCCTCAACCTGGTCGCGGCCTGGCGGGAGGCCACGGTCTTCACCGATGCGGAGCGCGCCGCCCTGGAGCTGGCGGAGCAGGGCACTCGCATCGCCGACGCGGCCGGTGGCGTTACCGACGAGGCGTGGGCGGATGCCGCCAAGCACTACGACGAGGAGCAGCTCGCTGCCCTGGTGTGCACGATTGCCCTCATCAACGCCTTCAATCGCGGAAACGTCATCGTCCAGCAGCCCGCAGGCAACTACCAGGTAGGCCAGTTCCACTGACGGGACGGTCGTAGCCGCCGGTGTCGTCCGGCAGCAGCAGACACCCCGGGCGCGGCTTCGCGGAGGTCGCGTACCGGGGTGCCAGGGCGGGGAGGCGTAGGAGGTCCAGCCGCGCCACCGTCGCGGCAGCCGCTCGGAGCAACCCCTTCGCGACCCCAACACTCCCGGGCCAGGCTGTTCACAGGAACAGGCGGTGGCTGCGCGTTCTTCGGGACGTGACATGCTCCACCGTCCGACGACCTTGGGATCGGCTTGCCACCAGGGCCTGTGCACCCAGCCGACCGTCCCGCCGCACCCGATCCAGCCCGAGCCAACCCGCCAGGACCCGGCAGGGCAGCCTGGCGCGGCTCGCACCTGTGCAACGGCGAACCTCCCCTCCGCTCCTGAACCGGAACAGCGGCGATTCCGCGCTCGGCTGACCGGCCTCGCCGAACTGTGCTGTCCCATCTCGAAGGATCTGGTCCCGGTCTGCTGTGCACGACATCCTGATCACGGGACTAGTGTGGCGAGGCATGGATACGGACAGCTGGTTGGCAGACGCCCGGACCTCGTACGACACGGTAGCGGTCAGTTATGCCGACCAAATAGGCGAGGCTCTGGCCGGGGAACCGTACCTTCGAGCGGCTCTGGCGTTGTTCGCCGACTTGGTGCATGCCGCCGGCGGCGGTCCGGTGGCGGACGTGGGCTGCGGGCCTGGACACGTCACCGCTCACCTGCATGAGTTGGGTGTGGACGCTTTCGGGATCGATCTTTCACCCGTGATGATCGACGTGGCTCGGCGTGACCACCCCGACATGCGGTTCGAGCTGGGCTCGATGACGGACCTCGACGTCGCCGATGCTTCGGTCGTCGGCCTGCTCGCCTTTTGGTCGTTGATTCACGTCCCCGACGATGCCATCCCCACGGTCTTCGGCCACTTCCACCGGGTGTTGCGTCCCGGCGGACCATTGCTGCTCGGCTTTCACGTTGGCGACGAGTCGAGGCTGAAGACGCAGGGCTACGGCGGCCACCCCATGAACGTCTACGTCCACCGCCGCCAGCCTGACCAAGTGGCGGCCTGGCTACGTGATGCCGGGTTCACGGTCGAGGCCCAACTGCTGCTCGACCTCGACGAGAGCGTTCCAGGGGCGGTTCTTTTCGCGCGCCGTCAGTCCTAGACAGCTCCACACTCGGCGATGCTCCGCGTTGTCCGCCTCCTCGCCCGGCAACCTGGACGGGGCGAGGTTCTGAGGCGTGGACGCAGCTCGGGACGACCCGTACGGCGGTTACGCCTGTCGTCGGACCGGGAGGGTGACCTGCGGGGGCGTATCCCCCTTCCAGTTCCGGGCTTCTTCATGGTCCGCTCGGCCGGCCCTTGGGTCCTGCGACCGGTGTGACGCCGGGGATCCGCAACCCCGCACAAGCTGGCGGAACAGGAGTGGGAACTGCGCCGGTCAGGAACGAGAAGCCCGCAGTGGGGGAGCGCTGGACGCCGTGCGCAGTGAAGAGGTGAACTACAGGGCGTAGTGCGTGCACCTGACCTTCCGCTCTGGGGGTTCGGCTCGAAGCCGCGACTCCGGGGGCACGCTTGTCACTCGTATCAGATCATGAACGGATTATTCCTTTACATCACTCACACGAGTGCGTCTTCGTGTCACGCGTCAGGCCTGGGGCATGCACCAGGCGGAAGTGCCGCCTGCAATTGCCTGGTTCAGGACGCGGTCGGCATATTTCGAGGCCGCTGTTGACACAAGTGAAAGTGAGTGACCGCCATGAGGGTTAACCGTTTGATCCGCTCCGCACTCGGGTTCGCGCTGTCCCTGCCCCTCCTCATCACTGCCGCCATTCCTGCTCAGGCAGACACACGGCTGCGCGTGGAGAACCCGAACTTCAACACGGTCGCCGTCGAGCAGGACGGCACCTCCTACCGCTACCTGCCCGTCGGCAGCCGTGATTTGCCCGGCTGGTCGATCACCCATGGCGACGTGGACGTCTTCGGCCGCGGCTTCGCCAAAGCTCCGACAGGCACCCAGGCTCTCAGCCTCAACGGCACTACCTCGGGAACGGTGATTCAAAGCCTGGAAACCACACCCGGATCGACGGTGACCGTCAGGTGGCTCCAATCACCCGACACATGGTCCGGATGCCCCAGCAACAACAGCCAGGTCTACAGTGCCGGTGTGACAGAAGGCCCCAACGGCCCCACCACCGAACTGTTCAATCCAGGCAGGCCGACCACAGCCGGACACTGGACGCGTGCAGCATTCACGTTCAAGGCGCGTGACTACCTGACAACTCTGGAGTTCGCTTCCCAAAATGGCGGCGGCGGCTGTGGACCCCTGATCACGAACGTCGTGGCCCACGAGAATCCGTGACCGACCCGACGATCTGAGACACACGCAGAAGGGGGCGGCCCGCCAAAATCCGGCGGGCCGCCCCTTCTGCAGATGGCGAGGTGTCGCCGGAATAATCCGCTGCGGTGGGGCAGGATATGGGGATGAGTTTTGGTCCTCGGGCTGGTTCGGCCGGGCGTCAGGTGCTGTTCGCGCTGACCGGCTCGGACCTGAGAGATGTCGAGTGGGAGGGGCTTCTCGCTCTGGGCGGCGGAGGAGTTCTCACTCCGGCTCGACACCTGTCAGGCACGTGCCGCATTGCAGGAGCCGGGGCGCCTGGCAATAGAACAAGGGGAGTTTGCATGACCACCTTCGTCATCTCCATCCCAGGCACGTTCCTGTACGAAGTGAGCGAGGCCGAACGGGGCGCTGTCGTAGAGCACTTGCGTCCCGCCGATCCGCAGCACACGGCATTGGGCCGATCGGAAGACCTGGACATCCTCACCGTCAATGACAACGGCACGTTCAGCATCCGCCTGGAGGTAGAAGCTGACGACAGCCACAGCGCGGAACAGCAAGCGAAGCAGGCGGTCGCGGCCGCACTGCGCCAGGCCGGCATCAGCGAGGACCAGGCTCCGCTCGGCCCGACAGCGGTGACCGGCATCGACAACTAGGCCGTGTCCATCCGCTCGAACTCGCCGGCCCCCCTGTGCGGGATCCCGGGACGATGTCCATATTTTTGTGGTTTCCGCTAAGCCTGACGGCCTGCCAGGTTGGGAGAGACTGCCAGCCAGAGGCAGCGGCCCGTCCCGATCGCGGGCGGCCGGGCCGATGACATGGTGAAACACACGGGGAGGACGACGCTATGAGTGCGCAGCAGCAGTACGACGAGATCGGTGAGGCGTACGAGGGGTTCAAGGCCCTGCCCCTGGAGCAGTACGCGGTGGTGCCAGGTTTTCTGGCCCTGGTCGGGGACGTGAGCGGCAAGTCGGTCCTCGACCTGGCCTCCGGCACCGGCTTCTACAGCCGGGAGTTCAAGCGTCGCGGCGCCACGGACGTGCTCGGAATCGACATCTCCGGCGAGATGGTCGCCGTGGCGCAGAAGCTGGAGGAGCACGACCCGCTGGGCGTGCGCTACGAGGTCGGCGACGTGTCCGCGCTGCGCACCTTCGAGCAGCCCTTCGACGTGGGCCTGGCGGTCCAGCTGCTCAACTACGCACCGGACATCGCCACCACTGAGCTGATGTGCCGCAACATCCACCAGAGCCTGAAGCCCGGTGCCGAGCTGTTCCTGCTCAACCAGTCGCCCGACTTCCGCTTCGACGGGCCGTCCCCGGCCAAGTACGGCTTCCGCAGCGAGCTCACCGGCGAGGAGGTCGAGACCGGACCGCAGGTCCGGACCACGGCGCTGCTCGACCCGCCCGTCTCGTTCGTCGCCAACCGTCCGCGCCGCGAGGTCTACGAGGACTGCCTGAAGGCTGCCGGATTCAGTGAGCTGACCTGGGTCCCGGTGGAGGTGTCCGAGGCCGGCGTACGCGAGTTCGGCGCGGACCACTGGGCGGACCTCTACGCCAACCCGCCGCTGGAAATGCTGCGCTGCCGCGCCTGACGACCCACCGGACATACCGGCGACCCGGCCTCCGATATGCCCGCACCGGGGCCGGGTTGCCGGCTCCGAGGACGAGCATGGCCGCGGATCCTGCGGCCAGGGCGTGGGCCAGGCGTCTCGGCATCATGGGAACTTCTTTGTGCCGATGTGTGGGGTTGTGCGGGAATGTGCTGCCTGGGGCCGAAGTAACGCGGGGCCCAGGTGCCGAGCGCCGGGTTCTCGTCGTTGAGACGCCGATGCCGTAACTGACGTCGTACGTACCGAAAATGGTGCCGCGGGGGTCGAGGTCTCCCAGCGGCCCGCCACACCGCCGGTGTCCAGCTTGCCTTCAGAGACCAGGCGGTCGATCAGCGGGCTGCGCCCGAGGGTGCCGATGAGGACCAACTCCCGGCCGAAGTCCTGGCGTTCTCGCTTCCTCGCCTTCCTCAGCGCGGGCCGTACCCCGGTGACGCGCTCGATGTCGTCGCACAGGTCCGAGGCGACCCGGACCACGCCCGGATGGTCGGCGGTGTCCACCACGGCACCAGCGCGAACGCGCCCTTGCGGGGCGTGAACGAGATGTACGCGCCGAAGTCCGTGACCCGGGGAGCCCCGCCTCGCACGGCGGGTCCGGCCACTGTGACCGCCTCGGCCCGGCTCTCAATTCCCGGAATTCCTCCGCAAGTTGTCAGCGCGAGTGCACTCGCTCCCACGCCGAGCACGGCTCGCCGGCGCGGATCGATCGGGATGTTACCGGTCATTTCCGCTCCTCCACGCGGTTCTGTCGCGCGAGTGATGGCTGCGAGCCAGATCCTGGGTGATACTCGTCGCCGAAACAATGGAGTGACATGACCGAAACAGTTTCGGTCCAACCATGTGGAGGTCGACGTGATCAGAAGTTCGTCCGACATCGGTGGGGTGCGTGCGCGTCTACGCGGTCACGCACGAAATGCCCTGGTCCTGGGCGCTGCGACCGTGCTTGCAGGCACCGGCGTCGTCGCTCTGGCCGGTACCGCGAACGCCGCCTCCACTCTCGGCGGCGCGGCCGCCGAGAAGGGCCGCTACTTCGGAACCGCGGTCGCGGCCAACCACCTCGGGGAGGCGGCGTACGCCTCCACGCTCAACACCGAGTTCAACTCGGTGACGCCCGAGAACGAGATGAAGTGGGACGCCCTCGAAAGCACCCGCAACTCGTTCACCTTCGGCTCCGCCGACCAGATCGTCAGTCATGCCCAGGGCCGGGGGATGAAGGTCCGCGGCCACACCCTGGTGTGGCACTCCCAGCTCCCCGGCTGGGTCGGTAGCCTCGGGGCGACCGACCTGCGATCTGCGATGAACAACCACATCACCAAGGTGATGCAGCACTACCAGGGCAAGATCCACTCCTGGGACGTGGTCAACGAGGCGTTCCAGGACGGAAGCAGTGGTGCCCGGCGCAGTTCCCCGTTCCAGGACAAGCTCGGCAACGGCTTCATCGAGGAGGCGTTCCGCACCGCCCGCGCCGCCGACTCCGGCGCCAAGCTCTGCTACAACGACTACAACACCGACGCCGTGAACGCGAAGAGCAACGCGGTGTACAACATGGTGAAGGACTTCAAGCAGCGCGGTGTGCCGATCGACTGCGTGGGCTTCCAGTCGCACTTCAACAGCGCCTCCCCGGTTCCCGGCGACTTCCAGCAGAATCTGCAGCGCTTCGCCGACCTCGGCGTGGACGTGCAGATCACCGAGCTGGACATCGAAGGCTCCGGCAGCACCCAGGCCGCCGACTACAGCAAGGTCGTACGGGCGTGCCTGGCCGTCACCCGCTGCACGGGCATCACGGTCTGGGGCGTCACCGACAAGTACTCCTGGCGCAGCAGCGGTACGCCGTTGCTCTTCGACGGCAACTACAACAAGAAGCCGGCTTACGACGCGGTGCTCTCCGCGCTCGGCGGCACCAGCGGTGGTGGCGGTGGCACCGGCGCCAGGTGCAGCGTGTCCTACGCCAAGACGGACACGTGGAGCGACCGCTACAACGGCAGGGTGACGGTCACCGCGGGCAGTTCGGCGATCAGCAGCTGGAGCGTCAACGTCACGCTGACCTCCCCGCAGAAGGTCTCGTCGACCTGGAACGGCTCGCCCACCTGGGACAGCACCGGCAACGTCATGACGATGAAGCCGAACGGCAACGGAAACCTGTCGGCCGGGGCATCAACAAGCTTCGGCTTCACGGTCATGACCAACGGCAGCTCGGCTGCCCCCGCCATAGGCTCCTGTACGGCAACGGCCTCCTGACCGCCCCCTGAGGCGCGTGCGGCAGGTCGGCCCCGTCTCCCCCCTCAACGGCTGGTCTGCCGCACAGCCTCTTCCGTATCCGTGCCCTCCTGCGGCGCCGCCGTGCTCTTCCTGACCACCAGGCTCGTCCCGAGCTCCAGCCTGGTCGCGGAAGTTTCACCCGCCCTCAGCCGCAGCAGCATCTGCGCCGCCTCTTCGGCCATCTGCCGGAGCGGCTGATGCACCGTCGTGAGCGCCGGGCTTGACCATTTCGCGACCGGTACGTCGTCGTACCCGACCACCGAAAGATCGTGCGGCACGCGCAGCCCGTTGACCCGTGCCGCCTCCAGGACGCCGAGCGCCTGCAGGTCGCTGCCCGCGAAGATGGCGGTCGGCCGCCGTGGCAGGCTCAGCATCTCCATCGCCCGCTCGTACCCGCCCTCGACATGGAAGTCGCCGTACTGAATGAGTGCCGGGTCGGTCTCCAGGCCGGCCATGCTCATCGCCGACCGGTAGCCGTCGAGGCGGGCCAGGGAGCACAGCATGTCCTCGGGGCCGGTGATGATGCCGATCCGCCGGTGTCCCAGCTCGACGAGATGGCGCGTCGCCGCCAGCCCGCCGTTCCAGTTCGCCGACCCCACGGACGGCACGTCCGGGTCCGGGTCGCCGGCCGGGTCGATGATGACGAAGGGGATGGAACGGGCCCTGAGCTGCTCTTTGACTGTCTGCGGAAGGGCCGAGAAGACCAGCACCACACCGATCGGCCGACGCTGCAGAACCCCTTCGATCCAGTCGGGACTCGGTGAGTGGCGGGTGCCGCTCTCGGTCAGGATCACGCCGGCCTGGTTGGCCTTGGCGACGTTCTCCACCCCACGGATCAGCTCCATCGCCCAGATGCTTTCCAGCTCGTGGAAGACGATTTCGATGAGCGGCGCCTCCCTGCTCGACCGCGTCGTCCGCCGGTAGGCGTGGGTCTCCAGGAGGCGCTCCACCTTGATCCGGGTGGGTGCGGCCACATCCTGGCGGCCGTTGAGGACCTTCGAAACTGTCGAAATGGATACGCCCGCCTGCTGGGCCACCTGTGCCAGGGTGATTCGACCTGTCTCCTCGTCATCGCGCATGGTGAGGAGCATAAGGCACGTTCAACTGCCGTGACAGCGTAACGCTTTGATAACTCGGGGTACGAGGGTTGACCGCTCTGGCGGGGTGAACCTAGCGTCCCGACTCGTGAAGTTTCGGTAATAGTACCGAAACGTTTCGAGAGGTGAGGCGATGAAGCAACGCGCGCGGTTTTTGCGGACCGCTGCCGTCGGCAGCGTGGCACTGACCATGGTGCTCTCTCTGTCCGCGTGCGGCCAAGGCTCCGGTGACTCGGCCGGCGGAGGGTCCGATGAGATCCACGTCCTCGTCTACGGGGACGCGACGAACAAGGTGGAGGAGCGGCTCGTCGAGAGCTTCAACAAGACGTCCAAGGTGAAGGTCGCACTCGACACGATCCCCGGCGCCGACTACCAGGCCAAGCTGCAGACCATCATCAACAGCAAGCAGGCCCCCGACGTCTTCTTCAACTGGGGCGGCGGAAGCATCAAGCCGTACGTCGACGCAGGCCTGCTGATGCCCCTGGACGACTTCATCGCCAAAGATCCCGGCCTGAAGTCCAACTTCCTGCCGTCCGTCTTCAACACGGCCGTGGTCGACGGCAAGCCGTACGGCATACCCATGCGCGGCACCCAGCCGGTCATGCTGTTCAACAACCAGAAGGTCCTCAAGGAAGCCGGCATCTCCGCGCCGAAGACCTGGGACGACCTGCTCGCCGCTGTGAAGACCGTCAAGGCCAAGGGCAAAACCCCGATCGCGCTCGGCGGCGGCGACAAGTGGCCGACGCAGATGTGGTTCCAGTACGCATACGACCGCGTGGCCGGACCCGAGCATTTCCAGAAGGTCCTGGACGGTGACAAGAGTGCCTGGGAGAGCGCGGAGAGCAAGAAGGCGCTCGGCATGCTCAAGGAGCTGATCGACGCCGGCGCGTTCGGCACCAACTACGACTCCGTGAAGTTCACCGACGGCGGCTCGCCGGCCCTGGTGGCCACCGGGAAGGCCGCATTCGAGCTGATGGGCTCCTGGGAGTACGCGACCCTCCAGGACGCGTACCCGGACTTCGTCAAGAAGGACCTCGGCTACGGCACTTTCCCGACCGTCGAAGGCGGCAAGGGCGACCCGGACAACCTCGCCGGCAACACGAACAACTTCTACTCGGTGCTGAAGAACACCGAGCACCCGGAAGCCGTGGCGGACTTCTTGAAGCTCATGTACTCGGACGAGTTCGTCAAGGCACAGCTCGAGGTCGGCAACCTGCCCACGACGTCCAACACCCCTGAATTCCTGGACGACTCCGCCAACCCGGACTACTCGAAGTTCCAGTACGACCTGGTCAAGGAGGCCCCCGCGTTCCAGCTCTCGTGGGACCAGGCATTCCCGCCCGCGGCGACCACCACCCTCCACACCGCCATCCAGCAGTTCTTCAACGGACAGATCGACGCGGACGGCTTCATCGAGGCCATGCAGGCTCTGCCGGTCGCCTGACCCTCTGGGATCACCTGAAAATGCCCAATGCCTCCGGCACAGGGGTGGGCCGCCCGGGATTCGCCTGGGCGGCGCCCGCCGCTGTGTTCTTCACACTGTTCGCCATACTCCCGCTCCTCATGGTCTTCGTGCTGGCCTTCACCACCTGGAACGGTCTCGGCTCCCCGCAGTTCGCCGGACTCGACAACTGGAAGAAGCTGCTCGACGACCCCGTCATGCTCAACAGCCTCTGGCTGAGCCTCCTCCTCACCGTGCTCGGTGTCGTCGTCCAGACACCGATCAGCATGCTGCTCGGCGTCTGGGCCGCGGGCCACCAGCGCAACCGGGCGGTCCTGTCCGCCATCTACTTCGTCCCGCTGCTGCTCTCCATCACCGCCGTATCCGTGCTGTGGCGCGCCGTGCTCGACCCCAACTTCGGCGTGCCGTCGCAGGCCAAGTGGCTGTTCGGCGACGGCAATCTGCTCGGCGTGCAGAGCGGCGCCATCGGCGTCCTCGTGTTCGTCAGCACCTGGCAGTTCACCCCGCTGCACACACTCCTCTACCAGGGCGCGGCACGCGCGATCCCGCAGGTCCTCTACCAGGCGGCCCAGATCGACGGCGCGGGCACGGTCCGCCAGTTCTTCCACATCACCCTGCCGCAGCTGCGCAACAGCATCATCACCTCGGTGATCCTCATGGTGGTGGGCGGCCTCACGACCTTCGACACCGTGCTGATCCTCACCCAGGGCGGCCCCGGCACCGACACCACCATCAGCGCCTACTACATGTACCAAAAGGCGTTCAAGAGCTTCGACTTCGGAACAGGTTCCGCCATCGCCCTCCTGCTCGTCCTCGTCGCCTCGGTCGTCTCACTGGTCATGGTCCGGCTGTCGGGCTACGACAAGATGCGCAGCACCATGGAGGGCGTGTGATGAGGTGTGCGATGAAGAGCCGTCCCAACTACCTCGCGGGATTCGGCTCGCTCGTCTGGCTCTTCCTGGTCGGCCTGCCGCTGTACGTCATGCTGATCGCCACGTTCCAGACCCGCGCCGACTACGCGGCGAACGGCCCGCTCGCCTTTCCCGAGCACTTCACCCTCGACAACTACATCAACGACCTGAACAGTGGCTTCGGGCAGTACTTCCTCAACACCGTGATCGTCACCGTGTCCGTGGTCGGCATCGTCGTGCTCCTGGTGCCGCCCCTGGCGTACGCCATCGTCAGAAGCCGGAGCCGACCCACCACCACGGTCTTCCGGCTGTTCCTGCTCGGCCTCGCGGTGCCCTCGCAGGCCGTGATCGTCCCCATGTTCTACGTGATCAGCAAGGCCGGTCTGTACGACAACCTCATCGCCGTCATCCTGCCGACCGCCGCCTTCGCCATGCCGGTGTGCGCGCTGATCCTCACCGGGGTGATGCGCGACATCACTCCGGAGCTGTACGAAGCGATGACCGTGGACGGCGCCTCGCCGCGCCGGATCTTCTTCCAGCTGGTGGTCCCGCTCTCCAAGAGCGGCTTGTCGACGATCGTCGTGTTCTCCGCCCTCCAGGCGTGGAACGGCTTCCTCTTCCCGCTGGTTCTGACGCAGTCCGCCGAGACCAAGGTGCTCACCATGGGGCTGTACGAGTTCCAGACGGAACACGGCGTCGACATCCCCGGCCTGCTCGCCGCCGTCGTGCTGTCCATGCTCCCCATCCTGCTTGTCTACCTGTTCGCCCGTCGCGCCCTGGTCCAGGGCCTGATGGGAGTCGGAGGAAAGTGACCGACAACGTGTCCGTAGAGACCAAAGCCCCCTGGCGTGACCCGGGCCTCGACGCGGCGACCCGCGCGGACGCCCTGATCGCCGCGATGACCCTCCGGGAGAAGATCGCTCAGCTCTTCGGGGTCTGGGTGGGGGCCTCCGACGAGGGCGCCGAAGTCGCACCGTTCCAGCACGACATGGAAGAACCGGTAGCCCTCGACGACCTGCTGCCGTACGGCCTCGGCCAGCTGACCCGGCCCTTCGGTACGGCCCCGGTCGACCCGGCGCTCGGCGCGCTCTCCCTGCTGCGTACGCAGAGCCGCATCGCCGAGGCGAATCGCTTCGGCATCCCGGCGCTGGCCCACGAGGAGTGCCTCGCGGGCTTCGCCACCTGGGGCGCCACCGCCTACCCCGTGCCCCTGTCGTGGGGCGCCACCTTCAACCCCGCTCTGATCCGCGAGATGGCCGCCGCCATCGGCCGGGACCTGCGCTCGGTCGGCGTGCACCAGGGGCTCGCCCCGGTCCTCGACGTCGTACGTGACGCACGCTGGGGCCGCGTCGAGGAGACCATCGGCGAGGACCCGTACCTCGTCGGAACCATCGCCACCGCCTATGTCCAGGGCCTGGAGTCCGCCGGCGTCATCGCCACCCTCAAGCACTTCGCCGGTTACTCCGCCTCCCGCGCCGGACGCAACCTCGCCCCCGTCGGCATGGGTGCGCGGGAGCGGGCCGACGTCATCCTGCCGCCGTTCGAGATGGCCGTACGGGAGAGCGGCGTACGGTCGGTCATGCACGCCTACACCGACACCGACGGCATCCCGTCCGCCGCCGACGAACGCCTGCTGACCGGGCTGCTCAGGGACACCTGGGGCTTCACCGGCACCGTCGTCGCGGACTACTTCGGGATCGCCTTCCTCAAGACGCTGCACGGTGTGGCCGGGACCTTCGGGGAGGCGGCGGGCGCCGCGCTCGGCGCGGGTGTCGACGTGGAACTGCCCACGGTCAAGACGTTCGGCGAGCCCTTGCTGAACGCGGTCGCCGAAGGCCGGGTGGACGAGGCGCTGGTGGACCGCGCGGTACGGCGGGTACTGGTCCAGAAGGCCCAGCTCGGCCTCCTCGACCCGGACTGGAGCGCGGTGCCGGAGGCACTGACCGGGACTGATGGAGGCACGAGCGCCGACTCGGGCGCTCTGCGCGGGACGATCCACCTGGACACGGACGACAACCGGGCCCTGGCCCGGCGCGTCGCCGAACAGGCTGTCGTCCTGCTCCACAACGACGGCACGCTGCCGCTGGACCGGTCCGCGCCCCCGCGCCGGATCGCGCTGATCGGCCCCAACGCCGAGGCCCCGACAGCGGTCCTGGGCTGCTACGCCTTCCCCGTCCACGTCGGGGGCCAGCACCCCGAGGTTCCCCTGGGGATCGAACTGCCGACCCTGCGCGAGGCACTGGCGGCGGAGTTCCCCGGCAGCGAGATCGTGGTGGCGGCCGGTGCGAGTGTCGACGGCACCGACACCGGCGGGCTCGCCGAGACCGCCGAACTGGCCCGGGGCGCGGACCTCGTGGTGGCCGCGCTGGGCGACCGTGCCGGCCTCTTCGGCCGCGGCACCAGCGGCGAGGGGTGCGACGCCGAGTCCCTCGCCCTGCCCGGCGTACAACAGCAGCTGCTCGACACGCTGCTCGACACCGGCACACCGGTTGTCGTGACGCTGCTGGCCGGACGGCCGTACGCGCTGGGGCGGGCGGCGACGGAATCCGCCGCTGTCGTCCAGTCCTTCTTCCCCGGCGAGGAGGGTACGACGGCCATCGCCTCCGTACTCAGCGGACGCACCGCCCCGGCCGGGCGTCTCCCCGTCAGCGTCCCCCGGCACCCGGGTGCCCAGCCGTCCACGTACCTGGCGGCACGACTGGGCCATTCGAGCGAGGTCTCCAGCATCGACCCGACACCGGCCTTCGGCTTCGGGCACGGGCTGACGTACACCACGTTCGAGTGGACCGATCTCGGCATGGACGGCGATGTGGCGGCCACGGACGGCGAGTTCCGGTTTTCCTGCACCGTCCGCAACACCGGTACGCGCGAGGGCACCGAGCTCGTACAGCTGTATCTGCACGACCCCGTCGCCTCGGTGGTGCAGCCCCTCCAGCGGCTCATCGGCTACGTCCGCCTGGACCTCGCCGCCGGCCAGGCCGTACGGATCCACGCGACGATCCCCGCCGACGTGGCGTCGTTCACCGGCCGCGAAGGGCGACGCCTCGTGGAGCCGGGGGAGTTGGAGCTGCGCTTCAGCGCGTCGAGCACCGATCCGCGGCTGACGGCACGGGCCATGCTGACCGGGCCCGTACGGGAAGTGGACCATCACCGGCGGCTGCACGCGGAGTTCAAGGTGGAGCCGCAGCCGCAGCCGCAGCCGACGCCGTGACGGTGACGACCTGAAGCCCGCCGCCCGCCGCCCGCAGGTCGCCACGGCGAAGGACCCGGTCCTGCGGGAGCTGCCCGTGCCGTGGGGCAATCGGCTCTGGCTGCTGGTGGTCATGGGGGCAATCTGGGGGTTCGGGGCCTGGCTGCGCTACCGCAGGCTCCGCACGGGAGTGCGGCTGAATGTGCGTTCGCTGATCCGCCGCGAACTGTGGGCCCGTATCGTCCTCGGCCAGGCGGCCTGGACCATGCTCTGCTCCCTGCTGATCACCCAGGTGCCCTGGACCGACCGCTCCTGCCGCAGATCCTGTTCTGGACGGGACTGGTGGTGCCTTGGCTCACGATGTCCTACGACCACCGGAAGACGCGCTGACCTTCGGACGGGGGCACCGCTGCTCCCAGCGTGCCGGTGGTGGTGGGACGGGCCTGCGAACGGGCCGTTGGGGAGCTGGTCCCACCACCGGGCGATGGATCGGGTGGGCGGCGGCCGGGGGGTGTGGGGGCTGGCGGAGGTCAGCCGGTCGGCACCTGGCTGCTGCAGACGAAGCCGTTCACTCTTCTGCTTCGCTGAGGTGGCCGCATCCAGGGGCAGGTGATCGGCTGGCCGGGAGATCCTGTTCCAGCACGCACTGGAGAACCAGATGTTCAAGCACATCGTGGGAGCGACTGTAGCTGCGGCTTTGGCAGCGGCTGCGGTGCTCAGCCTGTCCAACGTGGCCACAGCCCAGCCCCTCATCCCGAAGGACGGGCAGCACACACAAATCGCTGCCCCCGACGAGGACGAAGACGACCTCGACTTCGACTTCGACAACATTCTTGACGGGATCTTCGACGACATCGGAGACATTGGCGGCTGAAGGGGCGGATGGCGGTGAGGAGGACACGCGCTGGCGGACGGTGGTGAGGCCCGAAGTCTGCTGGGCTCTGCGCCGAAGCTGTCGGCAGCAGCCGCGACGTTGGGATCGTGCCTGGGGTGAGGCCCAAGGGCGGGCGTGGGGCTGGTAGGGGTGGGGGGCGTGGCTGGTCGCGTTGCTCTGCGCGGGGGAGCTGCAGCCGGGGGGGAGCGGGCGCAGGCCCTGGTGGCCGGTGGTGCGGCTCTGGCTTGTGGCGTGCTGTGGGTGGTGGTCCTGGCTTTGTGCGGCTGGATGAGCGCTGCGGATCGCGCATCTCATTGCCGTGTTCGTGCCAGTGTCCGCGCCGGCGCTTGCTACCACGGCTGCCGTGCCGATGACCGGAAGGGGGCTCGGCATGCTGCGGCGGGCGATCAGAGGAGTGCTGGAGACCGCGCCGGGCCGCGAAGAGGCTTCGGCTGTACGCGCTGCCCCTTGGCGGTGCCGTGGTTGTCCGGGCGGCACAGCCGCATGTGAGAGGTGAGTTGGCCGGTAGGCACGCACGTATCGTCTGACCCGGCACGACGGGGCCGCTCACCGCAACCCGAAGTGCCCACTCGGACGGCCACCGACGATCAGGAACGGCCACGAGCGCACACGTCGGCCCTCCCGGGGGGAGGCCGGGAGGGACGGCGTGGCTCCGCCCACGTGGCGGCACGCAGGCGGGGCCGGGTTGAGGGATCTCTGCCTAGGGGGGAAGAGGATCACCGCCGTCACAGCATTGCACTGCTTTCAGCCACACAACAGAGTTGTGACTGGAATGCGTTGCGGGCGGTCAGCAGGTCCGCGGTCAAGGCCGGGCAGGGGCGTCGGCGTTTCGCTCAGCGGCGGCTCGTACTGTTGTGAAGGGCTTCGGCCATGGGAGATGCGCCGTCAGTGACGTAGGCGCGGATCGAGGCCAGATACGCGGCCCGGTCGATGCGTCCGTCGCCGTCGGCGTCCAGTGCCTCGAACGCCGTATTGGCATGGTCGAGCGGGTTTCCCAGCGCTTCACGCAGCCGTGTGAACTCCGCCTGGCTCAGAGCTCCGTCCGAGTCGGTGTCGGCGAGATCGAACAGCGACCCCAGTGCCTGCCTGCAAACCTCGTCGAAGGCATCGGCGCCCGCCCAAGCCGCGTACTCCTCGAAGGTCACCTTCCCGTCGTCGTTCGCGTCCATCGACGCGTACACCCGCTCATGAGCCGTGCGAGCGAGGGAGACAAGAGGGTCATCCCTGTCACGTCCCGTCGCCGCCGCCGCACGTTCGGGGCGTGCGAGGTACTCTTGGCGGGAGATGACACCGTCACCGTCCGCATCCAACATGGTGAAGATGTCCCTCTTAGCGGCGATGGCATCCATAAGGGTTCCTTTCGAGAACTGTGGACTCGGTCGGAGTCGCGGAGATCAGCTCAACACGGGCTCGCATCAGGCACGTACGGCGTCACCAAAATCCCCCCGATCGAGTCGTCCCCGGGGTGAGGCGGTGTCGGCGTACCGGAAGCATGGCGGCCGAATCCGCTATAACAGGCCCATGCTCTATCACGTAGTCGCTCTCGGTGACTGGCTTGCCGACGCGCAGCTGCCCTACGCGCCCGCCTCTTTGGTGAAGGACGGGTCCGTGCACTGCTCTCCCAACGAGGAAGCGGTTTTGGCAGTCGCCACCCGCTTCCACGGCGGGGTGGCCGGTCCGCTCGTCGCCCTGCTCATCGATGAGACGAGACTCGATGCCCCCGTGAAGTGGGTGACCCCTGCTCCGGGCTCGCCTCTGGCTCAGGCGCCCGGAGCCTTGTTTCCGCGTGTCCTGGGGCCCGTCAACCGTGACGCGGTGGTCGGACTGATGGAAATCGTGCGAGACGAAGACGGCCGAGCTCAAGAGCTGGTTCCCCGGGACTGACACCAGCGGCCGAGGGCGGCGACTCAGCTGCGAGCAGGGCTCGCCGCATTCGGCTAACCGATGAGGGCCTGGGTGATCTGGCGGGTGGTCTGCGTGGCGACCCGGGGGCTGACGGCGGCGTAGGCCGTGTAGGCGTTCAGGCCGGTGGCCAGCGCCCAGCCGCGGCCCCGGGCCCACGTGGCGTCGTCCACGCCGAGCGCGGAGCGGAAGGCGGCCCGGTTTTCGACCGACATCAGGGTGAAGGCGATGGTCAGGTCGCACGCAGGGTCACCGACGCCGAGCCCCCCGAAGTCGATGACCGCGCTGAGTTTGCCGTCGACGGTCAGCAGGTTGCCGGTGTGGAAGTCACCGTGGAACCAGACCGCCGGGCGTTCCCACCCGGGGCGCGCAGTGCCGCGTCCCAGAGCTCGGTCATGGCTACTGCGTCGAACGCACCGTCGACCTCCGCGATAGCGGCCCGCGTCGCGCCGTCCCGGTCGGCCAGCGGCCGGCCGGTGAGATCCTCGCGGGCGTCCTCGGGCGCGAACTGCTGAAGCGCGGTCAGGAACTCCGCCAGCTTGACGGTCGGCTCGGACGAGTCGGCCAATGCCTCGGCGGTCGCCACCTCGCCGTCCAGCCAGCGGGACACCGACCAAGGCCATGGATAGTCGAAGTCGGGCTCACCCAATCCCACTGGTATGGGGATGGCCAGTGGCAGGTGTGGGGCGAGCCGGGGCAGCCACTCGGACTCCTTCCTGGCCTGCCCGATGGCACCAGCGTGGTGGGGCAGCCGGACGGACAGCTTCTCGCCCAGCCGGTAGATCACATGGTCGGAGCCGGCCGGGTCGAGCAAGTCCAGGGGCAGCTGGGCCCACTGAGGGAACTGCGTATCGACCAGGCGCCTGACCAGTGCGGCATCGATCGCGGGGCGGGTGTTCGCCGTTTCCTCGGTTGCCAAGAACAGCTCCTGGTGTCGGCCCGTCCGTGCGGCGGGCAGCCAGGGCCATCGCAGTGCATCGCGGGCTCGCCTGTCGAACGTAATTCCCGACTGGCCCGTAATCCCGTAACCCGCTCGCGGATTTCACCTCCCTGAACCTCATCCCGTCATTGCCTCTTCGACGGCGTTCAGGACCTTGATGTGGTGCGCCTGTTGGAGGCTTTCACGGGCGCCGCCGGCAGGTCAGCAATCCGACGACGCGTACTGGGTTCACCCCCAAGAGGCGCGCATCGAATCGATCCCCAGAGCAGATGGCATTCGTGGCGCCGGGCCAACTGCACGAGCGCGTGGCCGGTCAGTGCGGAAGCTCAACCGACAGGTGCGGGCTCAGCGCCCGGAGGAAGTCCGCCGCGTCGAACACCGCGCCGGCCGACGCTACGCCCGTTGTCCGCGTGTGCCCGGCCAGGATTCGATGGACGGCCTCCACCACCAGTGGTGCGGTGACCGCGTAGATGTCCTGGCCATGGGCCGTGGCGCGCCGCTCGATGCCACCTGACCGGACCAGGACGTCGACGACGAAAATCTGGTTCGACCGCCCCAGAGCGTCGACCGGCTCCGGCGCCGGCGTGTCCTCTTCGGCCAAGTCTCTGGCGGCTTCGACGGCCATGTGGGTGCGGACTTCCGGCACGGCCAAGTGGCTGGGAACGGTGACGACATCGGCCATGGTGAACTCCGAGATCACCGCTCGTCGGCCCAGTGGCTCCGGGAAAAGCCAGTCCTGCTGTGATGCCTTGTCGTCGTGGTACTGCAGCGCGCCGTCCGTGAACCGGACCCGACGGCCCGCGCGACGCTGATGAGACACCTGACCGGCTGCCCGAGTGCCCGCTGTGGGGTGCCAGCTGCTCAACCCGTACGCGACGTGCGCCACGTCCGCGGCAGTCCACTCTCCCATCGCCGCGGTCACCAACAGGTCGCCCAGTCCACCGTAGAAAGCCATCGCCGGCACCACGAGTGTGTCTGCCTTACGGGCCGCCTCCCCATAGTCGGCGAACATCGCGGCATTCGCCTCGATCTCCGCCGCGACGTCGACGTACGGAATCCCGGCGCGCAACGCTGCCTCGACGACAGGGCCCCCGGTCACCGCGAACGGACCTGCGCAGTTGACGACAGCCGCTGCGCCGGCGAGGGCCCGGTCCAGTGAGCTCGCGTCGTCAACGGTGGCCGGCCGTACGAGCACATCTGGCCACTCGGCCGCCAGCACCTCCAGCTGAGCTGCGTCACGACCGGAGATGACAGTAGCGAAGCCACGCCTTCGTAGTTCGGCGACGATGAAGCGACCGGTGTGCCCTGTCGCCCCGTAAACCACCACTGCGGCCGTCTTGTTCATCGTTCCCCGATCCTGATCCCGATCATGATGTGCGGATGAGTGCCAGTCTCGTCGCAGGCGGGACCCGACTGTGATGGTCCGGAAGGACATCACACGTACACTTTCGGACATGCCAACTGTCGCGCTGCTGGCCGCCGGTCGCCTGTTGCACTTCGAGCTGGCGGTGGCCTACGAGATCTTCGGCAATCCCCCGCGCGAAGCCACGGAGGGCTGGTACGACGTACTGCTCTGCGGGCCAGGGCCGGTGCAGGTCGGCCCGTTCATGGTTGAGCCTGACCACGGGCTGGAGAGCGTGGTCGACGCCGACACTGTGATCGTGCCTGCGTGCGCCGACATCGACGATCCGCCGCCGACGGAGCTGATCGAAGCCGTGCGTGCGGCCCATGAGTCGGGGGCCCGGGTCGCCTCCCTCTGTACCGGAGCGTTCGTGCTCGGCGCCGCGGGCCTGCTGGACGGTCGCAGGGCCACCACCCACTGGGCTCATGCCGCGGAGTTGAGTGCACGCCATCCGCATGCCGTGGTCGACCCGGATGTGCTGTACACGGACAATGGCAGTGTGCTCACGGCCGCCGGCAAGGCCGCCGCCGTAGACCTCTGCCTCCATCTGATCCACCTCGACCACGGCGCCACCATCGCCAACTCCGTCGCCCGTCGCCTCGTCATGCCGCCACATCGCCCCGGTGGTCAGGCCCAGTTCGTGGCTACGCCGCTGCAGGTCACGGGCGACCACACGCTTGCCCACCTGCTCGCCTGGGTCCAGGAACGACTGGACCGGCCGCTGACAGTGACCGACATGGCGCGGAAGGCGAACACGAGCCCGCGCCATCTCGGACGGCAGTTCCGGTCAGTGATGGGGCAGACGCCGATTCAGTGGCTCCTGACTCAGCGCGTACGTCGCGCGCAGGAGCTGCTGGAGGCCACCGACGAGAGCATCGAGGCGGTTGCCCTCGCCACCGGCATGGGTACCGCCACGACACTTCGGCGCCAGTTCAAACGGATCGTAGGGGTCCCACCGGACAGCTACCGGCGCTCGTTTCGCAGCGCAAAGCCTGCCTAACCGGTACGTCGATGTCAGCGGTTGCGTGGGGTTACCAGGCCGGATTCGTAGGCGAGGACCACGAGTTGCGCGCGGTCACGGGCGTAGAGCTTGGCCATGGCCCGGTTGATGTGGGTCTTCGCGGTCAGGGGACTGATCACCATGCGGGCGGCGATCTGGTCGTTGGACAGGCCCTGCGCGACCAGGGCGACGGCCTCGCGTTCGCGGGTGGTCAGCTCTTTCAGCCCCGTTTCGGCGCCCGTGTGGAGCGGCTGGGTGACGTACCGGTTGATCAGCTTGCGGGTGATCGACGGTGCGAGCAGGGCGTCGCCGCGCGCGGCGACGCGTACGGCGTGCAGGAAGTCTTCCGGCACGATGTCCTTGACGAGGAATCCGGCGGCACCGGCCCGCAGCGCGTTGAAGACGTACTCGTCCAAGCCGTAGTTGGTGAGGATGACGACGTGCACCTGGGCGAGAGCCGGGTCCGCGGCAATGAGCCGGGTCGCCTCGATGCCGTCGATGACCGGCATCGAGATGTCGATGAGAGCGACGTCGGGCAGGTGCTCCTTGGCCAGAGCCACGCCTTCCTTCCCGTCCGCGGCCTCGGCCACCACCTCGATGTCGTCTTCGAGGTCGAGGAGTGCGCGGAATCCGCTGCGCAGGAGCGGCTGGTCGTCGACCAGCAGGACACGGATCACGGCGTGCGCTCCACGGGCAGTTCAGCCTGGACGGTGAAGCCGCCCTCGCTGCGCGGTTCCGCGCGCAGGCGACCGCCGAGGATGGTGACTCGTTCCCGCATGCCGAGCAGCCCGACGCCGGGCACCGGGGCGGTGTCCGGGGTGGCCTTGCCGTCGTCATCGATTCGTATGGTCAGGGCGTTCGGACGGTAGTCGATGCGGACCGACGCGGTAGCGGCGGCGGCGTGACGGGCGATGTTCGTGAGCGACTCCTGAACGATCCGGTAGGCGGTCCGGTCCACCGCGGCCGGCACGTCGTGTCGTTGTCCTTCGATCGTCAGTGTCGCGTCCAGTCCGGTCGTACGGGCACGTTCCACCAGCTCCGGGAGGTGGCCGAGCCCTTGGGGCGGGGTGCTCTCGTCGTCGCGCAGCGCCTCCAGGGTCGCTCGCAGTTCCCGGGTTGCCTCACGACCTGCCTCCCGGATGGCGAGTAGGGCCTCCGGCACCGGTTCGCCCCGCTTGCGGGCCACGTGGACGGCAGCCTCGGCCTGCACCTTGATGACCGAGATCTGGTGGGTGAGCGAATCGTGCAGCTCCCGCGCGATGTGCAGCCGCTCCTCGTCGGCGCGGCGCCGCGCGGTCTCTTCCCGGGTACGCTCGGCCTCGTCCGCCCGCTGCTCGGCCTGCCGCAGCGCTTCCCCCGCGGCGCCGGCCGCGATCAACCAGGCCAGCTCGAGGGCGCCTCGGGCCTGCGCGAACGCCTCGGCCGTGTCTCCCGTGTTGCGCGTGTCGTACAGGGAGGAGGCCAGGGCCGCGAGCGGGAGAGTGGCCAGCATGGTCACGGACGCCGCCACCGTGATGGTGCGGTGTCCGGCACGCATGGCGGCGTACACCGCGAACAGGAACGCGACGGCAGGCACGTCGAAACCGGCCGCCTGGTAACCCACCGCGCACAGCCCGGTGACCGCCAGGACGGGAACCGGAGCCCGGCGGCCGGCAGCCAGGGCCAGGCCGCCGCCCGCCAGCAGCGCGTAGCCGAGCAGCCCGAGGTTCGTGGCGGTGTGCTGCCCGGACAGCCCGGCGACCAGCAAGGTCGCCGCCACGCCGACGGAGATCACCCAGTCTCTGACATCGGCCCGAACACCGAACCGTCCTTTGCTCATGCGCGCACCCTAGCCGGATGTCGCTGAGGGCGAGTCCCGCTCGCGGATGAGCGGCGGCCTACCGCGCACGCAGTACTTTCGCGGCGCCTGCGGCGTCCGCAGCAACCAGGTGCGCCATCGGCGGCAGCGCGAAGTGCCTCCGTCTGCTGGACGACGGGCGGTGCGCCCGGAGACAAGATCAGGCGACATCCAAACCTCGGAAACGAGACGCACGAAGATATGAGGAGAGGCACATGAGCTCATCAGGAGTCCTGACGTCAGTCCGACTTGCGCTTGCCGTGGCCGGAGCCGCCCTGCTCGGGGTGTTCGGGCTTGCCGCACCGGCGGCCGCGCAAGTCTCCGTCGCCGCCGGTGGTATCGGCACCGGCTCTGGGCGGCTCGGGGCCATCGTGGCCGCCGTGGTGGGCCTGATCGGCATGGTCATCGGTGGGCTGGCTCTGGCCCGCTCCGCCGGTCGTATCGGCACCGGCTCAGGGAGAAACGGGGCCATGGTGGCCATGGTGGTGGGGCTGATCGCCATGGCCCTCGCTGGGCTGCATCTGGCCACGTCCACCGGTGGTTTCGGCACCGGCAACGGGCGAGCCGGGGCCATCGTGGCCGCCGTGGTGGGGCTGACCGGCATAGCCCTGGGCGGGCTGGCTCTGGCCCGCTCCCACCGCACCGGCTGACGCCTGCTGACGCCTGCTGACCGGAGCATCGGTGTGACGCCGTCCGCCCGGATGCGCTGGTGGCATCTCCACGCACCGGTTCGCTGGGACCCGTCAGGATGGACTCGGGATGTCGCGGTTCCACTTCCGGCGTTTGTTCGTGCGCGGACTGTCGAGATCACCAGTTGCTGTTGCCAGCCGGTCTTCAGCGCAGGTCGAGCCGCATCAGGACCCTGGGGTGACCGGCCAGTACCGAGGTGGTGTCGGCTGCGTGGGTGAACCCGGCGCGCTCGAAGTTCTTCCGGAGCCCGGCGTACGCCATCGTCATGTCGACCTTGGCGTCACCGTTGTCGAGGGGGTACGCCTCGACCGCCGGTGCGCCGTGGGCGCGGGCGAACTCGACCGCGCCGGCGATGAGGGCGTGCGAGACGCCCCTCTTTCGATGACCGGGGCGTACGCGGATGCACCACAGCGACCAGACTGGCAGGTCGTCGATGTGCGGGATTTTACGGTTGCGCGCGAAGGAGGTGTCCGAGCGCGGTGCCACGGCGGCCCAGCCGACCGGCTCGTCGTTGTCGTAGGCGAGCACGCCCGGAGGGGGTTGTGTACGGCACAGCTCGGCGACGTACTCACCGCGGGCCGGTCCGCGCAGCTCGTTGTTGAGCTTGGACGGGATCCGGTAGCTCAGGCACCAGCAGACGTTGGCTCCCGGTGACTTCGGACCGAGTACCTCACGGACATCCTCGAAGACCGAAGCCGGGCGAACTTCGATGGTCATGGCACCACGATGTCACGACGTACGTGGCGGCGCTGCTCAGCCTTCGGTGGCATGGACTCGCAGGGGCGTCCTCACCTTCCCCGACGGCTGGTGTTCCAGGCCCAGCGCGACGGGAACACCACGTACCGAGCCCTCACCGCACCCCCCGCCCACGGAACGCCAGGTGTAGATCATGCGGGCACTGAGCACCTGGATCGCGGACGACGTCAGGCGCCGCCGCCGGTGACCCCTGGGGCGACGAAGCGCCGGTGCAGCGGGAAGAAATTCGGCTGGGGTTCGCTCTGCACGCCCAGTTCACCCTTGAGTACGGGCGCGATCCTTTCGGCGATGAACCGGTTGAAGTGGTCCTCCGACTCCCAGATGTCGAGCACGTTGAGGCCGTCGGAGACGAACCACGCGGCGTGCAGCACGCACCCGTCCGGGGAGTCCTCCTCCCATCGCACCCGCTGGCGCACCGTGTCGTAGATGTCGGGGGTGATCTCGGGCCAGGAAAAGGTCATCACGACAGCCATGGGAATCCCTCTCGATCGCCTGTACGCGGCGCGGTCGGCTGACACGCGGCTTCGCACGACGACGACGTTAGGCGGACCACCCCACCCGGGCACTCCAGCGCGTCCATATGGGGGCCGGCGTACGGTTGACCGCTACCTGGGGCAACCGCGACACCCTCGACCCGAGAGCGGCATCGGGCGGGGTGCCGTCTACGAGCTCGCAGGCTCCGTTCGTTGTAGCAATCGGCCCTTCGCTGCCAATGTGTGCAGTCGGTGTTCTTCCCTGTTCGCCCAGCGGCGCACGCGCTCGGGGTCGAGCGCGGTGCCGTGGCCCACATGCAGCCTGGCCGGGTTCAGCGCCAGCATCTCGCGGAGGCTGGCCAGGTTGCGCAGTGGGTCGTCGTGGAAGGGAGGATTGGCCGGCCTGCCGGTGATGAGGCCCATGAAGGAGTTGGCCACCAGGTCGCCGGCGACGAGATCCCCCGTGTCGGTGAGGACGGACACCGAGCCGGCGGTGTGCCCCGGGGTGGGCATGATGCGAGCGTCGACTCCGTAGTCCGACAGGCTCGTCTCGCCCGTGAGGAGCACATCGGGTTCGACCCGCTCCACGGTGACGTGCATGGCCTTGCTCCGCTTCATGAGTCGTCCTGTCGCGCCGGTCGGCAGGTACGGCTGGCGGGAACGACCCGTGCGGTACGGGCCCAGGTCGGCGGCATGGCCTGCGACCGGAGCACCGGTGAGCCGGCGCAGTTCGGCGGCGGAGCCGAAGTGGTCGATGTGGCCGTGCGTCAGGACGATGAGGGCGATGTCCTGGGGATCCACTCCGTGCTGGGCGACCTGGTCATAGATCTTGCGGCCGCTGCCGGGCGTTCCCGCGTCGACGATCACCGGGCGTCGGCCGAGCACCAGGTAGGTGTTGATCGCGTGCTTTCCCAGGACGGGCATGGGGATGATCTTCGTATCGGACATGAGTGGTCCTCCATAGTGTGTGTTTCCGCCTCGTCTTGAGCGCGGCTCATGCTCTTCGGGGCGCGCCGCAGCCCGCAGGCGCGTCGCGCGTACATCGGCTCTGTCCTCGCCGGGGGCCGCGAGCGGCGGGACTCTCTTCGCGGTCAGTGCGCGGGGATGCCGTCGGGCGTGCTGGGAGAGCCGAGAGGGAACGCGTCGTCGGTCTCGGCGGCGGATGGCGACCGGAAGCGGCGCCGGTATTCGGCCGGAGTGGTGACGAGTCGGCGCCGGAATGCCCGGTGCAGGGTCTCCACGGAGCCGAGGCCGCTGGCGGCTGCTACTTCGGGCAGGCTGCGGTCGGTCTCTTCCAGGAGGCGTCGTGCGGCCTCCACCCGGGCGGCTTCGATGTAGGAGGCAGGCGTGCTGCCGGTACGCTGCCGGAACAGTCGCGCGGCATGGCGCACGCTCAGGTGCATCCGCTCGGCGAGTACGTCGATGGACAGGTCGTCCGCGAGATGGTCGGCGATCCACAGGCGCAGCCCATCGATCCGGTCGTCCGCGGGTGAGTGGATCGACAGCGGCACGCTGAACTGGCTCTGCCCACCGGGCCGCTTGACGTACATGACCATCATGCGGGCAGTGGCGAGCGCCAGCGCCTGGCCATGGTCCTCGGCAACCATAGCCAGGGCCATGTCCATTCCGGAGGTGACACCCGCACAGGTCCACACCTGCCCGGACCGGATGAAAATCGGGTCCGGATCGACGACGATCCGCGGATGGTCGGCGGCGAGCCGGTCCGCTGTCAGCCAGTGGGTTGTGGCGGCCATTCCGTCCAGGATCCCCGCCGCGGCCAGCAGGTGTGCACCCGCGCACACCGAGGCGGTCCTGCGGGCCCGGGGCGCGGCAGTACGCAGCCACTCGACGACAGTGGCGTCGATCACCGGCTCGACGCCCTCTTCGGCCAGCTTGATCGCCCCCGACACGAGCAGGGTGTCCACCTCCCCGCGCACCTCCTCCAAGGCGACGTCGGCCACCACTCGGACCCCACTGGAGGTGCGCAGTTCGCCGGTGCGGGCCGCCGCGATCTCCACCCGGTAGCCGGGACGGCCTGCCCCGGCAATGCCGGAGGCGACGGCGAAGACCTCGGCCGGACCGGTGACGTCCAGGAGTTCCACGCCGGGAAAGGCGACGATGACGACTCTGCGTGCTTCGGGCATGCCGCCAATGGTTCAGGCATATGCGTGCGGCCGCAATGACCATTCTCTGTCAGATCCGGCCACGGAAGCCGCCACATTGCAGCATGAGCCGAAGAAGGCCGGTCAAGGGCCCGGACAGTAACCGTGCTCCCGATGTGCTCGGCACGGTGGGGGGAAAGCGACGCCGGCTCCGTCTTCCGGGCCGGCCGGCAGCCGTCGAAGTTGTCGCAACTCGGTCCTGGCGTCGTGCATCACCGCCGATCGGAAGGCGCGTTGTACGGCGGGGCCCCAGGGCCACTCGGAGTGGACCTTCCGCTCCAAGGAGACCCCGGCGGGCCGGGCGACCTTCCCGCCGATGCTCAACCTCGGCTTCGACGCGCACACCGAACTGACCGGTGATGTGCGGGCCGGAAAGCGGCTGGAGCGCGGCATCTTCTCCGAGTACGTCGGGGGAGTGGCGGGCACCGGGAAGATCAACGGTGGCATGCTGGAGATCTCGTACGACGACGGCAAGACGTGGAGGTCCGTCGAACCAGGCGGCGTACGTGTGAAGTCGGCAGCCTGGAAAGGTTCGGTCCGGGTGCCGAAGGACCTGCAGTACATCTCGCTGCGAGCTTCGGCGGCCGATGACCGGGGCGGCTCGGTCAGGCAGTAAAACATCCGCGCTGTGGGTGTGGCTGAGCAGACGAAGTAACAGAGCAACAGCGCAGGGACCGGTGCGGCCCATCCGCCGCACTGGTCCCTGCCCGCTCCCGGCTCGCATGGCGTGGCACGGCGGCGAGTGTGCCGGACAGTGAGCCGTGGTGTCAGCGTTTGTGGCGCTGGCCTTTGACGAGTTGTTCGGTGGTCTTGTCCGCGCCGATGCTGCGTTGGACGGCGGCGGTCAGGCTTGGCGCGGCGCCGCCGAGCAGGGCGATCAGGCGCAGGTTCAGCGGTGCCACGTCGACCTCGGTGAGGTTCTTCTCGATGGCGCGTATGGTCGCGCGCGCCACGTCCTGCGGCGAACGGGTTCCGATCCCGCGGGGCAGGGTTGCGCCGGAGTCGGCGAACATGCCCGCGTCGCTGATGAAGCCGGGGAAGACGGTCGAGACGCCGACGTTGTGGGGCCGCATGTCCTCGCGCAGGGCGAGGGCGAAGCCGCGTATCCCGAACTTGGTGGCGTTGTAGAGGGAGGACTGCCCGGACGCGGTCTTGCCGGAGAGCGAGGAGATGAAGACCAGGTGACCGCGGCGGCGGGCGGCCATGTGTTGCCCGGCCAGCTTCGCCATCACGATGGGCGCGCGGAGGTTGACGTCGAGCGCGCGGTCGATGTCGCCGATGGAGTAGTCGGCCAGCAGACCGTTCGCCGGCAGCGCGGCATTGGCCACGAGAACGTCGATCTCGCCTGCCGCCGCCAGCAGTTCCTCGATCGCGTCCCGGTCGGCCAGGTCGGTGGGGATGGCCCGGCCTCCCAGTTTCTCGGCCAGCGGCTCAAGCAGGTCGGTACGGCGCCCGGTGAGCACCATCTCACCGCCCCGGGCGGCCAGATCCACCGCCAGTGCCTGCCCGATCCCGCCGGTGGCGCCCGTCAACAGCACCTTCGCGCCGCGCAGATCCATGTCATGTACTCCTGTCTTGGCTGCCCTGAATACCGACCTCATGCATCCGCGGGGGTCGTAACTCGCAGAACGCGGCGCCGTCGAACGGCGCGAGCTCCCGTACATCGAACGGTGAGAGATTCCTGGCGATGGCAATGGGGTCGTGACCGCGTTTGCCCCACCCTGACATGCATTACGGCCGCTGGTCTTGTACGAATGTCCGTGACTGGCCCACGCGATGTCGTCCACCGCCATCCCTGGGCCACAGGCGCTTCCGGCTCCATCCGACCGCGCGTGCCAGATCCTCAGTCCGCTGCCGTCTGGTGGCGTCATCCGTCACGAGCCAGCCTTCACCGAACTCCAGAACCAGCGTGACGGCCGGGTGCGGGACTTGCCCACAGGGCAACCGGGCCCGTGTTGTACATGGGCGTGGACGACTTGCATGGAGTCCGCGACGGCACCGCCCAGCACACCGAAATTGTCAAGGACATCAGCCCTGCCACACTGGTCAGCGCATGTTCTACTTCCGCGACATCGACGGCTATGTCAGACCGTGTCCGTCGGTCTGAGGTCCTTTCCAGTGTTGGTGAGCCGTCGGCCGGCGCCAGCATCGTTCGGCACGCCGGTGGCCGCCGGGCCCAGGCGCCGGAGGCCGGGTGCGAGGGCGAGGGTGCCCGCGACAGAGGCGGCGGCCATCACGGTCATGGTGGTCACGGGTGAGGTGAGCTGCGCGACGCCGCCCAAAGCGTGGCCCCTCGGCTCGCTCGGGATCAGGGACATCAGGCGTTCCCTGCTGGTATGCCCACCGCGGCGGAGGCGAACAGGAACCCCGCGTGGCGGGGTACGTTCCGCCCGGCAACTGATGGGATCGCAGCCGCTGTTCGTGCCGGTAACGTCGCGCCTGGGATGGATCTGCACGGACCCGGCCGGGCTCTCACGGCACCGTGCACCGGAACGCCGTGGTGTGTACCGATGCTCGGGCACGCTGGCGGCGCCGCAGCGGGCCGCCGCTCCATGGGCGCTGGCCCAGGCTGCTTGCTCGGTGCCGGGCGGGCCGAGCGTGCTGTCCGCCGCGCCCCCCTGCAAGGCGGGCCGCGCTGCTGAGTTGACACTGCGCAGCCGGCGCTTGGCGCAACGCCCCCTACCGCACGCCGCCGCGACAGCAGCCGGGATGACCGCGAGGCGCTCCGCGTTTGAGGAGCCGGTCAGGGAGCGCGCCACCCCGAGGGCAAACGCCAGAGAGTAGCCCGCGCCTCTTGGCGGGCGGCACGGCGCGGGCGGGATGGGTTCAGTGTGCCCGGCACACCGAAGGCAGCGCTCTGAGTAACCCCGTCTCGTACAGGGGGCTCAAACGCAGCCGTCCGGTCACCGTCCGTTCGGCTGTGACGAGCCGGACCGCGCAGCGGGCTCCGTGGCGCACGGCATCGGTGGCGGACAGCTCGGCGAGCAGCCGGTGGTTGATGCTGTCGATCAACGGCCGGATCTCGGCGAGTGTCGGCCGGTGCTCGGGCGGACGGGCGGTGCCGCTGTCCCACGTCCGGAAGAGCTCCCGCTGGACCAGCTTGTTCGCCTCGATCTGGTCCTTGAAGACCGCCGTCGCCTCGGCCGGATCCAGCCCCAGGCCGCGTGCCTCCGCGGCCACGGCGTCCAGTACCTGCTGTTCCCGGGAGGGATCGTCGATCGGCGAGTCAGTCCCGTACTTGGCCGCAGCGACCTGGTTCGCGAGCAGCACGCGCTCGGCGGCCAGCCCGACCAGCGGTTCCAGTACCGGCCGGGCGGGCGCCTCATACGGGGTGCGCGGCTGGGCTTGCGTCGGGCTCGTACCGGCGCCGAACACGGCGGCGACGGTAACGACGGAACACACGGCGACACGAATGCGATGAGGCATCCGCTCAACCTAGTGCGCTGAGCCGGAGATTCGTCGTTCGTTCGGTGTGAGGCAGGTTCGGCGTTGCCGGCGCGCAGGGCGGCGAGGTGCTTGCGCACGACCTGGCGACCAAGACCGAGCCACGCGAGCAGCAGTCGGCGTCTGCCGGGGGACCTCGTTTGCTGGGCCGCCTCTGCACGCAACCAGACCTTCCTGTTCATCGTCTTTCCCTAGAAGATCTTTTCGGACACGCGTGCGGTAGAGCGGGCGTGGAGGGGCGGGGCATCAATGAACAGGCCGCTGAGACGCGTGGCGATTTTCTGTGGAATCCTGATCATGGCTCTGCTGCTGCGGGTCAACTGGGTGCAGTTCGTACAGGGGGAGAACCTCGCGCAGCACAAGGACAACCGGCGGGTGAAGATCTCCCAGTTCGCGCAGGCACGCGGGGACATCATCGTCGGGGGCCGCCCGGTGACGGGCTCGAAGGAAGTGCCGGGGCAGGACTTCAAGTTCAAGCGGACCTTCACGGACGGGCCCATGTACGCTCCCGTCACCGGCTACGCCTCCCAGGCCATGGGGATGTCCCTGCTGGAGCAGACGTACGACTCGGTGCTCAGCGGCCAGGACGACAGGTTCGCGTTCCAGCGTGCGAGGGACGTCGTCACCGGGAAGCCGCTGCGCGGCGGCTCCGTGGTCACCACCATCGACCCCAAGGCGCAGAAGGCCGCGTACAAGGGGCTGACCGACCTCGGCGCGCGCGGCGCCGTCGTCGCACTCGAACCGGATACCGGAAAGGTGCTCGCGCTGGCCTCCGCGCCGTCGTACGACCCGTCGGTGTTCGCCGGGATGACGTTCAAGGAGGGCGACCGGTTCAAGGCGCTCGATTCCGACAAGAGCAAGCCGCTGGCGAACCGGGCACTGCGCGAGACCTTCCCGCCCGGCTCGACCTTCAAGATCCTTACGGCGGCCGCCGCCCTGGAACACGGTGTCGTCACGGATATTGACGCCGCGTCTGACGCTCCGTCACCGTACCCCCTGCCGCTCTCCACGAACCGGATCGGCAGTGAGGCCGGTGACGGCGTATGCGACAAGGCGTCGCTGAAGACGGCCATGCAGCACTCCTGCAACAACGTGTTCCTGGATGCCGCGTCCAAGCTGGGCCCGGACAAGATGAGGGAGACGGCGCAGAAGTTCGGCTTCAACGAGGACGTCTACTCCGAGGACTTCGGTGACCTGCTGGCGAGCAAGAGCCTCTACCCGGAGCGCCTCGACAAGCCGGGAACGGCGCTGACCGGCATGGGCCAGGGAAGCCTCACGAGCACGCCGATGCAGATGGCCATGGTGACGGCCGCCATCGCCAACGGCGGCAAGCTGATGCAGCCGTACATCGTCGAGAAGCTGATCGGTCCCGACCTGTCGCCGGTCGAGGAGCACGAGCCGAAGCTCAAGAGCCAGGCGATCTCCGAGGAGACCGCAGGCAGCGTGCGCGAGATGATGGAATTCACTGCCCGCGAAGGCAGCGCCAAGGGAGCGCTGATCGACGGCATCACCGTCGGCGGAAAGACCGGAACGGCGCAGCGTGGCGTCAACGTCGACGATGAGGTGCCGTACGGCTGGTTCGTCTCGTACGGCAAGAACGCCGACGGCGCCTCGGTGGCTGTGGCCGTCTTCATCGACCCGACGGACATGGACATCTCGCGCGACGACATCTCCGGTGGCAAGCTGGGCTCCCCGATCGCCAAGCAGGTCATGCAGGCGGTGCTCACCAAGTAGGTGCCGATACGTCTTGGGCGCACCTTCCCCTTGCCAGAGGCATCCGCTCCCGAAGGGCCACTCCGGCTGATCGACCGCCACTCGCCCAGGGCCAGTCGTATCCGAGTTTGGGGGAGTATTGCCGTACTGCCCACTGTTGCTCGATCAGCCGGCCCCAGTCCCGTGCCCGTTCCGACGTCCAGGATCCGGCTCTGCCACGTCGGGGATCAGGTGCATGACGTCCTGATGAACATCGGTGAACGACGCTTCTTCGCGCTGGAGAGCCAACGCGCCCGCGCTGGATCCGTATCCTGCACAAGGCGAGGATGCGGGTCCGCGACGACCTGGCGACGATGTTCTGCAAGCGGGTGGCCACGAAGATCAAGAAGGCCAAGGCCGCGCTGGAGATCGTTGAGGCCGGAGCACAGCCGGTGTCGCTACGCGGCGGTCAACGAAGCGATCTGCTCCGCGAGACCTGCGTCGCTGTTGTCTCCGCCAGGACGATCCCCGAGGCCCAGCCGCCGGCAGTCCCGACGTCGTCCAGGGATACTCCCGTCGCTACGGCGACAGCGCGCTGCACGAGATCGTTGTACGCACGGTCGGCGATCTCCGTGGAGATGCCTTGGCCATCGGGGAGGAACCCGGCCGCGGTGAGTACAGCCGAGACGGGCGGGCTCATCTCGCCCCATCGGATCCCGCTGTCGATCGCCATGCCGCCCCACCTGTCGTCGAGGTCCGCGTACAGCAGCTCGAGACAGTTGGGATTCTTGAAGACGGTCATCGCGGGATACTCGGCGCTGCACAGCTCGAGGAGAACGGACCGTTCGGCTCCCACGAGTCCTCTGTAGCCGCTGGTCTCGATGATGATGCTCCAGCCAGGGTGCACGCGGCCGGCGACGAGAAGAACACCGTCTTCAGCAAGGCCTGCGTCTTCTTCCTCGCGGAGCGCATCGAGCGGGCTCTCGATGGGGCGGATGGAGACGGCTTCCATAGCCTGCAGCGCCTCGAGCGGGGGCAGCGTGGTGAAGGTGAAGGACCAGCCGCCGAAGTAGCTGTCGAGGGTCTGCATCAGGTCCACGAGGCCTCCGGCGAGAAAGGGGAACGGCGCTCCTCGATGTTCGAGGAGCGCTGCTCATCATAATTTCCGGGTGTGACAGTCCTGTGGCTAGACCGGTTCTGGCCGAGGTTGACGGGACACACGGAGAAGTCCCAGTCCGGGCTTGAAGCGCCCTTGAGCGCGGAACGGAACGGGTACTCGTCGCAGTCCTTGCCGCCTGCTTCAGCCGCAGGGAGAGCGGCAGGCCGGTGGTGGAGTACTCGCCGGTCGAGGTGCACGCCTGGTCCTTGTGGGAGGTGTTGGCGTTCATCGTCGTCAGATGGAAGTTCTCGTGCAGACGGTGCAGGACGGCCGCATAGTAGTCGCCGGCTACGTACTTACCGGGGATGCTCTCCAAAGCGGCGCTCGTCGGGTACGTCGAGTCGGGCTGGTTTTGCGCCTTGTAGATGTGGTCGGCAACACCCTTGTGGGAGGAGTCTGCGGCGCGCGAGTACACCATCCGCGGGATGGTCTCGATGAATACGCAGCCCTTCTACGGTGCCGTGGGCGCCGAGCTTGTCCCGATCAACGCCGGGGGGCGGTCCAGATGTTGTACCACCAGCCCCAGTCGTAACGGGAGTCACGTGAAGGCCGTATCCGTGATCAATGTGAACGAGGTTCGACGTCACCTGGAGGGCGGCTGCTGGTCTCTGGGGCGGCCGTCTCGTGGGCTTCAGAACGGGCGACCGTCGGCGGCGCGTCCTGCACGGCCGGAAGCACCCGTCCCAGGCGTGCGAGCGGGGACAAAACCATCACCACAGGGGACAGCATCATGCCTGCGGCCGTCACCAGGAGGCTGGTGAGCAGCCCCCACTCCATCGCGAGAAACCCGCCGAGCAGGGAGCCGAGCGGGGCCGTCCCCATGCCGACAAACGTGATCGTCGCGGCCGCGCGGCCGTGCATCCCGTCCGGAGTGACGGCCTGCCGCACGGCCATGACCGTGACATTCACCAACTGGCCAGCGGTCCCGAACACGAAGTTGATCGCCAGGAGCGCGGAAACCGTCACCGCAGAGGAGCCGTGCAGCGCGGGCACACACAGGAACACGCCGTCGCCGAGTGCCGCCGCGGACACGAGCACCGTTCCGTAACCGAACCGGGGCGGCAGGCGAGAGGCCAGCATCGAGCCCAGCAGCGCGCCCGGCCCCATCGCCGCAAGTGCCAGCCCAACGGTGGTGCCTGAGAGGTGCAGTTCCCGCGGCAGGAAGAGCAGATAGACGGTCATCATGGACGCGAAGGAGAACTGGAAGGCGGCCGAGGCGAGGCACGCGGTCCGCAGCGAGGTATCGCGGACGACAAAGCGGAGGCCCTCATAGATCCGTCGCCATACCCGAGGGGGACGTTCCGAGCGTTCCGGGATCGATTCGATCCGACGGATCCGCCGGATCGACAAGAACGACAGCGCGAAAAACACCGCGCTGGAGGCAGCAGCGATCGGCGCCGACAGCAGTGACACCAATGCGCCGCCGAGGGCGGGCCCGCCGATCTGAGCCGCGGACCGGCTGCCCTCGAGCGCGCTGTTGCCCTGTAGCAACTGATCGCGTTTCACCAGTCGTACGAGAGACGCCTGATAGGCCACGTCGAAGAACACGGACAGCGCCCCAACGCCGAGGGCGACCACGAGCAGTGCGGGCAGATTGAGCCAACCGAGGAGACCGGCCACGGCGGCGGCGCCCAGTAGCAGGGTCCGGCCGGCGTCCGTCACCACCATCACCGTGTGGGCCCGCCACCGGTCCACCCACGCGCCGACGAAGAGCGAGAGCAACAGGAGCGGCGCCTGCCCCACCGCGCGGAGGACGCCCAACTCGCCGGCGTCGGCGTTGAGCGTCAGGACGGCGAAGAGCGGGAGAACGATCAGAGTGGTGTGTTCGCCGAGTTGGGAGGCCGTCTGACCCACCCAGAGTCTGCGGAAGTCGCGATCCCGCCACAGACTTGGCGGAACAGATCGACTGGAATCGGATACAGCGGAGGACGTGGACGGCACGAAGATCCCTTGGATTGCCGACGACGAGGACCATCACCCGGCGCACACCAGGTGCGCCTGCGATTCAGGCAGGGGAAGGCTCGCTGTGCCGCAACGTCAAGGGCAGCACGCGATGACAGGCCGATCACGGCCTACAAGGTCAACGCGCGCTCGGACGACCGGGCATGTCTTAGCTCCTCGTGGGTCACTCGCTGCACCCGCACCCTAGCCCTCGGCGGCTCAGCGCGAAAGGCGATTGCGTCCCGGGACAGACGACCAGGCCCCAGGTCCGGCCTGCCGCCGCATCTCCGGCCCGGTGGGACTTTGCGAAAGACTCCCTTTCTCGTTTACAAAACCAACCTGTCTCCTGAGACATGGCGAAGTCTGGAGAACGACGGTTACCGGTGCTTGTTGTTCACGTCGGCTCCCATGGGCGGGCCGACGCGGTTGCAGTCGCGGCGTGGGTCGCTGGCCGAAGGCTTGGTCCTCGATGGCGAAGTGGTGGTGTGGTGAGGGAACAGGCTGTCGTTCGAGGCGTTGCAGCGCCGCGCGCCTCCTCCGGCAGCCGCACCGTCCAACAGCTGGCCGCCGCGATGTCCGCGGACTTCATCGCCTTCGACGTCCTGCGGAAGGACGGTCAGGAGTTCCTGAACGAGCGAGCCCTACGGACGACGACGCGCCGTCCTCGAGGACCTGTTCACCAAGCAGGGTCTGACGCCGCCGGGGACGCTGTACCCGATGACGACGAACCCGGCCATCGCCCAAGAGGCTGGAGTCCTGGACGGAAATCCTGGGCGTGGAGGGGCTGGTGGTCAAGGGGCTTGGGCCAGAGGTACATGAGAGGCGCCCGTGGCTGGCTTGTTAACTGCACCATCGGGTTGCTTCACGCCCCGGGGCCGTGATTCGTAAGCATACGGGGATGTACGAGTCGGCCCGGAGTGCGAGGTTTTAGAACGGGGGTTCGGTGGAAAATGTGCCGGTCCAGACAGGTGTGACCGGCTCGGACTGGCGCTGCTGAAGGAGTGCCACAGCGTCCTTGACTCGGCCGAGGTCGATGAGATGGCCGGCCAGAGAGCTGGCGTTGGCGGGGGCGTGTGGTTCGAGAACCGCGACGGCCTCCTCGGTTCTGCCCCTCTCGGCGAGCAGGTCGGAGACGGTCCAGGCCGCGTACGAGGCGCCGCTCTCGGGGTGCGCCCTCGCCTGCTCGATCGGTTCATCGAGCAGGCCGCAGTCGGCCATGAGCCGAAGCCGCATCCTGAAGAAGTCCCATTCCTCCTCGCCGTCGCGGCGTGCCTTGAGGGCGTCGAGGTAGGCCAGGCCGTCCCTGGCGCGCCCGTGGTCGGCATACAGGGTGCACAGCATGTCGACGATCCAGTCCTCCGCGCCGCCGGGTGAGTCCGCGAGCATGCGTATCGCCTCGTCACCCCGGCCATGCCGAGCCAGGAGCTGCGCCAGTTGCACCGCACCGTGGCACTGGCGGGCGGGCGAGTCGCCCGGCTGCTGGTACACGGCGATCGCGCCTTCCACATCACCGCGCTCCTCCAGCACCTCGGCGAGACGCTGCGCGGCGTGCCCGTGGTACTCGGACGCCGCGTACACGCGCAGTTCCTCGATCCGGTCGTGCCTCGCGAGCAGGTCGGCCAGCTGGTCGCGGGCGTTGACGGAGGTGGTTTGCCGGGTGTTAAGAAGGGCGATCGCTTCGTCGACGCGGTCTTGACGTTCACGGATCGCGGCGAGCAGGCCGATTGCCATGTCGGGGTCGAGGCCGCGGCAGCACCACGGGGCGTCGCACCGGTGCTGGGCCGGGATCCGGGCGGCCAGCAGCGCAGCGATGTCCTCGTCTCGGCCTGCCCCCTCGACAACGTCGACAAGAGCGGAGGCAAGGAACCAGTCCTCGACCCCGGCGCTCAGCAACATGACCGCCTCGTCCTTGCGTCCGTACCGGTCCAGCAGGCGCGCGAAGAACTCCAGAGCGAGCCCTCCGGTGTCTGCGTACGGCCGGGCCAGCGCGATCGCCTCCTCTGCCCGCCCCCAGCTCTCCAGCAGTTCCGCCTGGGTCCGGGCAGCCGGCCACCAGCCCGTGGCAATGAACGGAGCGAGCACCTCCAACGCCTGTGCCTGTCGACCCTGGTCACCGAGCAGCCGCGCCCACTCCCGCGCGCAGAACCACTCCCCACGGCCGGCCTGGAACTCCACCTCCTTGTCGTGACCCAGCTCAGGAAGCCGGGAGACCAGCAACGGAGGAATGCAGCCGGACAACGTCCGGGCCCGGTAGTCAAGATCAGCAGCGTCCATAGCAGCGCACCCTAGCCACCAGCCCCGACAACGGCCCGCTGGGGATGGTCGAACTCCGCTGAGACTCATCGAGCTTCGGGTTGAGCTGGGTCGGCAATCCATCACCACGGCACCTCGCTCAAGGCTTGGTGCAGAGAAGGTTCAAGGTTCGCCGGCGGCAGACGACCGAAGCTGTGATCGGCGCCCGTCGCCGGAATGCTGCGACGCCCGCAGCTGTTCGTCCTCGGGCGTTACGACCGACCCGACCCTGGTCGTCCCCGAGCTGATCGCCGAAGTCACCTGGCGTCATTCGCTGCGCTTCGTACGGTTGACCCTGGATGTCACGGTGGTTGACTGCCGCTGTTCGAAGAAGGCGCTGAGTCCTCCAGCGGCTGACGGATCGCCCTCCGCGCCCGTCTGGCCGGCACAGGGGCCAGTGAGTGGTGATCACTTTCCGACACCCAAGGTGAGTATGAAGGGGGTTGCCGCTTGGGCGCCGCGGGCACCCGGCTATGGGGGATCGTCCGCCTCGATGCCCTGCTCGGAGGCTGTGCGTTCTCGGTCCCGGGGTGTGGAGGGTGGCGGTGCGGGAGTCCTCGGGAGCGTTTGCGGTTGGGCGCTTGGCGCGTTTGGGCCGATCTTTCATGAGGGCGAGCCGCTGGTTCAGGAGATGGCGCCGCGGTGTGGTGCGTATCACAGTAGCGGCTTGTCACGCTTCGCTGGTGTGGGCTGTCTCGATGGTGTGCACGGCAGGAAGTCAAGGGCTACGCGTGCTCGACCGAGGAGGACATCTGCCATGGAAACCATGACCGTCGAACGCGTCATCGACGCACCTATCGACGATGTGTTCACCTGGCTCACCACGACCACCAACTACACGGCTTCGCCGCTGGTGCTGCGCTGCCGCCTCACCCGGCGCGGCACCGACGCGCCCTACGGCGCCGGTGCCGTCCGCAGTCACCTCTGGCTCATCGGTTGGCTCAGGGAACGCATCACCCACTACGACGCGCCGTACGCCACCGAGTACGTCGTCGAGCGCAGCCTGCCGCCGTCCCGGCACGAACTCGGCCGCATGACGTTCAGCGAGGTCGACGGCGGCACTCGGGTGTGCTGGACCACCCGCGCCGAGATGCGCATGCCGTTGCTCGGTGCTTTCCTCACCCGGGTCCTCGTGCGGCCCATGATCACCCGTTCTTTCGGCAGCATTCTCGACGCCGCCAACGACGCACTGTCGGCACCCCCCAGCCGAACGCGAGCATGACGGCCGCCCCCCACCGTCGGACAGGCTGTCCGGAGCCCTTGCCGTGTCCCGCCCGCTCGGCAGCACCGCGTTGCGGCGTTGGGGCGCGTCCGCGCCGGGTGTGAACCCGATCTGGACTGTCGCCGCACATGCCTCGTCCTTACCGTGGTGACGTCGCCCCCACTACGTCACCACTGACCCTTTGCTCCTGCCTCATCAGGCCCTGCGCCGGTACTTCTGACGCGGTGTCGGGTGCCGGTCCTCCGCTGTGAGGAACGACGTACTGCGCATCGGTCAGCGACCGCCCGGTGAAATGTCGCAGTGCGAGGTCTGCCACGTCATGGGCTCGTTCCAGTACGACCCAGTGGTCTGATTCGCGCATCGTGACGAATGTGCTGTCCTCGATCGTCGTGGCGAAGGACTGCTGGGCGTCCACGGGGGTGAGGTTGTCGTGCTCGCCGCTGAACACCAGTGTGGGTACTCCGGTGAGCCCGCCGTCCATGCGGGGGATGCCAGAGCTGAGGGCGCGGATCAGCGAGGCCCGGGCGTGTGGCGTTTGGGAGTAGGTCTGGAACACGGCCCGTTTCACATACCGGTAGACCAGGCGGCGGTGGAGCACTGGCAGGGCGGGGTCCATGCACAGCATGGACTCGGCGAACAGTGCGGCGAATTCCTGCAGCCGACCCGCCGCCAGCTCCCGGGCCAGCTCCTGGAGCCGGGCGTACTGCGCGTCGGAGACTGTGGTCGGCACGCCGCCAAGGACCAGCCGCGCGATCCGCCGGGGCTGCCGCTGCGCGCACAGGAACGCGACGACTGATCCGAAGGAGTAGCCGAACAGATTGACGCGGTCCAGGCCGAGGTCGTCGATGATCTGCTCGGTCGCCCGGCAGAGCAGCGGGAGCGCGTCGTGCGCGGTCAGCGGATCGGCAGCGCCCGTGCCGGGGAGGTCGGCGGTGATCACGCTCGTTACCCGCCCCAGCTGGTCCTCTATCTGGGGCCACCCGTACATGCCCTGCAACGCGCCGCCCAGGACGAGGACCGGCTCAGCTTGCGCGTCCGGACCGGGTACCAGCCGGTAGCAGTAGGACAGTCCGTCCACGGTCAGGGAACGGACGATTTCCTCGGTCATGACTTCCTCGCATCATTGTGCCCGCCGGGCGGGTCGTCGCCTGTGGGTGGATCACGCGCGCGTGAGCACCAGGGCGGCGGCGAACCCGCCGAACCCCATCGATGTCTTCACCGCACACTCCAGGGGGGCCGGCCGGGCCTCCTTGGCGACGACCTCGACCAGGACACCGGGATCCAGGCACGTGAGGTTGGCGGTGGGCGGGACGAGTTGGTGGTGCAACGCCAGCACGGTCAGTGCGGTCTCGATCCCTCCGGAGGCGCCGAGGGTGTGCCCGGTCATCGCCTTGGTGGACGTGACCAGGGGGTGCTGTCCGCACACCCGGGCGATGACGGCACTCTCCACGAGGTCGTTGAGGATGGTCGCGGTGCCGTGGGCGTTGACGTGGTCGACGTCGGTGCCCTGGAGCCCGGCGTCCGCCAGGGCGGCTCGCAACGCCCGTTCCAGCCCCGCTCCGTCGGGGTCGGGCGCGACGGTCGCGTCGGGGTCGGTGGCCGCACCGTAACCGGCCACCTCGGCCAGGACCGTCGCGTCGCGCGCACGGGCGTGCTCGAGTCGTTCGAGCACCAGCAGTCCGGCGCCCTCCCCGAGGACGAAACCGTCGCGGTCGGCGTCAAAGGGGCGACAAGCCGCGGCCGGGTCGTCCCGGCGCGTGGACAGTGCCTTCAACTGGTTGGCGCCGGCTACCAGCAGCCGGCTGGCGGCGGACTCCGCCCCGCCTGCGACCGCGATGTCGCAGGCCCCGGCTCGCAGCAGCTGGAGCGCTGTCCCGATCGCATGCGTGCCCGAGGCGCAGGCTGTTGACACCGCGAAGCTGGGACCACCGGCACCGAGATCCCGGCACACGCTGTCGGCAGCGCCACTGACGGGCGTGAGCAGTCCCACCTTGGGGGAAATCCGCCGCGGCCCCCGCTCGCCGAGTACGGCGCTCTGCTCGTCGTAGAAGGGCAGACCTCCATGGCCCGAGCCGATGACCACCGCGACCCGGTCGCCGTCCCACACGTTCTGGTCCAGTCCCGCAGCCGCGACCGCCTCGCGCGCCGCGACCACCGCCATCTGGGAGAAACGGTCCATCAGCCGGGAAGATGCCACCCCGAGGAGCGCGTCGGAGTCGAACCCGCCGACGGTGTACGCGAAGTCGCAGGGCATACCCGCCAGGGCAGGAAGCGGGCCTACCCCCGATGGTGTGGTGGACCGCGTGATCTCGTCCCAAGTCCGATCGGCACCGATACCGGCCGCCGTGACCAGCCCGATGCCGGTCACCGCAGCCGCGAATGGCGCACCGTGGGCGGCCTTCACATGGCCGCCTTGATGCTCACGAGGTCGACAAGCTGCGCGACGGTGTGCCGAGAGGTCAGATGCACGTCGTCCAGGTCGACAGCCATCCGCTCCTCCAGGATCACCCGCAGCTCCTCGAGTGCCAGGGAGTCCAGACGCAGCTCATGCAGAGCAGTGTCCGCAGGCACCGACTGTGGATCGATGCCAAAGTTCCCGGTCAGTACGTCCCGGACGTGCTGCGCGGCATCCATGCCGACATCCATGGGCTCTCCTCCATACATCTGTACCCGGCCAGGAACTGGCCCGTCCGGTTGCTGAACGCCTGAACCGGCGGGCAGTTACGCTTGGGCTCCCCACGGCCCCGGCGCCGGACGGATCGCGCACCGGGGCGAAACGCCGGCGGATCATCGCAGTGGCCGGCGGTGAGGGGCTTTTCGGCGAGGTCGAGGACGCTGGGCTCGAGGCCGGCCATGCCGGCGTACTGGTCGGCCAGGGCGGTGCGGATCATGGCGATGAGCACGCAATGGCGTGATCCCCGTCGGCAGCGCACGTTCCGCGAGGGAGGGTGGCAGAAGCCGCGCATGACCGGCGGCCGGCGAGCGGGGTCGTCACGGACGTGACGGGTCGCAATCGCTCGGGCTGCTTCACGTGGCGCGATGAGGTTCGACGGTTACCTGTTCGGGCGACGTGGGGGCGATGGACGGGCGAGCGGTCCCGTTGACTGAGCCGGTCCAGCAGCTACGCCCGCTCAGCGAAGGTGCTGAGCTGTTCACCCGGCTGGCTGACGGGCGAGGAACAGTTCGTACTTCGCGATCGGTGTCCGATGAGCGCCGGCTGCTGAGCACGTGCTCCCGACCTCGGATTCGCTCCAGCCGTCTGCGGAGCCAAATTCGGTTCCGGCGAGGGAGACTCGCGATGCTGCCGTCGCACCGACAGTGACACGGCGAGCGGATCATCACGGCGTGATAATTCGCCGCCCCTGAGGATCCAGCGTCCAGGGCGCATTGCTTGCCTTGTCCAGCCTTGTCCTGTCTTACGTCGCTCATCCAGCCCCTACGGCACGTCGCAAGCACTGGGGCAGCTGACAGCAGGTCTGGCCATGCGAGGCAGACTGCCGGGCCCGCGTACGTGCGAAGGTGCCGCGGGCCCAGCTCTCTTACGTCTGGCAGTCCTCATTCCGCGGTGGTGGACCGCGCCGGGGCGGCGCTGGTGGCCGGCCCGGAATCAGGCTGCCTTGGACCCGTCCCGGACTGCGCGTGCGGTCCGCACCTTCATTCGTGCGAGGGCGGTGACCTGGACGGACCGCTGGATCCTTCAGATGCTTCCGCCGCTTCCGCCGCTTCTGGCCCAGGGGCCGGAGTAGGAGTGGGACGACAGTGAGCGGCAGGGGCGGGGGGCCCAGAGTCCGGGCTTCGCCGGTCCGGTGCGGCAGCAATCCGGGCCGCCCTGCCCATAGAGCCTGAGCTGGGCGCGGAGCTGACCGCAACTGCACCCAGGCTCGTTCCGCCCGAAAGACGGCCGCCGAAGGCCTGCGCGGCGGCTGTCGGCCATCGTGATGCCGCACCGCCTCCTGGAGGGGGCGGTGCCCCGGGCGAAGCCCTCGGCCGGTCCCGCGGCGGACTGACCACCTTTACTGATCACGCCGGGACAACGGCGGACTGCACACAGTTCGAGCCGGTCACGGACAAGATCCATGTCCCACGCGCGGCACGCGGCCGTCCTCGCCGCACGCAAACCCGGCATCTGACAAGCGATTCTGGGAAGCAGGACCACAAGGCCGCCCGCCTGCGCCGGGGTTCACACGGCGGACGGACCTCGGGATTCGACAAAGGGCGGTGCAAAGATCGCAACACAGTGGAGCGGGCCATCGGCAAGCTGAACAAATTCAGAGCCGTGGCCACCCGCTATGACAAGCGCGGATACGTCTACCTCGGCACCGTCACCGCCGCCGCACTCCTCATCTGGCTCCGTTGGTGATCGGAGGGACGGCCCCCGCGCAACCGCGTCGCACCGCGGGCGCACTGCCGGCCGATGGCGTCGCCGGTTGCGGTCCCAAACGCGGCCTGCCTCGCTGCGCACGTCACCATCGCCTGCCAGGTTTCGACAACAGATGATGGCGCCCCTTCCCGGAAAGCGGCGCTGGGCGCAGCGGAGGAGGCGCAGTCCTTTCATTGATGAGGGGCGGGGCTCGGGCTACGCCGCGGTGTCGTACGTGTAATGCCTGGTGTGATCCAGCATGTCGGCGGGCGTCACGTCGTTCCAGGGACGCATGACGTCATTGAGGCTCACTACGCTGGGTGTTCCGGTGGCAGGCAGGTACGTCGATCCCGGATGCCGGGCCTGCCACTGGGCCCAGAGCCGGTCTATGAACGCATGATGCAGCCAGAACACCGGGTCGTTGGGGGAGACACCGGTGGCCATCTGTCCGCCCACCCACACATGTACGCGGTTGTGCAGGTTGACGCCGCGCCAGCCTTCCAGGTGGTTGCGGAACCCGTCGGACGCGCTGTTCCAGGGCGAGGTGTCGTACGTGGGCATCGCGAGCACGGAGTCGACCTCCGCACGAGTGGGCAGCTGCTGTCCGCCGGAGCCGAGGGCCCGGCGGAGAAAACCACGTCCGTCGACCCGTACGGACACCGGCCACTTGCCGGCGGTGACTGCGAAGGCGCCGTCGCTCACTTGCCCGTCCCTGCTTCGGCCAGTACCGCCCAGGAAATCGGCCGCCCACAGAGAGGACGTGGGGGAGCGGTCCACAGTCCAGTCCCAGTAGGGCAGTGCCACGTCCGGGTTCACTGCCTGGAGAGCCTGCTCGAACTGTATGAGGAACCTGCGGTGCCAGGGCAGGAAGGACGGCGAACGGTGGCCCACACGGTCTCCGTTGTCGGTGTCGCTCATGATGAACGCGTTGTGGGTAGTGACAAACGTGTCGTAACGTCCGCTGCGCTTGAGCTCGAGCAGCGCGTCGACGAAGCGGCGCTTCTCGGCGGAGGTGAGGTTCGCCTGGTTCTTGCGTACGGTCATGGGAATGCCTTCGGGCTCAGGGTCGGACGGCGTTGCTGGACGGCGTTGCTGGACGGCGGTGACGTCAGAGCAGGGGCTCGAGCTGCGATCCCTGAAGTTCGACCACGGCGGCGCGAGCCACGGCCCGCGGGCTGGCGAACGTCTCGTAGTGATTGACAACGCTGATCCACGTGCCGTCGGCGTTCTGCATCACGTGCAGTTCCTCGCCGTCGATGCGCACGGAGTAACCGGCGCCGTGGTGTCCTCCGTGATGTGACGGCGCGCCTTGTATGTGACGCCCTTTGAAGGACTCGTCGAACGCCTTCGGCTGTGTGGGTATGTGCCCAGAGCCTTCCGGGGAGTGGGCTTCCCGGTTACGGTGACCGGCGGCCGGAGCGTCGGACGGCTCGGCCCTTCGCGCGAAGCCCGTCAGAGCGAGGCCGGCCAGAGCCGTGGCGGAGGCGCTCAGGGCGCGGCGTCGGCTTAGTTGAGACATGGGTGTTCCCCCTGGTTGGTGCGAGTCGATGCGAGTTGATGCGCCCGGGACCTCTGTTTCGGCGCTGGGCAGCAAATTGACGACCCCTCACCGAAGAACGTGCGGCTGGTCAGGCCGTCCGGGCCCCGGCGGGCCGTCGGGAATATGACTACAGCCTTATGTCCGGCAGGGCGAAGTCGCGGCGCAGTCGTTGGTTGCTATACGGACAAGAGCCCACACATAGTGCGGAGTTGAACCAAGTCGATCTTCCTGTGCTGCTCGTTGCATTGAGGTTGATCCGAAGATTTTGCGGAGAATGTAGGAAAGGTGTGAAGGATTTGTTGTCGCCTGCCGGTAACCGTGGCAGTCGTCACGCCCGGAGGCTGTCCGGATTTGTAGGTGAGCCTTGAGCGAAGGAGCGCAGCGTCTACGGAGCGAGGCGCCGGCCGAGTGACTCTGGAATCTCACTCCCGGGGCCCGGCCCCAGCCGCATGCTTCTGTGGGTTTGTTCGTCCGTGTGAAGCGGGGGCTGCGCAGGACGTCGATGACGACCTCGCAGCAATCCACCCAGTGGTCAGTGCTGGGCGTGCTGAAGGTCGGCACGCGTATGTCGTCGAACTCGGTGCCCGCGGGAGCTGGACTGGTCGCGTTGCGGCAAGACCCCTGGTCGGCCGGGTTTCGTCGCGGCCACCGCCGCTACGAACGCAAGGCCACGTACTTCCGGGCCTTCGAGCGGGGCTCGGTGGGCCCGGTGGGGAGGTGTCGCCAGTCTTCCGCGGTCGATTCGGCCTGGCGAGGCTCAAGCGAGAGTGTCATTGGCCAGGGCTTCGGGGTTCCAATCCGGATCAGCGTGCGCGGCGGTGGCGTTGGGGGACGAGGTGTTCGATGGCTCAAGCACGAAGGGCCAACTCTTGGCGGCGCATGCGGGCTTGCCCCCACGGGGCGTCGCCATGGAACCGCTTGTTTCGCTGACAGGGACAGCTTGGCCCAGCGCAGGCGAACACCGCGAGATGCGCTCCAACTCTTGCCCCTGGGGCTGCCACCACGAGGCGGCGGGCAGCCCTGCCGCTTGGACGGACCGAACTTGGGTGGAGTTGCGTCGTGAGGACTTGTGTCTACGTCGGACCAACCGCGAGCGGGACCGCTGCGGCGATGCGTCCCCCGGCGCCGAAGTGGAGACGGTCGAGGCCGTCACCGTACGGCCAGTCCTCCGCCCGGTGGAAGCACAGGTCGGTGGGGATCGGCGCTTGGCGCAGGTCCGCGACGTGGGTTCCGGCGGGGAGGCCCGCGGCCGCGGCCCGCAGCGGGTCGGTGGAAGACGCCCACTCCCCGATGGGGGCCGGACGGGTCCACGGCTCACCGGTGTTCGGGAAGAACCAGGTGGTGGCCCCGGCGAGAGAGCGCGCGAAGGCGGGGCTGCCGGCGGCGTCGCGGGCAAGACGGGCGACGGTCAGCAGCAGGTGAGGAAGCGACTCGGCCAGCACGGTGACCTCGGGGTACTCCCGGAGGCTGCTCGGATCGGTGGGTACCGACACGGCGTAACCCCACTGACCGGTGTCCGGGTCGATGCGGATCTGTGCGAGGGCGGTGTGGCGGGCGTACACGACCCGGGCGACGGGCCAGTACGTCCCGTCACCGCCCATCATCCGGTGCACCTCGGGGTCCACGACGTGCTCGGGCGCCCCGGGCAGCAGCTTCAGGTCGGGCAGTCCAGCTATGCGCACACCGCCGATGTCACGCAGTACGTCGCGGACGTCGGCGGGGACTGGCACCGGCCAGGTGTCCATCTCCTCGTCCTCGCAACCGGCCTGAAGGGATATGAGGTCGGGGAGTTCGGCGGCCAGCGCGCGCAGCTCGGCGACGGCCCGCGGGCCGGCATCGTCGGGGACCCGGTGGCGGCGTACGCCGCCCCGCAGGAAGTCGCCGCTCACCATGCTGCGGATGAGCAGCACCTTGCCGTCTCCGGCCAGCCGGAACTCGACTTCACTGCTGCCGGTGTCGGCGGTGTTGTAGTCGGTCGAGTGGTACGGCTCCCAGCTGACTCCGCATGGATAGGCCGGGAGCGAGCGCAGATCGACCAGGTCGGTGAGCGAATCCCCGCGGCCCACCAGGGCCACCAGCTCGGCGTCCGCATCTGCGCTCTCGGCGATCTCTACGGACGGGACGGCCTCGGTGAAGACCGTGGGGAGGGGGCGATCCTCCACCGTGCCGCCGTCGGCGAGGCGTTCGGCGAGACCGAGGAGCCAACCGGTGAAGGCCGGGGCTTCGACGGTGACTTCTGGTTCGTCGTACGGCTGGACGGCTACGACCGGGCCCCAGTCGGAGCGCTGCTCTCCGTCCACGCCCACGAGGAGCGAACCCTGGCCCCGGTTCAGTTCTCCGAGCGTCCAGTGGCCGTCCGCGAAGGGGCGGCGACCGTGGGAGCTGCCGCGGGGCCCGAATACGTACGGAAAGCCGCCGGCCTCCAGGCCACCGGCCTCGCGCAGCACGACGCGTACCGCTTCCGGCACCGGGACCGGCCACGCGTCCAGCTCGGCGTCCGTGAAGCCGTCGAGCAGAGCGATGCCGTCCGGCCGCCGTGCCGCCAGCGCCCGCAGTGCTCCGACCGCGATCCGTGCCCGCTCAGCGCTCTTGTCGGTCATGTCGTTCCCGCCCCATTGTGCCTTCGACTGTGCCTTGTGCGTGCCGTACCGTTCGATGATCCACGGTGCCCGCGTTCCATGTCCAACAAGGCCGGGGGCGGGGGGCGTTGGGTGCGGCCGGCAGGAAGCCTGTACGCGCCTTGTACTGCGCCAGGGTCGCATGGCTTCGTGGGCACTCCTGCTCCGGCGGCAGAGGCCACGACGCCGAGGTGTCTCGGTGTGACTCCCGTGACCATTCACCCATTCAACCGTTGAATCGATCACGCCTCCATCAAGGCGCCGTTGAATCAACGAAGTTGGGTAGATGCCGATGCACTCCAAGACCATGACCGCTGCCGTGCTGCTGGCCGGAACCGCTGTGCTGTCCGCAGCAGAGGCGGCTGCTGCCGACTCAGTCTCACCCATCGGGAGTGCCACAGGTACCGTCACCGGCGCGGTGTCGAACCTCCCCCTGGACCAGGTGGCAAAGACGCTGCCGGCGGGTACTGCGGAATCTCTGGCCGCGGGTCGGAACGCCCTGGTTTCCGGCGCGGCCACGCTGCCGGCGACGGCGGACAGGACACTTGCGGAGCTTCCCGGGACGGGGTCGGCTCTTCCGGGAGGCGACCTCTTGGGCGGGCTGCCTGTCGCGGGAGATGCCGCAAAGGGTGGGCTGCCCACGGACGCCGTAACGGGGGCCGTGCCTGGCGGTCTGCCGGGTGGCCTCCCGGGTGGTCTCCCGGTGGGCGGCTGACCGGACAAGGAGCGCTCCCTCCTGCCGATCGGCCCCCTGGCTGCAAGCTGGAGTTCCCACGCCAGGCATCTCGCGTCGTCCCTCGGCGGCGCCGTGATCGTTAGAAGGCTTCTACGGCGAGCCGGGATACACGGCAACCACGACCAAGCGGGCGAACTGCCAGGTGGCGGTGAGCGTTCACGCCGCCACCGACACCGCACGCCGTGGCCCCCCGCGGGTACCGCGCGGCGGGCCACGGCCTGACGATGAGGACGTGTACGCCCGGGTTCAGCTCGAAGTACCGGCTGGTGGTGTGGGCGCGGTTGGCCGCTGTACGGCCCCGGTGAGTAAAGGGGTACGGGGTTACGGGGCCGGCCACGCGGGACTACTTGAGGCCGAGCTCCTCGCACTCGGCCCGGACCTTGGGGACGCAGATCTGCTCCACCGTGTAGAGGCCGTCAGTGACGAGGGTCTCTTTGATGTTGTCCTTCGTCAGTGCGATGACCGGGATGCGCACCGTCGGGACGGATTTCTCGGTCGGGGTGTCGATGTCCGTGTGCGCGGCGGAGCCGAGCGACATGTTCCTGGCCAGCAGGATGGCCATCTCCGCGGCGGCCTCTGCCTCCGGTGCGTACTGCTTGTAGACGGTCATGTACTGATCACCGGCAACGATGCGCTGCACGGCCGCCAGTTCGGCGTCCTGGCCGGTGACCGGCGGGAGGTCGGTGACACCGGCGGCCTTCAGCGCGGCGATGATGCCGCCCGCCATGCCGTCGTTGGCGGAGTAGACACCGGTGATGGCGTCCTTGCCGAGGGAGGCGATCGCGGCCTCCATGTTCGCCTTGGCGTTCTCCGGCTTCCAGTCCTTGGTGTCGTACTCGAGGCCGATCTCGACCTTGCCGTCGAGCTCGGTGTGGGCGCCCTTCTTGAACATGGCGGCGTTCGGGTCGGTGAGGGCGCCGTTCATCATCACGACCTTGCCCGACGCGGACCCGGGCCCCGTACCGGAACCGGCCTCGCCCTTGAGGGCCTCCAGCAGGGACTTGCCCTGGATGTGGCCGACCTGTTCGTTGTCGAAGGAGACGTATCCGTCGATGGGGCCCTCGGCGAGGCGGTCGAAGGCGACGACCGGGATGTTGGCGTCGTCCGCCTTCTCTATCGCGCCGGCTATGGCCTTGGAGTCCACCGCGTCCACGATCAGCACGTCGACCTTTTCCTCGATCATGGACTCGAGCTGTTGCGTCTGACGATCGGCGTCGTTGTTCGCGTTGGCGTAGCGGACCGTGCCCTTGCTGTTGGTGAGCAGCGCGATGCGCTCCTCGATGACCGGCTTGTCGAACTGCTCGTAGCGAGCGGCCTGGTTCTCCGGGAGCAGCAGGCCAACAACGATGTCGTCACTCAGCCTCACACTCGGCGGTTCCTCGGTCGTCCCGCAACCGAAGAGGGACATGGCCATCGCGGGGGCGGCGGCTGCGACGGCGGCACGACGCAGAAGTGCGTTCATTCGTTGAATCCAAGCTCCCTGGCAGGCCGCATCAATTGCGGCCAAGGTGGCCGAAATCCAACTCTGTGGTTGAGGAAGCGTCAAGATGCGTCCGACTAACGTGACCGCAACGTGATTATCTGTAATCAAGCGTTCGAGCATCTGTGATCGCAGGGGAGCTGGTGAGGAGGCGGTGCATGTGGATTGTCGGCGGCCTGCCAGTCGATGTATCCGAAGGCCCACAGCCGATACGCGAAGTCGATGCGACTCCCATTCCCGTTGACGCGGCGCCGGTCCTGCCGGCGCTGCGCCTGATGACCGTTCTCTTTGTGGCGTTGCGACGGCAGACTACGGAGGTGAAACTCCGGTCTCTGTCCCGACCTGGCCGCCGTGCTGGAACAGTTGGCGGCCGACCTTGGTGTCGATCTCACGGTGGTACCCGGCGACTGGGGCTCACTGGTTTCGGCTGGTATCGCCTCGTCGGTCCCTGAGCGCAAGCCGCTGGTTCGGTGTCTCCGGCTGGAGTCGAGAGGTCACCCTCATCACCGGAGCCACGCCCGACTTGGCGGATGTCGTCACGGCCGGGGTGGCGTGGGGTCAGAGCAGGAGCCTGAGTGAGCTGGGGGCACAGGTGCCGTTTCTGCACTCCAGTGAGCGCGCCCCAAGGCTCACGATGATGGGCCAGCCGCAGTAGTGGAACTGCAGTGGCGCGTGATGCGGGAACAGGCGGCCGAGGCGCCGGATTCCCTGAGTTCGGTGAACTCGTGGAAGCAGCTCATGCCGCGTGGCAGCTGCGACAGCTCATGAGGTGGCCATCGCCCCGTCTTACGACGGCAGCCGCTACCGCGTGCTGAAGCATCGTCACGCCGACATCATCGGCGAGGCCGCCGCCACAGCCGATGAGGCTGTTGCCCTGGCTGTGGCGCACCTCCCCGCCGGTCTCGGTCCGGCTGTTGAGGGAACCGCCGAATGAGTTGAGTGGCGCGCGCGGCAGCGGGGAGCGGCAACCTGACAGTGACGGGCCCATGGAGGGGGCTCCCTCAGCCTTGCTCGGTGGTTGCATGGGCCTTTTGGTAGATGTCCGGGATGCCGTCGTGGTCGTCGTCGCGGTTCTCTTCTTCGTACAGGCGCCGGTAGAGGGTGTTGCGGCGTATGACGAGGACAGCGGCGAGGCCGGCTGCTATCAGTGAGCCGATGAGGACGGCGGCCTTGATGTGCTCGGCTTCGGCAGGGTTCGGGAAGGCCAGTTCGCCGACGAGCAGGGCGACGGTGAAGCCGATCCCTGCCAGCACGGCGACCGCGAAGACATCCGCCCAGGCAAGGTCTGGATTGAGGCGGGCCCTGGTGAAGCGTGCGGCCAGGTAGGTACCGGCGAAGACGCCGACGGTCTTCCCGACGACCAGGCCCAGCACGACACCGAGTGGTTCCGGCTGAGTGAAGACCTCGCCGACCGATGCGGCCGACAGGCCCACCCCCGCGGCGAACAGCGCGAACAGGGGGACGGCGACACCTGCGGAAACGGGGCGCAGGAGATGGGCGGTGCGTTCTCCGGGGGAGGTCTTCTCCCGCTGCTCGGGGTCGTGGGTGGCTCGCAGGATGAGGCCCATGGCGACGCCGGCGACGGTGGCGTGCACGCCACCGTTGTACATCAGTGCCCAGATGACGATGCCGAGCGGTACGTACCACCACCAGCCCGTGATGCGGTTGCGCTGGAGCAGGTAGAAGACCAGCAGTCCCGCGAAGGCACCGGCGAGTGCGGTCAGGTTGAGGTCGCTGGTGAAGAAGACGGCGATGATCAGGATGGCGCCGAGGTCGTCGACGACGGCCAGGGTCAGCAGGAACGCCCTCAGCGACGCGGGCAGGTGGGTGCTGAGTACGGCGAGCACGGCGAGGGCGAAGGCGATGTCGGTGGCCATGGGCACCGCCCAGCCGTTGAGGCTGCCGCCGCCGGCGGCGGCGGTGACGGCGTAGAAAGCGGCGGGTACTGCCATGCCGCACGCGGCGGCGACCACGGGAAGGATCGCGGTCGCCGGTTTCTTGAGCTCGCCCACCACGAGCTCGCGCTTGAGCTCGATCCCGGCGACCAGGAAGAAGATGGTGAGCAGTCCGTCAGCGGTCCAGTGCTGGATGGACAGGTCCAGCCCGAGGGCGGGGATGCCGAAGTGGAGATGGCGTATGTGCTCGTAGGCGTCGCTCCACGGCGTGTTCGCCCAGACGAGCGCTACCAGGGCGGCGGCGAGCAGGACGAGCCCGCCCACGGTCTCTGTCCGCAGGGCCGCGGTGACGGCCATGCGCTCCGGCAGGGGGAGCAGGCCGAGGAAGGGGGAACGGTCGCGCGGGGCATCAGCCATGGGAAAGGGGCCTCCGGTGCATCGGCTTTTGGGCATAGGGCCCCTAATCGCCGACCAGACTTCCCGGCACACCCCGCGTCATGTTGAACGCGTCGTCGGCACCCTAACCGCAGGCATCGGTTTTCGGCCAGACCGGCCGATCGTCATCGACCTGCCGCGTCGGCGTGGAAGCGTCCTGTTCGTTCAGCGGAGGCTTCATTCCAGATAACGGTCTTGTTTCGTTCGCTGGGACTTTCGAACACTACCCACCGTTATGTGATGTGAGTCACTTCTTGTAAAGGCGTGGTAAAACTGCGCAACTCCGCAGGTGGCAACCCCCTCGCCGCGCTGCGGAGTGCCGGCACGCACCGGCAGCATGATCCAGGGTGATCACCGTCCGGGTCCGCGGACGTCTCATCCAGGGTCGCCGATCGGACAACGGCGTTCGCTCAAGCCAGCACCAACCGGTGCACTCCTCCCGTGCTCCGGCCCTGCGCCATCGAGGTAGCCACTGTGTCACTCGACTCCATCACCAAGTCCGTCGACGAAGCCGTCAGCGGCTTTTTCGAGCCCATAGCCAACTGGCTCGTGGAAGTCGTCTTCTACGCCGCCCCTGATCGGCGGCACTGATCTGCCCCTCATCGTCGCCTGGCTCGTGGTCGCCGGTCTGGTCTTCACCGGCTGGTTCGGGTTCGTCCAGGTGCGCAAGTTCCGCCTCGCCTTGGATGTGGTGCGCGGGAAGTACGACGAGAAGGGCTCCGCCGGTGAGGTCAACCACTTCCAGGCCCTGACCGCCGCCGTCTCCGGCACGGTCGGTCTCGGCAACATCGCCGGTGTCGCCGTCGCCGTGTCCATCGGCGGCGCCGGCGCCACCTTCTGGATGATCCTGTGCGGCCTGCTCGGCATGGCCACCAAGTTCGTCGAGGTCACCCTCGGTGTGAAGTACCGCGAGGTGCACGCCGACGGAACTGTCTCCGGCGGCCCCATGCACTACCTGCCCAAGGGCCTCGCCGAGCGCTTCGGCAAGAACGGCAAGACCCTCGGCAAGGTCCTCGCGGTCCTCGCCTCCTTCATGATCCTGTTCTTCGGCCTCTTCGGCGGCAACCTCTTCCAGGTCAACCAGAGCTACGCGCAGCTCGTCTCCGTCACCGGCGGCGATGAGGGCCTCATGGGCTCGTCCGCGGGCGCGCTGTTCTTCGGCATTCTGGTCGCCGCGCTCGTCGGCATCGTGCTCCTCGGCGGCATCCGATCCATCGCCTCGGTCACCAGCAGGCTCGTCCCCGCCATGGCCGGCCTCTACATCGCCGCCTGCCTGGTCGTCATCCTGGTCAACGTCACCGCGCTGCCCGCCGCCATCAGCACCATCATCGAAGGCGCCTCAACCCTCAGGGTGTGGCCGGTGGTGTGCTCGGCGCCCTGATCGTCGGCTTCAAGCGGGCGGCGTTCTCCAACGAGGCCGGTCTCGGCTCCGCGCCGATCGCCCACTCCGCGGTCAAGACCAAGCACCCCGCCAGCGAGGGCCTGGTCGCCCTGCTGGAGCCGTTCATCGACACCGTCGTCATCTGCACAATGACCGCGCTGACGATCGTCATCGCCGACCCGGCCAGCTGGGCCGAGGCCCGCAAGCCGGGTGCGTCCATCGAAGGCGTCACCATCACCTCCGACGCCTTCGGCACGGTGATGCCCTGGTTCCCGTACGTCCTCACCGTCGCGGTGATGCTCTTCGCCATCTCCACCGTGCTCACCTGGGGCTACTACGGCCTCAAGGCCTGGACGTACCTCTTCGGCCGCAGCAAGGCCAGCGAACTCACCTACAAGGTGATCTACACCCTGTTCGCCGTAGCCGGTTCCCTGCTGACGCTGCAGACCCTGATCGACATGGCCGACGCGGTGCTGTTCATGCTCGCGGTCATCAACATCATCGGCCTGTACCTGCTCGCCCCGGTCGTCAAGCGCGAACTGAACTCCTTCCTGGAGTTCGTCCGCGCCCGTAAGGCCGGCGAGATCAGCGACGACGACGAAGAAGACCAGGAGCCGGTGAAGACCACCGTCTGACCCGCCCTGCGGCACCGGATCCTGAGCGGACCCGTACACACCTCCTCGCGCCTTGGTGTGTACGGGTCCGCTCACCTTTGCGTCATCCGGCCCGGCCACCTTCGGCGCGAGCTGCGTGTCGGCCTGCCGGCCGGCTGAGCAGGTGGCGCGGGTCCACGGCGCGGCTACCGCTCGGTCGAGCGGATCGTCGACGGAGCCGCCGAGAGCTTGGGCGCGGACGTATGAGGAAGTGATGCCGGCCCACCGGTCGGCCTGCGCTGTGGTGAGGGTGCCGCGCAGCGTGCCCAGCTTGAGCAGGTTGGCTTCGGCTCCGGTGGTGAGGGTCTGGGCTTCACCGGTGTAGTGGTCGTCGATCACGGCGGCCAGCTCCGTCTTGTTCATGGCTGGAGAGACGCGGGCGGTGATCTTGTTCATGTTGCGGTACGAGCCCTGGAGCTGGAACGGCGGTTCGGTACGGGTGGCGTCGGATGGGGCTGCGGAGGCGATGTATGCCTCGTTGACCGCGAGGACCGTGGCGCGGGCGGTGATCAGGTGGCGCAGTACCGCGAGGATACGGTCGAGCTCGGCCGGGGCGTAGGGATGCGTGAGCCGGTCGCGGCGGGCGGTGGGGGTCGTCGGCGGCCAGCCGCATCAGCAGCTCCACGTCGGAACGTTCGCGCCCCGCCAGGGGAGCGAGTACCGGGTGGGAAGTGAGGGCGTTCTCGATGAAGCTGAGCGCGAAGGCGTCTTCCTTGCCGGTCAGGACGTCACCGAGGTTCCATACGTCGGCGCGGTTGGCGAGCATGTCGGGGATGCGGAAGCGTTGCCCGGACTCGGTATAGGGGTTGCCGGCCATGCAGACGGCGAAGCGCTTGCCGCGCAGGTCGTGCCCGTTCACAGTGCGGGTGGCATCGCAGAGCGGGATGAACTTCTGGAGCAGTTCCGGTGACGTGTGCTGGATGTCGTCCAGGTAGAGAAGGACGTTGTTGCCGGCGGCCAGCCATGGCCGAGGGCCGGTCCGTCGACCTTCACCAGCAGCAGACCGAGACGGTCGGCGACGTACTCCATGGGGGGCGTCCTGCCGTAGCCGGGCGGCGAGACGAGGAGCAGCAGGCCGCTGTTGTCGGTCCGCTTGCCGTCACCGGTGGTCCCCAGCTGCTTGGCGAGGTTGTCGCCGATCAGGGGCAGGTAGACCTCGTCGACGAGACGGTTGCGTACGAACGAGGACATGACCCGCGGGCGGTACTCGTCCAGGCGCAAGCGGGACCGCTCGGAGGCGATGAGGACGCTTCTCTTCTGCTGGTAGGAGCGGAAACCCGGGACCAGCCGGCCGGCGAAGTCGGTCGTCCTGGTCAGGAACTCGTCCAGCCGCAGGGTCAAGGTCCTTCGGACGACGCGCGGGTGGCTGCCGAGGAGTCCCTCGACGGTGGCGGTGAGGGACGCGTCCAAATGTAGTGCCCGAGGTCTGGGCAGACCTCGATAGCGACGGCCTCGGCGAGGTCTCCGGCGTCGACGTCCTCGCCGCAGGCGGCGGCGTACGAGACCAGCCAGCCTTCGACGATCCGGTGCGCGGCGGCAAGCCGGCCGGCTTCGAGTTGAGCGCGTACGTCGGCGGCGTACGGCGAGGAACCCAACGCCCGGTGGAACTTTTCGAGCAGCGTCCGGGCCGCCGGGCTCGTTACGAAGGAGCCGCCGGCGGCCAGTTCCTCGACAAGGTGCTCGGCGCCGAGCTCGTGATCAGCCGCTCGTGAATCGGGGACGACAGCGGATGTGAACCGCGCGATGTGTTCGCTCAGTTCAGTCCGCAGCGCATCGAGCGCCGGGGCCGTCCCGAACGTGTTGCGTGCCCGTACGAGCGACCTGGCATCGCGCGTCCAGGCGTCCTGCTCGGCGGGTGTCGTGCCCCTCGTCGTACGCGGCCTCGGCGGCACGACGCACCAGGACCGGCAATTCGGCTCCGCGAAGGGCCTGTGCGCCGTGCTCGGCCAGCAGCCGCGCAGCGAGGTACTCCGCCCGGTAGAACTCGGCGTTCTCGGACGGAAGCAACTGCTCCCAGTAGGTGCTGCCGGCCATGAACTCCGGGTCGGTGACGGGGGAGCCGTAGTCGGTTCCGGTCAGCGTCGCGGTGGAGGAAGGCGACGGCCCGCTGTGCGGCAGAGGTGATGTCGCCCGTCGGGAAGGGCGAGTGCCCGCACGCCAAGCCGCTGAGAATTCGCGCTGGGCGCGCAGAAGGCCACCAGCGGGAGCCCCGGTCGGGTGCGGGCAAAGCTGGTGGCCTCTGCGGTGCGGTGAGTCGCGTGCTCTGGGTGGAAAGTGCCTATTCAGCGCCTGCTGGTTCGGCTCCCGAGCAGCGCGAGAACCCCTCGCTCAAGCGGAGTTCAGCAGCGCGTGGATACGCCGCCCGTCTGGTCGCCCTTCAGCAGGCCGCCCCAGATCCAGTTGCCGGAGTAGAGCCTGACCCACTTGTCGTGAGCGACGCCATTCTGGTTCACCCACTGGCCGTAGCTCCAGCACGAGGCGTTGAGGCCGGTGTTGGCGCCCACCGAGTAAACGACGCCGCAGTTGGTGGACGCACAGCTGCGGATGTTCGCGGAGGTCCAGGTGGTGACAACCTGATTGATACCCACATCGGTCGTCGTTCTCTGGGTCTCCGGCCGGTCGACGGGTGCTGTCGCCGCGACAGCCGGCGCAGACATTCCCGCGGCGGCCAGCATCCCTGCCGCGATCGTTGTTAAGACCTTGGCTCGCGTACGCATGGTGAAGTTCCCCCTCTTTGACATGGTCTGCCGGGGTATCCAGCGCCAGAGACGCTAACTGACGACGAGTCAGCCTGTTGAGTCATGTATTGGCCAATCTGAGTTCGGCACCGCGGCGATCTCGAATCAGGGCGGCGACGGCGAAGCGGCGGGCGCGAGGCATGAGGTCAAGCCGCTGGCCGCGGTTCTGCACTGAGGGCCGGCCGGCCCTGGTGCCTCTCGCGTCGCCGTGAGGCTCGTCGAAGAGCCTTTTGTCCCGCCGGGGGTGTTTAGTTCGTGCGCTGGGCAGTTCCGCCGCCGGTGTACCGCCCTGATGTACCTGTGCTGCGCGAAGTCTGCTATGTGGCTTATTCGCGAGTAGTGGTTCTGGCTCAGGTTCTGTGGGGCCGTCACTGTCCCTTGTTGAGACTCGTTGGAATCGAGTCTTCCGCGGTTCCGTGAATCTCTGGGGATTGGGGCCCTCGATCAGATGAGTCCTGGGAACTCGGAGCTGACTACTTCAACGTCACGACCGGCCTGTGTTGTCGAGGCGTTCCGTAGGACCGGCGAAGGGTAGGAACGTGGTCCGGGTGGAGAACAGCCAGGTGCCGTCCACCTTGCGGAACGTGTCTTCGTAGTGCCCCACTTGGGCCGGCGGCCGGGGCGACACCATGCCCTCGGAGTAGCCGTCGACCCGGTACGTGGCGAAGTAGGTGGTGGCGTCGGCCGACTCCGCAGAGGTCACGGTGACCAGGATGTTGGTGCACATACGACGCGACAGCCGGTCAGCGGGCCGGGCGCCAAAGTAGTCACGAAGAGCATCGCGGCCCGCTATGCGGCGATCGCCAGCTGGCCATTCCCATGTCCCGTACGGCGTGAACAGGTCCGCCACAGAGCTCGGGTCCCCGAGGTCGAGCCGACGGACGAACTCGACGATCAGCCGCTCACAGGCCCGCTCGGCGATCAGACGCTCCATCGGGTCAAGAGTTTCAGTGTCCATGATCAACTCTTATCAGAGCCACGCATGGAAGCGGGAGGCTCAGGAGTTTTGGAGCAGCCACTCTGCGTCACGCCAATGGACCGCGCTTTCGAAGGAGTTGGAAGCCTGCGCGGCCGAACATCTGGCGCTTGAGCATCCTGATCCGGTTGATGTGTCCTTCGACGGGCCCGAGTTCCAGGGCAGGGTGAGGCCGGCTGCGAGGGGGTGGAGGCTCGGGAGGTCGTCCTGCCGGACGGCGTCGAGCCATTCGGGCAGGCGCTCGCCCTGGCGCTCGGTAAGCATGGTCGCGAAGGAGCGGACGTGCCGGGTGAGCGCGTCCAATTCGGGGCAGTGGGTCCGGACGGTCTTGAGCTGGAGCTGTTCGGTCCGGCGAGGGTTTCCGGGCGGCGGGGGATCCCCCCGGCGGCGGCACGGGGCGAGGGCGGCCTTGCGGTCACCGGACGTGGTGAGGTGCGCTTCTGGTGCATGTAGGCACGGACGCGCTGGTAGCTGCGCTTGTAGCCGAGCGGATGATCTCCTCCCACAGTTTCCAGGCGTTGGCGCAGCCGTCGTTCCGACGCCGACGCCATCCAGTTGCTCTCGCAGACATCGAAGGCCCACTCGCACGTCACCACGGCCTGGGCTGATACCGGCTGTCGCATCAAGGCCATCGACCACGGAGCACGCTGGGCATCGACGTCGAAGTCGTCCGCAGAGATCCCGCCGAGAAGGGGTTCAAGGTCATCCCGCGGCGTTGGGTCGTCGAGCGAACCTTCGGCTGGCTCATGCACCACCGACGCCTTGCCGGCGATTGCGAAACCCACCCACACCGCTCGGAAGCCATGATCAAGTTGGCGATGGTCGACTTGATAAGCCGCCGACTCACCCGCGAGTCCCCTCCGAACTGGCGCGACACCTGACCATCCGCCAGCAGTCAGACCTGGTGAGGCCAGACAGCGACGTGGTCCTGTGCCACACGGACCTCGACCCACGACCCATCGACAGCTTCCGGCAGCGGTCGGTCGGCAAGATCGAACAGGATCGGCGCGCCACCCACTTCCAGGACAGCCCCTCCGTCTTCAGTGAGGCTCAGCCGGCCACGAAAGACAATGCGGTCGCCGTCTTCCCGCAGCTCAGGGGCGCCAGAGGCACTGGGCCAGGCATTCACCGCCCAGGCGATGTCCTCATCCACAGTCCACTCGACATGGTGTTCTCGCCCCACTGCCTCAGGAGCCCCCCGCCACAGCATCACAGCAGTGCCCACTGCCGAGTGCACTCGGACCACCATCGGCCTCGACAGGGCGGGCTGCACTGCCTCTACTTTTACCAACACCTCGCCATCATCCTCGACGGGCTTACCAAACACCTTCGCCGGGACAAGACGCTCTTTCAGGATGAGTCTCTGTAGCGGGTGGCAATCGCGGCGGCGCGGTTGTGTAGGGAGGTGCGCAACGACTGCGGGGACAGGGCTTCCGCGTCCGTGCTGAGCTGCCACAGCGCCCATTCGGCGTGTCGTGAATCTTGGAAGGTCACCTCCAGCCGCAGCCAGCCGTCCGCGTCGGGTTCTTCTGCGCGGACAGCCAGCGCGGTGTCCAGCAGGTCCTCCCGCCGCGCCGGGTTCACCCGTACCAGCACGGTGAGGTGGTCGCCACCGGAGAGAAACTGCGCGGAGCGTTCCCGCCAGATCCGGTCCAGATCAACCCGGTTTGGTCGCTGTGCCGTTTCGGGGAGTTCCTGGGCGGCCAACACCCGCGACAGCCGGTAGGTGCGGTCCGCGCCAGACCTCGTGGCCAGCAAGTAGCCGCGGTCGCGTACGGTGACCAGGCCGATCGGGTCCACCGTGCGCCACTGTGGTGTCCGGCCTGTGGCCGCGTAGTGGATGCGCAGCTTGTGTCCGGCGAGCACCGCGCGCCTGACCTCGATCATTGTGGTGTCGGGTACCTCCTCAATGACCAGCCGGCGTGAGAGCAGGTCGGTCTCCGGGTCGACGAGAAATCTCTGGGCCGCGTCGCTCGCGGAGGCCTGGTGGCTTTCGGGCAGCGCGTCGACCACCTTCCGCATGGCCGAAGCGAGCGCCGAGCCGAGGCCGAACACCTGCTCGCCGCGCCCCGATCCGGCGGTCAGCAAGGCGAGGGCCTCGTCGTGGTTCAGACCGGTGAGCTCGGTCCGGAAACCGGGCAACAGCGCGAAACCGCCGTGCCGGCCGCGTTCGGCGTAGACCGGGACGCCGGCCGCGGACAGCGCCTCGATGTCGCGCAGCACGGTGCGGGTGGATACCTCCAGCTCGCGGGCCAGCGTGTCCGCTGTCAGCCGACCGCGCTGGCGCAGCAGTAGCACCAGTGAGACCAATCGGTCGGCACGCATACGGAAACATTAACGGAATACATGACTGTGGGTGTCGTGATTTGTTGGGAGGCTCGTTGACGCGGCGTCAAAGCTGGCGGCTACCGAGCCGATGGACGTACGTACTCGCGATGAATCGAATGGAGCTGATGTGGCAGTGGAACGAACGGCGGTCAACCCGGTGACGTGGTCGGAGGAGATGGGATTCAACCAGGGTGAGGTCGTTTCCGGGCACACACAGACCCTGTACATCTCGGGGCAGACCGCGATGAGCGGCGACGGCAAGCCCCAGCATGACGGTGACATGGCGGCGCAGTTGGCGCTGAGCATCGACAACCTGGAGGCCGTGCTCGGCGAGGCCGGCATGTCTCTCGCGAACCTCGTCCGGCTCAACGTCTACACGACCGACGTCGATCTGCTTTTCCAGCACTACGGCGTGCTGGCGGCGCGGTTGGGTGCCGCCGGGGTGGCGCCGACCTCCACGATGCTCGGGGTGACGCGACTGGCGATCCCCGGCCAGATGGTTGAGCTTGAGGGGACCGCCGTCGCGTAATGCGACCTCGCCGCACCTGCTATTCGCAGGCAGATGGGTGATTACCTGTGCTCGGAAAGGTGGCAATCGGCGTCTATGGCCTCGCGGCGAGTCCTTCCTGCAACAAGTGCGACACGCAGACGTCCGCCTGCTGCTCGACATACGTCAGCGCCGCGGTGTCCGCGGATCCGAGTACGCCTGGGCGAACTTCACACCGACTGGAAGAACCGGCGGCCCGACCCTCGACGTGGGTCCGCGGGGCCGAGTCACAGGCCCCTGCCCTCACGCTTCTCGCGTAGGGCTGGACGCAGCCGGGACCCATCACCACCAGTGTTGACCCGAGCAGCAAGCCAGGGGGCTTCATTCCCGGGCAGTTGACAATCAGGTTTCGTGACCGCCGGAACCTGTCAGCCGTCGAGCCGCTGAAGGACCTGGGTGAACTCATCGTTCTCGACCAAGCCGACGAGAACCTGGCTCATGTTGCTGATACCGGCATCGCGGACGATGAGGCCGTCCGCGACCCAGAAGTAGCGGCCTCCCAGGGCTTCCTCGCTTACCGCCCATCTCTATACGGACAAGAGCCCACACGTAGTTCGGAGTTGAACCAAGCCGTTGTTGTCGCATGCCGGCGACCGTGGGCAGTCGTCACGCCGTGAGGCTGTCCGGATTTGTGGGTGCGCCTTGAGCGAAGGAGCGCAGCGTCAACGGAGCGTGGTGCCGGTCGAGTGACTCGGGCGGGGCAGCAGGGGAGAGGTCTCTCCCCAACAAACACCCCCCCC
>NZ_JBEXNQ010000018.1:0-187145 GCF_040611155.1 Streptomyces sp. NPDC002994
TTAGGGAAACGCCCGGTTACATTCCGAACCCGGAAGCTAAGCCTTTCAGCGCCGATGGTACTGCAGGGGGGACCCTGTGGGAGAGTAGGACGCCGTCGAACAATCATTGTGGACTAGCCCCGCACCATTCATGGTGCGGGGCTTTTCTGCGTTCTGGAGGTGTTCGTACCCCTGTGTGCTCGGTGGCTGTGGCTGAGGGTAGGGTCGGGGACATCATTGGCACGTTTCCTCAGGAGGCCCCCGGGTGGAGGTCCAGGAGACCCGCGTTCAGACGGACCGGGTGCTCACCATCCCGAACATCCTCAGCATGGCTCGCCTCGCCGGCGTGCCTTTGTTTCTGTGGCTGATTCTCCTGCCCGTGTTCGGTGGGCCCAAGAGCGATGGCTGGGCATTGCTCGTGTTGATGCTCAGCGGCATCAGCGACTATCTCGACGGAAAGCTCGCCCGTCGCTGGAACCAGATCAGCAAGCTCGGGCGGCTGCTCGATCCTGCGGCTGACCGGCTGTACATCCTTTCCACCTTGCTCGGACTCACCTGGCGCGAGATCCTGCCGCTGTGGCTCACAGCTGCCCTTTTGGCCCGTGAGCTCATGCTCCTGGTGATGGTCGGCATCCTCCGCAAGCACGGCTATCCGCCGCCGCAGGTGAACTTCCTGGGGAAAGCCGCTACCTTCAACCTCATGTACGCCTTCCCGTTGCTGCTTCTCAGTGACGGAACCGGGTGGCTGCCGTCACTGGCTGCTATTTTCGGATGGGCGTTCGCTGGATGGGGTACAACTCTGTATTGGTGGGCAGGAATCCTCTACGTGGTCCAGGTCCGCCGGCTGGTGAAGGCGGAGACCGCGGCCGATTGAGCCTGCCGATTGTGGCGCTGTCCGGCGCCCGATTGTCTGCGCATGATGCCTCTCGGGCAGTCCCGGACGGGCGAAGTCGGCTAGACCGTCGTCTCTCTTCGAGGAGGACTTTTCCGACATGAAGGCCGTCGTGATGGCTGGTGGTGAAGGCACGCGCCTTCGCCCCATGACCTCGAGCATGCCCAAGCCGCTCCTGCCGGTTGCCAATCGGCCGATCATGGAGCATGTGCTACGGCTGCTCAAGCGGCATGGGCTCAATGAAACCGTCGTGACCGTGCAGTTTCTGGCCTCGCTCGTCAAGAACTACTTCGGTGACGGCGAAGAGCTTGGAATGGAGCTCACCTATGCCAATGAGGAGAAGCCACTCGGCACTGCCGGCAGTGTGAAGAATGCCGAAGAAGCATTGAAGGACGATGCCTTCCTCGTTATCTCTGGCGATGCCCTCACCGACTTCGACCTCACTGATCTGATCAGATTCCACAAGGAGAAGGGCGCGCTGGTCACGGTGTGCCTGACCCGGGTGCCGAACCCCCTGGAGTTCGGCATCACGATTGTGGATGAAGCAGGAAAGGTCGAACGGTTCCTGGAGAAGCCCACGTGGGGGCAGGTCTTCTCGGACACTGTTAATACGGGCATCTACGTCATGGAGCCCGAGGTGTTCGACTATGTCGAGGCGGACGTCTCTGTCGACTGGTCCGGTGATGTCTTCCCTCAGTTGATGAAGGAAGGCAAGCCGATCTACGGCTACATCGCCGAGGGCTACTGGGAGGACGTCGGCACGCACGAGAGTTACGTCAAGGCGCAGGCCGACGTACTCGAGGGCAAGGTCGACGTGGATCTCGACGGTTTTGAGATCTCTCCCGGTGTGTGGGTGGCCGAAGGCGCCGAGGTGCATCCGGACGCGGTGCTGCGCGGGCCTCTCTACATCGGTGACTACGCCAAGATCGAGGCCGGCGTTGAGCTGCGTGAGCACACGGTCGTGGGCTCCAATGTGGTCGTCAAGAGCGGGGCGTTCCTCCATCGGGCCGTCGTGCATGACAACGTCTACATCGGCCAGCACAGCAACCTGCGCGGCTGTGTCATCGGCAAGAACACCGACATCATGCGGGCCGCCCGGATCGAGGACGGCGCCGTCATCGGGGACGAGTGCCTCGTCGGTGAGGAATCGATTGTTCAGGGCAATGTGCGGGTCTACCCGTTCAAGACGATCGAGGCCGGTGCCTTCGTCAATACCTCGGTGATCTGGGAGTCCCGGGGCCAGGCGCACCTCTTCGGCGCGCGTGGTGTCTCCGGGATTCTGAACGTGGAGATCACTCCGGAGCTGGCTGTTCGCCTCGCGGGCGCCTATGCCACGACGCTCAAGAAGGGTGCGACGGTCACCACCGCGCGTGACCACTCGCGTGGTGCGCGAGCGCTGAAGCGGGCGGTGATCTCGGCGCTGCAGACGAGCGCCATCGACGTACGCGACCTGGAGAACGTACCGCTGCCTGTGGCACGTCAGCAGACGGCGCGGGGCAGTGCCGGCGGCATCATGATCCGGACGACTCCGGGTGTGCCGGACTCCGTCGACATCATGTTCTTCGACGAGCGGGGCGCGGATCTGTCGCAGGCCGGGCAGCGGAAGCTGGACCGGGTGTTCGCGCGGCAGGAGTACCGGCGGGCCTTCCCCGGTGAGATCGGTGACCTGCACTTTCCGGCCAGTGTCTTCGACTCCTACACCGGGTCGCTGCTGCGGAACCTCGACGTAACGGGTATCGCCGACTCGGGGCTCAAGGTTGTCGTCGACGCTTCCAACGGAAGCGCCGGCCTTGTTCTGCCCAGCCTCCTCGGGCGGCTCGGGGTCGACGCGCTGACCATCAATCCGGGGCTGGACGAGTCCAGGCCTACCGAGACGATCGATTCACGCCGCTCCGGTCTGGTGCGGCTCGGTGAGATCGTCGCTTCGGCGCGGGCAGCCTTCGGGGTGCGGTTCGACCCGGTGGGTGAGCGGTTGTCGCTCGTCGACGAGCGTGGGCGAATCATCGAGGACGACCGGGCGCTGCTGGTGATGCTCGACCTTGTCGCGGCTGAGCGGCGCAGTGGGCGGGTGGCGCTGCCGGTGACGACTACCAGGATCGCCGAGCAGGTCGCGGCGTACCACGGAACGCAGGTGGAGTGGACGACCACCTCGCCGGACGACCTGACGAGGGTCGGCCGTGAGGAGTCCACCATCTTCGGTGGTGACGGGCGCGGCGGCTTCATCATTCCGGAGTTCAGCAGTGTCTTCGACGGCGCGGCGGCCTTCGTGCGGCTGATCGGGCTGGTGGCCAGGACGCAGCTCACGCTGAGCCAGATCGACGCGCGGATACCGCGAGCCCATGTGCTGCGGCGTGATCTGGCCACGCCGTGGGCTGTGAAGGGTCTCGTCATGCGCCGCGTGGTCGAGGCCGCCGGAGAGCGGTTCGTGGACACGACCGACGGTGTGCGGGTGGTTGAGGCGGACGGGCGATGGGTGATGGTGTTGCCCGACCCCGCGGAGGCTGTCACTCATTTGTGGGCCGAGGGGCCCGATGACGATTCGGCCCAGGCGCTGCTCGACGAGTGGTCCGCGGTCGTGGACAGCGCAGGTCACTGACGTGTGACCGGTGTGCCGGACGGGGTGCGACGCCGCCGTCCGGCACACCGGTGGGGCCATTCGGTGGTAGCTGCCGCGACGTGCGACGATGTGCGGCATGTCGCAGCAGTCCCCTGATCGGAGCACCTCTCCGCCACCTCGGCGCCCCGACGCGTCCATGTCGCTGCTGACCAATGTGATGGACCACAGCCTCGACGACGGTTACGCGGAGGCGACCGCCCGCAGGAAGGCCGACGGCACCGAAGGCATGCCGCGCTCGATGCGCGCGAAACTCGGATTGGCGGCCGGCCTTGTGCTTGCCGCGCTGGTCGTCACCGTCGGTGCCGCGCAGGCGCGGATTGAGGCGCCGGTGATCGCCAAGGAGCGCGAAGAGCTCATCAGCCGGGTTGAGGCGGAGACCGCGGCGGCGGACCAGATCGAGGAGAACGTCGACAAGCTCCGGGCCGAGGTGGGAGAGCGCCAGCGCAAGGCGCTGGAGAAGCACGGTGGGGACCAGGGCGGGCTGGTGGCTCTGCTGTCCGGTGCCACGGCGGTGCAGGGGCCGGGTGTGAAGCTCGTCGTCGACGATGCCAAGGACAGCGACGAGGGTGGCGGCGGGCCGCGGGAGAGCACCAGCTTCTCCGATACGGGCCGGCTGCGGGACCGGGACATGCAGCGGGTCGTCAACGGCCTGTGGTCCTCGGGTGCGGAGGCGGTGGCCATCAATGGCCAGCGGCTGACGTCCCTGTCGGCGATCCGGGCCGCCGGCGACGCCATACTGGTCGACAACAGGCCGCTGGTGCCCCCGTATACGGTGCTGGCGGTGGGGCCGGGGGAGCGGCTGAGTACCAGATTCCAGGACAGCGCCGATGGCCAGTACCTGCGTGTGCTGCAGGAGAGCTACGGCATCCGCAGGAGCATTTCCGTTCAGGACGACGTCCGGCTTCCCGCCGCGCCGAGCCTGATCGTACGTACAGCAGAGCCGCTGGTCGCGGGGGCCGGGCAGGACGCGGCCAACACAGGGAAGGGCACATCGTGATCGCCGTACTGGGCCTCGTCGTGGGAGTCGTGGTCGGACTGTTGGTCCGGCCCGAGGTACCGGCGGTGGTCGAGCCGTATCTGCCGATTGCCGTCGTCGCGGCGCTCGACGCGGTCTTCGGTGGCCTGCGGGCCATGCTCGACGGAATCTTTGTCGACAAGGTCTTCGTGGTCTCGTTCCTGTCGAATGTCGTGGTGGCGGCCCTGATCGTGTTCCTGGGTGACAAGTTGGGCGTCGGCGCGCAGCTGTCCACGGGCGTGGTCGTGGTGTTCGGCATCCGGATCTTCTCCAACGCGGCGGCGATTCGCCGTCACGTGTTCCGGGCGTGAGGCAGATGAGTACAGAAGACAACTCGCAGCGAGACAGCCCGCAGCGCGACGAAGAGGCACCGCAGGCTCAGGAGCGGCCGGCTCAGCGGCCCGCGACGGGGCGTCAGCGGCTGATCACGGCGCTCTGGCCGCCGCGGGTCACTCGGGCGCAGCTGATCGTGGCGCTGCTGTTGTTCGTGCTGGGGCTGGGACTCGCCATTCAGGTCAGGTCGAACAGCGACGACAGTTCGCTGCGCGGAGCGCGTCAGGAGGACCTGGTGCGCATCCTCGACGAGCTGGACGATCGTACGCAGCGACTCGAGGACGAGAAGCAGAAGCTCGACGATCAGAAGACCGAGCTGGAGAACAGCTCGGACCAGGCCGAAGAGGCGCGCAAGCAGACGCTGGAGAAGGAGCGTCAGCTCGGTGTGCTGGCCGGCACGGTGGCGGCGCAAGGGCCCGGCATCACGTTGACGATCACGGACCCGCACTCCACGGTCGAGGCCGACATGCTGCTGGACGCGATCCAGGAACTGCGTGCGGCCGGTGCGGAAGCGATCCAGATCAATGACGTCAGGGTCGTGGCGGACACGTACTTCTTGGACAGCGGCAGCGGAATCGAGGTGGACGGGCGGAAGGTCACCGCGCCATACCGCTTCGAGGTGATCGGCAAGCCGGAGGACCTGGAGCCCGCGCTCAACATCCCTGGCGGGGTTGTCCAGACCCTGGAGGAGGAGCGGGCGGTCGCTACGGTTGTCCGCTCCCAGAAGATCGTCGTGGATGCCTTGCGACCAGCGAAGCAGCCTGACTACGCTCAGTCGTCATCGCAGTGAGGCGGGGGCGCATGGGGGCACGGGGACAAGGGCATGAGGTTGCGGGGGGTCGGCGCACCGAAGGCATGGTGCGTGGTGGAAACTGTTTGGTGGATACGGACGTTGTGAAGATGTCCGGTTCGGCAGGTGTGTTCATTCAGGGTTCGTCCTGCCCCACGGGCGGGTCTGTTTCAGTCAAGGGGAATCGCCCGTGAAGTTGTTTGGGAAGTTGTTCGGCAAGAGTGCACGCGAGGACGGTGCGAACAGCACTGCGCGCCACCGTGCTCAGCGCGGTGGAGAGGCTGACGAGCAGGGTGGTGAGCGCCCGCTCTTCCGGGACGAGGTCGCTGGTCCGGGCGGTGACATTTCGGGTGGACCGGGCGCGTCGTCTGTTGACCCCGCTGGTCCCGGCCGCATAGGTTTCGGGGAATCGTCAGCCTCAAGTGCCCCTCAGGGGCAGCCGCGGCAGGAGGATCCGTCCATGTCGGCCTTGCCGGTTTGTACGAGGTGCGGGCACCGCAATGCCGAGGCCAGTCGTTTCTGTTCCAACTGTGGAGCACCGCTGCGGGCCGGGGTGGCCGCCGAGCGTCCCTCGGAGACGACGTCGACGATCTCCATCTCCGGGCTCGAGGCGTACGAGGCGGAGGCGACGGGACAGACCGCCGCTCCGTCGCTCTCGCCGGAGGCCCAGGCGGCCGTCGACGCCCTTCCGCTCGGTGCGGCGCTCCTGGTGGTGCGCCGCGGCCCGAACTCGGGCAGCCGCTTCCTCCTGGACGGCGAGCTCACCACGGCCGGCAGGCACCCGCAGAGCGACATCTTCCTCGATGACGTGACTGTCTCGCGGCGGCACGTGGAGTTCCGCCGGGGTGCGGACGGCGGGTTCACCGTCTCGGATGTCGGCAGCCTCAATGGCACCTACGTCAACCGGGAGCGGATCGACTCGGTCCCGCTGTCGAACGGCGACGAGGTGCAGATCGGTAAGTACCGGCTGGTCTTCTACGCGAGCCAGCGGGCCATCTGACCCGTACGGGAAGGTCCATGCAGCGAACACCGACGGGCGGTGCCGGAAACGGCACCGCCACCGCGGGCGACCGGCTGGTGAGTATTGGCACCGTGCTGAACCTGCTGCGTGACGAGTTCCCCGAGGTCACCATCTCCAAGATTCGTTTTCTGGAGACCGAGGGACTCGTCGAACCGCAGCGGACGCCCTCCGGCTACCGCAAATTCAGCCCCGACCATGTCGAGCGGCTGGCCCAGGTGCTGCGTATGCAGCGCGATCACTACCTTCCGCTCAAGGTCATTCGTGAGCACCTCGACGCGCTGGAGCGCGGTGAGCAGGTGCGGCTTCCGGTTGCCGGTGGGCCGGGCGAACCGCCCGACGACGCGCCCGGGCACGGGGCCGACAGGCCGACCGCGGCCCGGATCGGACGGGACGAGCTTCTGGCGGCCGCCGAGGTCGGCGAGGAGGAGCTCGATGTCTGGGAGTCGTACGGCTTGATCTCGCCCCTGCCGGGTGGCGGTTACGACGCCGAGGTCGTCACGGTGGCCAAGCTTGTCGCCGATTTTGGCCGGTTCGGTCTGGAGCCGCGGCATTTGCGCGCCGTGAAAGCGGCGGCGGATCGTGAGGCCGGCCTGGTCGAACAGGTGGTCGCGCCGCTGCGCCGACACCGGAATCCGCAGACCAGAGCCCATGCGGAGGCCACCGCCAAGGAGCTCGCGGAGCTGTCCGTCAAGCTCCATTCGGCCCTCATTCAGACAGCCCTCGGCGTGCGGCTGCACTGAGCTCGGGGGAGCCCGACTACCCAAACCTGCCAGGCACGTCCTAGGGTTGCTGTGTGAACGAGCTCGACGTCGTAGGTGTCCGGGTAGAAATGCCCTCGAACCAACCGATCGTGCTCCTGCGTGAAGTGGGAGGCGATCGGTACCTCCCCATCTGGATCGGGCCGGGGGAGGCGACCGCGATCGCCTTCGCCCAGCAGGGGATGGCTCCTGCCAGGCCGCTGACCCACGACCTCTTCAAGGATGTACTGGAAGCGGTCGGCCAGGAGCTCACCGAAGTCCGCATCACCGACCTGCGGGAAGGGGTCTTCTACGCCGAGCTGGTCTTCGCCAGCGGAGTCGAGGTGAGTGCGAGGCCTTCGGACGCCATAGCGCTGGCCCTGCGCACCGGAACGCCGATCTACGGCAGTGACGGCGTGCTGGACGACGCGGGGATCGCGATTCCTGACGAACAGGAGGATGAGGTGGAGAAGTTCCGCGAGTTCCTCGACCAGATCTCTCCCGAGGATTTCGGGACCAACAGCCAGTGAGCCGCGCACGCCGTGCGCCAGGCGCTGTCCGCGCATTCGAGTAGCCTTTCCCCGAAGTGGGGCACGGGAAACCACTCTCAGGGTGATTATCACTCGGCGTGCCGAGTGTGGCGATCGTTGACGCACCCCGGGTGACTGCCTACCGTCGACAGGGCAGGTCAAGGACGGAGGTCGGCGTGAGAAGCAGCGGCGACGGTACGGTGGCGGGCGGGCCGTATCCGCTTCACGGCAGTGCGGTCGACCCTCTGGTGGGGCGGCAGGGCGTGACGTCGGCCATGGGCGGGACGACGGCGGCCGATACCAGTGCGAGCACGGAGAGCATCGGGTACCGGGGGCCGACCGCGTGTGCGGCGGCGGGGATCACGTACCGGCAGCTCGACTACTGGGCGCGTACGGGGCTGGTGGAGCCGAGCGTGCGGCCCGCTTACGGGTCCGGCACCCAGCGTCTTTACAGCTTCCGCGATGTCGTCGTCCTCAAGATCGTCAAACGATTCCTGGACACCGGTGTCGCGCTGCAGAACATTCGCGCCGCTGTGCAGCACCTGCGGGCGCGGGGATTCCAGGATCTTGAGCGGATGACGCTCATGAGCGACGGGGCGACGGTGTACGAGTGCTCGTCGCCCGACGAGGTCGTCGAGCTGCTCCAGGGCGGGCAGGGCGTCTTCGGGATCGCCGTGGGTGTGGTGTGGCGGGACGTGGAGAGCGCGCTGTCCCAGCTGCACGGCGAGCGCGTCGATACGGGCGAGACGCTGGTCGGGCACAACCCCACTGATGAGCTCGCACGGCGCCGTAACAAGGCCGGCTGAGCGGGCGGTACCTCTTCGGCCTCTTCTGTCCCTATGACGCGCTGCCGGGCGCCGATTCGACGCGCTGCCGGACACCCGATTGTCAGTGCCGTACGGCAGCATCGGTGGTGTGAGATCCGCGCCGACCATCCTGCATCTGGACATGGATGCCTTCTTCGCCGCCGCAGAGCAGGCAGCGAAGCCGAGTCTGCGCGGAAAGCCGGTGGTGGTCGGGGGGATCGGGACCCGCGGGGTCGTCGCCACCGCGTCGTACGAAGCCAGGCGCTTCGGGGTGCATTCCGCGATGCCGGTGGCGCAGGCGCGCCGGCTGTGCCCGAACGCGGCCTATCTGATGCCGCGCTTCGCTCTCTACCGGTCGGTCAGCGAGCAGGTCTTGGAACTGCTCGGACGGCTTTCCCCGCTGGTGGAGCCGCTGAGCCTGGACGAGGCGTTCGTGGACCTGGAGGCGGGCGGGGTGGCCGACGACTCGGCCTCGGCCCGCAGGGCGGGAGAGCTGCTGCGGGCCGACATCAGGGCCGTCACGGGGCTCACGGGGTCTGTGGGGCTGGCGGGCTCCAAGATGCTTGCGAAGATCGCGTCTGAGCAGGCCAAGCCGGACGGACTGGTGCTCATTGAGCCGGGGACGGAGCGGGAGCTGCTGGCGCCGATGCCGGTGCGCATTCTGCCCGGCGTCGGGCCGGCCACTGGCGAGCATCTTCGGCGGGCGGGGATGACGACCGTCGCCGACCTGGCGGAAGCGGGCGAGGACGAGCTTGTACGGCTGCTGGGGAAGGCGCACGGGGTGTCGCTGTACCGAATGGCCGTCGGGCACGACGAACGGCCTGTAGTGGCCGAGCGGGATGCGAAATCGGTGTCGGTCGAGGACACCTTCGAGGTCGATCTGCACGACCGGGTCCGGGTCAGGAACGAGGTGGTGCGGCTGTCCGACCGGTGCGTGCAGCGGTTGCGGGCGGCGGGGCGGTCCGGGAGGACCGTGGTGCTGAAGGTGCGCAGGTACGACTTCTCGACGCTGACGCGGTCGGAGACGCTGCGTGGGCCGACGGACGATCCGACGGTGGTGCGGGAGGCCGCGGGGCGGCTGCTGGAGTCGGTGGACACCACGGGTGGCGTGCGGCTGCTGGGCGTGGGAGTCACGGGGCTCGCCGACTTCACGCAGGAGGATCTGTTCGCGCAGGCGGCCGATGCGGCGGTGGCCGGTTTGGCGGTGGCCGGCGGGGAGGCGGAGGCGGAGGCGGGTGGTGGCGGGGAGGCGGTGGTGACGGGTGGGCCGGTGGTTCCGGTGCCTGAGCCGCCTCCGGAGCGGCGGTGGCTGGCCGGGCAGGACGTGCGGCACGCCGAGTACGGAGCGGGGTGGGTGCAGGGCAGTGGCGTCGGGCGGGTGACGGTGCGGTTCGAGGAGCCGACGTCGCCGCCGGGGCGGGTGCGGACCTTCAAGGTGGACGATCCGGATCTGGTGGCGTCGGAGCCGCTGCCGTTGGTGGGGGTGCGGGTGGGTGGGGACGGGGACGGAGCGTCGTCGGCCTCGCGGCCGGAGTCCCTGCCGGGGGCGGGGGAGGAAATGCCGCGTCTTTAGCGGGGCTCGAGTTGTCCTGCCCGGGGCTTTGGTGCGCCGGTTTCTTTCCCCCACCCCGCCCCTTCCCGAAACTGGGGGCGAGCCCCCAGGCCCCCGGACGCCCTGCGGGCGTGTCCTCAAGCGCCGGACGGGCTGATAGGGGAAGGGGGGCGGCTGAAGCCTGTAGCCCGGGATGCCCTTGGGCCGGGTTCTCCAGCGCCGGACGGGCTGGTTCCGGGAAGGGGCGGTGGTCGAAGCCTGCAACCCCAGGTGCCCCCCGGGCGGGGCACCGCCGGATGGGGTGGGTGCCGGGGCTGGTGTGGAGTGGCGGGCGGGGTGGGTGCCGGGGGGTGTGGCTTCGGGGGGTGGGCCCCGGGCGGCCTTGGGGTGGGGTGGTGTCAGCTTGGGGGGTCTTCGCCTGCCAGGTGGCCGAAGTCCCGGTCGGGGGCGGGGGAGGCGATGTCCAGGCCGTAGTGGTGGTAGAGCTGGAGTTCCTGCTCGGGGGAGAGGTGGCGGCCGACGCCGAAGTCCGGGGCGTCCCGGATCAGGGCGCGGTCGTAGGGGACGCGGAGGGAGTCGTCGACGACCTTGCTGGGCTCCAGAGGGACGAAGGCGTCACGGCTGAACAGCCCGGTGCGTACCGCCGCCCATTCGGGGACTCCCGTGGCGTCGTCGAGGTACACCTCGTCCACTGTTCCGATCTTGGTGCCATTGCGGTCGTATGCCTTGCGGCCGATCAGGCTGCGCGGATCGATGTCGGTCTGCACGGTCCCTCCAACTGATCGCAGCTGGTTCGTATGCCCCGTAAAGCCTACGAAAGGGCACATCTGTGGACTCGGCCACTCGAGGGATCCACGACGGGGCTCGCTGGTAGGCTGGCCAATGGCTGCTGACCCCGTGCGGGAGAGTCTCCGGTGAATATGCCGGAGACGCCGAAGGAGCAAATCCTCCCCGGAATCTCTCAGGCCCCCGTACCGCACGGACGAGGTCACTCTGGAAAGCAGGGCGGGTTCCGTATGGATCCCTTCCTCACCGACGGTGAAAGCCGGAACGACCCTCGACGTCAGCGACGTCACGCGCGCGGTCTTCCGGTGAAGCTCTCAGGTTGAGATGACAGAGGGGGAGGCCGTCCGGGTACCCGTGTCGTGGTGCCCCTCGCAGGTCGTGTCAGACCAGGAGGCCTTCCGCAGATGACCGCAAACCGCATTCCGCTTTCACACCTTGAGCGTGGCATCCCCTTCGAGCAGCGCCACATCGGGCCCGATGCCGAAGCTCAGGCCAAGATGCTCGCCCAGGTCGGTTACGGCTCGCTCGACGAGCTGACCGCGGCCGCGGTGCCGGACGTCATCAAGAGCGCCGAGGCGCTCGGGCTGCCCGACGCGCGCACCGAGGCCGAGGTGCTGGCCGAGCTGCGCACGCTCGCCGACCGCAATCAGGTGCTGGCCCCGATGATCGGGCTCGGCTACTACGGCACCTTCACACCGCCGGTGATCCTGCGCAACGTCATGGAGAACCCGGCTTGGTACACGGCTTACACGCCCTATCAGCCGGAGATTTCGCAGGGCCGGCTGGAAGCGCTGCTCAACTTCCAGACGATGGTGGCCGACCTGACCGGGCTGCCTACCTCCGGTGCCTCGCTGCTTGACGAGGGCACCGCCACCGCCGAGGCCATGGCGCTCTCGCGCCGCGTCGGCAAGGTCAAGCAAGGTGTCTTCCTGATCGACTCCGACACGCTGCCGCAGACCGTGGCAGTCATTCAGACGCGTGCGGAGCCGACCGGTGTCGAGGTTGTTGTCGCTGATCTGGCGGAAGGGATTCCGGCCGAGGTCGCCGAGCGTGGTGTCTTTGGTGTGCTGCTTCAGTACCCCGGTGCTTCGGGCGTTGTCCGGGACCTCAAGCCGGTTGTCGAGCAGGCGCATGCGCTGGGGGCTGTCGTCACCGTTGCCGCTGATCTGCTGGCGCTGACGCTGCTCACCTCGCCCGGTGAGCTCGGCGCCGACATCGCGGTGGGTACCACCCAGCGCTTCGGTGTGCCGATGGGCTTCGGTGGTCCGCACGCCGGGTTCATGGCCGTACGCGAGAAGTTCGCGCGCAGCCTGCCCGGGCGGCTCGTCGGTGTCTCCGTCGACGCGGACGGGAACAAGGCGTACCGGCTGGCGCTCCAGACGCGTGAGCAGCACATCCGCCGGGAGAAGGCCACCAGCAATATCTGTACGGCGCAGGTGCTGCTCGCCGTCATGGCGGGGATGTACGCCGTCTATCACGGGCCCGACGGGCTGCGCATGATCGCGCGGCGTACGCACCGGTACGCGACGCTGCTCGCCGAGGGGCTGCGCGGTGGTGGAGTCGAGGTCGTGCACGGTTCGTACTTCGACACGCTGACCGCGCGTGTGCCGGGCAAGGCGGCCGGCGTTGTCGCCGCGGCCCGTGAGCGTGGGGTCAATCTGCGGCTGGTCGATGCCGATTCTGTTTCCGTCGCGTGTGACGAGACCACGGGGCGGGCGCAGATCGCCGCCGTCTGGGCGGCCTTCGGGGTCGACGCCGATATCGAGGCGCTCGATGCGAAGGTGGGCGACGTGCTGGCCGAGGGGCTGCTGCGGAGCGACGAGGTGCTTACGCACCCCGTCTTCCACCAGTACCGCTCCGAGACCGCGATGCTGCGCTACCTGCGCAAGCTCGCCGACCGCGACTACGCGCTCGACCGCGGCATGATCCCGCTCGGCTCCTGCACGATGAAGCTGAACGCGACCACCGAGATGGAGCCGGTCACCTGGCCGGAGTTCGGGGCGGTCCACCCCTTCGCGCCGGTCGAGCAGGCGCAGGGGTACCTGACGCTCATCCACGAGCTGGAGGAGCGGCTGGCCGAGGTCACCGGGTACGACGCGGTGTCGATCCAGCCGAATGCCGGTTCGCAGGGCGAGCTCGCGGGCCTGCTGGCCGTACGGGCGTACCACCGGGCCAATGGCGACGACCAGCGCACGGTGTGCCTGATCCCGTCTTCCGCGCACGGGACGAACGCGGCGAGCGCCGTCATGGCCGGCATGAAGGTCGTCGTCGTCAAGACCCGCGAGGACGGCGAGGTCGACGTCGAGGATCTGCACGCCAAGATCGAGCAGTACCGCGACGAGCTGTCGGTGCTGATGATCACCTACCCGTCCACGCACGGGGTGTTCGAGGAGCACGTCGCCGACATCTGCGCGACCGTGCACGAGGCCGGCGGCCAGGTGTACGTCGACGGCGCCAACCTCAACGCGCTCGTCGGGCTCGCCAAGCCGGGCAAGTTCGGCGGGGACGTGTCCCACCTGAACCTGCACAAGACGTTCTGCATCCCGCACGGCGGCGGCGGCCCCGGCGTCGGACCGGTCGGCGTACGGGCTCACCTGGCGCCGTACCTGCCGAACCACCCGCTCCAGCCGACGGCCGGCCCTGAGACCGGCGTGGGGCCCATCTCGGCCGCTCCCTGGGGCTCCGCGGGCATTCTGCCGATCTCGTGGGCGTACGTCCGCCTGATGGGCGCCGAAGGGCTCAAGCGGGCTACGCAGGTCGCCGTGCTCGCCGCGAACTACATCGCCAAGCGCCTGGAGCCGCACTACCCCGTGCTCTACACCGGTCCGAACGGGCTGGTGGCGCACGAGGCCATCGTCGACCTGCGGCCGCTGTCGAAGGCGACCGGCGTGAGCGTGGACGACATCGCGAAGCGGCTCATCGACTACGGCTTCCACGCGCCGACCATGTCGTTCCCGGTGGCCGGCACGCTGATGATCGAGCCGACCGAGAGCGAGGACCTGGCCGAGATCGACCGGTTCTGCGACACGATGATCGCGATTCGTGGGGAGATCGAGAAGGTCGGAGCCGGCGAGTGGCCCGCGGACGACAACCCGCTGTGCAACGCGCCGCACACGGCGGCCGCGCTGGGCGGCGCGTGGGAGCACGCGTACAGCCGTGAGGAAGCGGTCTTCCCGGCCGGGGTCTCGGCCGCCGACAAGTACTGGCCGCCGGTCCGCCGGATCGACGGTGCGTTCGGTGACCGTAACCTCGTCTGCTCGTGCCCGCCGCTGGACGAGTACGACAACTGATGTGCGTCGGGGCCGGTTCGGAGGATTCCTCCGGGCCGGCCCCTCGTCGTAGCGGCGTACAGGTGTCGCGCGTGCCGGCCGGCTAGGCAGCCTTGACCACGTCAAGTGGACGGTGCGGCGCGATGATCTGGCCGTCCGGCAGCAGCTCACCGGTGTCCTCGAAGACGAGAACCCCGTTGCACAGCAGGCTCCAGCCCTGCTCCGGGTAGTGCGCCACAAGAAGGGCGGCCTCCCGGTCGGCGGATTCGGCAGTCGGGCAGGCTGGCTGGTGCTGGCACATGGAAGGGTTCTTTCGCTGCGTTGTGGTGAGTGTCCTGCGGCTCGATGCGGTGTTCATGGCCGCCCCCCGTATCAGTCGGTCCGGTCCCAGTGTTGCCCCACGGGCGTCGATCCGCAGGGATTTCACGGCAGCTCTCCTTACTGATTAATGACGCATCACTCGTGCGGACGGTTCAGCTCAACCGGGAGGCCTCTTCGGGTGGTTCGGGGTGGCCGATACGGGCTAGTCCGGATGGGGGATGCGGGTGGGTGCCGAGTGAGGGCGGCACTGTGCCCCGTGGCCGGAGCGGGCACGGGGCACAGTGGATGCGAAGGGCGCCCGGGAACGGGCTGGTGTCGTCAGGCGGGCTGGCTGAGGAGCGGGACGGTGGCGGCAGGTGGCGTGAGCCGGTGGGTGAGCAGTGGCAGCAGATCGGCGGCCCGGTGCGGGCGGTGCGAGGCGATGCCCGGCGGTGCGGGCGCCAGCGGTACGAGCAGGTCCGTCGGGAGCGGCATGGTCTCGGAGGCGTCGGTGCCGGCTTCCGGGCCGTCGTGCAGCCACAGCGTGAGCATGTAGAGCTCCGGTACGGACAGCAGGCGTGGCTGGTAGCGCCCGGTCAGCGCCTCGGCCTGGCGCAGCGCGAGCATGCTGGAGGCGATGTACGGGCCCTCGCAGAAGTGGGAGAAGGCCCAGCCGTCGGGGGTGAGCATGGTGTCGGCGGCGGCCACCGTACGGTCGCCGCTGCGGATGAGGAACCGCCAGCCGGTCAGCCGGGTGCGCGGTGGCCTGCTTGACGGGATGATCCCGTCCAGTACGTGGACGGGGAGCGGCAACTCGGGGCTGAGGGGTCCCACAGCCGTACGGAGGGCCGGGGGACGGGCCTCGCGGACGGCGGTGGGGGAACCGAGTGCCGCGAGGACGCTGCGCAGGGCGGGCGCGGGAGCCGGGGGGACAAGCAGCGGCATGGTGGGTCGCCTCTCACTTGGGAGACACGGTGATGCGTGGGTGTGCGTGGGCGGTGCGGACGGCGCTGTCTGCGTTCCGGGGTCAGAGGGGGGCCGTGGGGCGATGGCCGGGGCGCCAACTCTCTGCCTCGTCTGCGGAGTTTATACGAGCCGTGTTCACATGGTGTTTCTGCTAGCCGTCGCCCGCATTGCGGGCAAGGCCGTATCCGGACCCTTTCCTGCGGAGAATCTACCCATTCATCTGGGGTGTAGGCCCGTGGCCTGGAGAGTTGCCGCACGAGCGGTAGGCCGAATCTCGTCGGCCCTTTTCACCAGCGGCAACCGGGTGGTATCTGCTTTCTGCCGCATGCCGAGTGAATGTGCCACTGAGGTTCTCCAAAGAGGGTACGCGGTGATTGATGGGCGTGGGGCGTTACTGATCAGCCCGCCTGGGCATCATCGACCGTGACGTGAGTGCCCGATGCTGTGAGCCGCCCACTCGAGGAGGGATGCTTCGATGGGGGAGAAGGTCGTGGCAGGCGGGTTCGATCTGTCTGACCGGCAGAGGTACCGGAAGAAACTCCAGCAGTGCCTGGAGGGGCTGGGGCGGCTGCTGGCGGAGAAGCGTTTCGACCGTCCGAAGAACCTCATGGGACTGGAGATCGAGCTCAATCTCGCGGGGGCCGACGGCATGCCGATGATGATGAACGCGGAGGTGCTCGAGCGGATCGCCAGCCGTGATTTCCAGACCGAACTCGGCATGTTCAATCTGGAAGTAAATATTGTTCCGCACCGGCTGGGCGGCCGTGTTCTCGATCAACTGGCGGAAGAACTGCGCACCGGCCTGGGATATGCCCACAGGAAAGCAACGGAGGTCGGCGCGGGCATCGTGATGATCGGAATTCTGCCGACGCTCGGACGCCATGATCTCGTCTCGGCGAATCTCTCCGATGTCGACCGCTACCAGCTGCTCAACGATCAGATCGTCACCGCGCGGGGGGAGGACTTCACCCTCGACATCTCCGGTGTGGAGCGTCTGACCTGCACCTTCGGCTCCATCGCGCCCGAAGCGGCCTGTACGTCCGTGCAGTTGCACCTCCAGGTCACGCCCGGGCGGTTCGCGGACGTGTGGAACGCGGCGCAGGCGGTCTCGGGGATCCAGATCGCACTGGGTGCCAACTCGCCGTTCCTCTTCGGACGCGAGCTCTGGCGTGAGTCGCGGCCGCCCCTCTTCCAGCAGGCCACCGACACCCGCCCGCCGGAGCTGCAGGCCCAGGGCGTACGGCCGCGGACGTGGTTCGGCGAGCGGTGGGTGGAGTCGGCGTACGAGCTCTTCGAGGAGAACCTTCGCTACTTCCCGGCCCTGCTGCCGATCTGCGACGACGAGGACCCGCTGCTGGTGCTCGACGACGGCGGGGTGCCGCGGCTCCAGGAGCTCGTGCTGCACAACGGGACGGTCTACCGCTGGAACCGGCCGGTGTACGGGCTGGCGGACGGCGTACCGCATCTGCGGGTGGAGAACCGGGTGCTGCCCGCCGGGCCGACGGTGACGGATGTGATCGCCAACGCGGCCTTCTACTACGGGCTGGTGCGGGCCCTCGCCGAGGACGCGCGGCCGGTGTGGACGCGGCTGCCCTTCGAGGCCGCTGAGGAGAACTTCGACACCGCGTGCCGCCATGGGATCGACGCGGAGATCATCTGGCCGAAGCCGGGGCGCGTCGGCGGGACGGCGCGGGTGCCGGCCGTGAAGCTCGTACGGGACGAGCTGCTGCCGCTGGCCGCGGCCGGGCTCGACGCCTGGGGCATCGAGCCCGCGGACCGCGACTACTACCTCGGTGTCATCGAGCAGCGGTGCAGGCGGCGCGTCAATGGAGCCTCCTGGCAGGTGGACACGTACCACCGCGCCCTGGATGCCGGCCTGGAGCGCGAAGCCGCGCTGGCCGCCACGACGCGCCGCTACAGCGAGCTGATGCACCAGGGCGATCCGGTGCACACCTGGCCGGTGGGGTTCCCGGGGCGGGCGTGAGCGGCCGTGGGGCGGGCCTGATCAGGCGCTCTGGCCCGCCTCCATGATGGCCTTGAGGATCACGGCGTGGATCTCGGCCGGGTCGCTCACCTGGTATCCGCCGCCGCCCGTGACGGAGGCGATCGCCTCGGCCTCGTCCCGGTCGGCGTCCGGGCCCACGGCGATGGCGATCACCGGGACCGGCCGCTTCGGGTCGGTGAGCTGCTCGAGCTCGGCGATCAGCGCGCTGCGGGAGATGCTGTACCGGTCCTGGTTCGAGCCGTCGGTGAGGAGGACGACGGCGTTGAACTTGCCGCTCGCGTAGCCGGCCTGGGCGTCCTTGTAGGCGGCCAGCGTGGTGTCGTACAGGCCCGTCGCGCCGCCCGGCACGGGGGACAGCGCGGAGAAGGCGGCCGACAGCTTGTCGCGGTGGGTGCCGCCGCCGGACGCGGGGTCGCCGAGCCGGGTGGTCGCCACCTTCCTGCGGTAGTCGCGCGGGCCGTCGAGGTTCGTGGCGAAGTCCCACAGGCCGATCTCGTCCTCCGGGGTGAACTGCGACAGGGCCTGGAGCAGCGACGCCTTCGTGACGTCCATGCGCGACTGGCCGCCGCGCCCCGGTACGGGGGCGGCCATCGAGCCCGAGGCGTCGACCACGGTCGTCAGCCGGGCGCTCTGAACCGTGATGGTCCACATGCCGAGCGTTTCCTGGACGCTCTCCGGGGACAGCGGCTCGGCCGGAGTCGACGCGTACGGCTGGGGAGCGCGGCCGCCCGCGACCCGTACGACACCTTCGGACACCGGCTTGTCCGGCGTACGGAACCCGCGGTCCGCCAGGAGCTTGCGGCTGTGCGGCTCGCCGAGCAGCGTCATGAAGCGCATGGCCGCGCGGCTCTCGTCGGTGGACAACTCGGGCTCGTTGACGAGGGCGTACGGGTAGTCGAGCTGCGGAGCACCGTCCTTCGGGTAGAAGAGGTCCACGCCGGGTGCGCCGCCCGCGGTGTTGTGTGCGAAGGCTGCCTGCTCGGAGAGGAGTACGGCCTGGTTCCGGCGGGGATTGCCCTTCTCCGTACCGGAGTCGTCCCGCGCCAGCGTCTGCAGGACCTGCGGGTCGCTGTCGGAGACGCGCTGCGAGAGGAGCTTGGCGGTGGCCGCGACCTTGGTGTCGCTGTCGGGGTCCGCCTTGTGCGCGGACTGGCCGATGCTCGTCAGCGCGAGCAGGCCGGTGGCGCTGCGGGCCGGGTCGGCCGCGCCGAGGCGCAGGGTGTCCTTCTCGGTGGTGGCCGCGGACAGCTCGGCCCAGGTGTACGTCTTCCCGGGCCAGCCCAGCGACTTGGCGGCTGAGGGGACCATGGCCAGGGCGACCGGCGACGAGGCGATATTGCCGACCGGGGTCACGGCCGATCCGTCACCGGAGCCCAGGGCGCGCCGTACCCACAGATCGGAGTCGGGAATCCAGACCTGGTAGTCGGGGCCGGCCCGGCCGGCACCCACCGCGTCGGCGACCTTGTACGCGTCGCGGGCGACCACGTCCACATCGAGGCAGCGGCCGTCGGAGGTGACCTCGTTGTCGCGGGCGTGCCCGGCGACCGCGCGCACGGCCGGGGCGACATCGGGCGAGGCGACCACCTTCAGACGGATGGCGGAGTCCGAGCAGGACCCGGAGAACGACAGCAGGTCGCCGCGGACGGCGAGCGCCGTTCCCGCGGCCACGCTCAGGACGAGCGCGGTGGCGATGGCGACCGTGCGGCGCTGTGTGCGTGGACCGGACCTGGTGCCGTCGTTCGCTTCGTCGTCGGGCAAGCTGTGACGTCCCATGGCAGTGGAGCCCCTCCTTGAATCTCGAACAAAGAAAAAGGGGGCTCCGCTACTGGATAGGCGCTCGTCCCCCCGGCCTGTCGCGCGCGATCTTCGTACCTGCATTCGAGACCCTAGCGGGGCGGAGTTGGGGATGAGGCGGGATTGCTGAACTGGAGGCTGGTGTGCAGGCAGAGGTGGGGCGGGTGGCTGAATTTCCTCCCGGACCGGGGGTGACACGACAGATCCTGCGGATCGAAGTCGTGGTGGTGCTCGCGCTCTCGCTGGGCGCGAGCGGGGTGTCGTCCCTGATCAGGTTTGTCGGAGCCGTCACGAAACCGGGCGGGCTCAAGGACCAGGCGGCGAATCTCAATACGTCGGCCACGCCCGGGCGGCCGTGGCTGGATCTCGCCTGGCAGCTGTTCGGCATCACGTCGGCGCTGGTGCCCGTCGCGCTGGTCGCGTACCTGCTGATGCGGGAGGGAGCGGGGCTGCGCGCGGTCGGATTCGACCGTACGCGGCCGTGGCCGGACCTGGGGCGCGGGGTGCTGGTCGCGGCGGGTATCGGCAGCGCCGGGCTCGCGTTCTACCTGGTCGCCATCGAGTCGGGGTTCAACCTCACGGTGGTGCCGGAATCGCTGCCGCCGGTGTGGTGGAAGTTCCCTGTGCTGATCCTGTCCGCGATGCAGAACTCCGTACTGGAGGAAGTCATCGTCGTCGGGTACCTGCTGCGCAGACTCGACCAGTTGGGGTGGTCGCCGATGGCCGCTCTGGGGGCGAGCTCCGTGCTGCGTGGCTCGTACCACCTGTACCAGGGGATCGGCGGCTTCATCGGCAACATGGTGATGGGCGCGGTCTTCGTGCTGCTGTACCGGCGGTGGGGGCGGGTCGGGCCGCTGGTCGTGGCCCACACGCTGCTGGATGTGGGGGCGTTCGTGGGGTACGCGCTGCTGGCGGGCAAGGTGGGGTGGCTGCCGACCTTGTAGCGGTGGGCGTGTGGGGCGAGGAGGGGGCGTACGGAAGGTTCGTACGCCCCCTTCGGGCTGTCAGGCCAGGAGCTCGCCGTCGATGACGGTGACGGCGCCGCCGGTCAGCAGGGTGCGGTCGCCGCGCAGTGAGGTGGCGACGAGTCCCGAGCGGGCGGAGGCCTGGAGCCCGGTCAGCTCGTCGCGGCCGAGGCGCGGCGACCAGTACGGGGCGAGGGCCGTGTGCGCACTGCCGGTCACCGGGTCCTCGTCGATGCCGAGCTGGGGGAAGAAGCAGCGCGAAACGAAGTCGTAGCCGCGGGAGGGGTCTTCGGCGGCGGCCGTGGCGATGATGCCGCGCTTGGAGTGGGCGACGAGGCCGGGGAAGTGGGGCGTGAGCGCGCGTACGGTCCGCTCGTCGGCCAGCTCCACCAGCAGGTCCCCGATGTACGGACCGGTGTCGTGGGCCGAGAGGATCTCGGCGCCCAGGGCTTCGCCGATGCCGTCGGGGACCGGGACAGCGGTGAGCGGCGCGGTCGGGAAGTCGAGGGTGAAGGCGCCGCTGTCCTGCGCGGTCGCGGTGAGGATGCCGCAGAGCGCCGAGAAGCGCACGGCGCCGGTGGGAGAGCCTGTAGTCGCGCCCGTCGTGTGCAGGACGTGGGCCGTGGCCAGGGTGGCGTGGCCGCACATGGCGACCTCGGCGGTGGGCGTGAACCAGCGCAGCGCCCAGTCCGCGTCGCCGCCCGCCGGGAGTGGGTGCGCGAAGGCGGTCTCGGAGAGGTTCACCTCGGCTGCCACCTGCTGAAGCCAGGCGTCGTCGGGAAACGTGCCGGAGTCCAGCAGTACCACTGCCGCCTGATTGCCGGCGAAGGGGCGGTCGGTGAAGGCATCGACGATTCGAATCCGCATGGACATGAACGTAGGGGCAGGACAAAGCCGCAGGCCAAGGCCAATTTCGGATGGCTGGTCTCTTTTTGAGACTCGTCACGCAAGACGATCTGCCTCACCCGGGTCCGGGCGGGAGTGTTCCGCCAGGCTTGAGCCGGCCTTCCGGTGGGCGCGTAACGCCCGGGAGCGCGGGCGCAGTTGCTGGACGAACACTTCGCTGCGAGTGGCCGAGTCGAAGGCCTGCCAGTAGACCGAGTCCCCGTACTCCTCCCAGGCGACCTGCAACCAGTAACGGTCTTGGAGCACTTCCTGGTTCTCGGCCGCCATCGCTCTCCCGGATCAGTGACGGAGCAATTTGATGCCCGGCGAGTGCTTGCCGGTCGATTCCTTCCGATATATCGTTGGAGTATCGCGACTGATCAACGATGGAAGGAGCGTAGCGATGCGTTCACATGGACATGGGGACTGCGGGCCCGGCCATCACGGTCCCGGTGGCTTCGAGGGGCGGCGTGCCGCCTTCGGTCCCTTCGGGCCGCCGTTCGGCGGGCCGTGGGGCGGTGGCGGACGTGGCCGGGGCGGCGGGCCGCGGGGCCGGGCGCGGCGCGGCGACGTACGCGCGTCGATCCTGGCGTTGCTGGCGGACCGGCCCATGCACGGCTACGAGATGATCCAGGAGATCGGCGAGCGCAGCGGCGGGGCCTGGCGGCCCAGCCCCGGCTCGGTCTACCCGACGCTCCAGCTGCTTGAGGACGAAGGCCTCATCGTCAGTGAGAGCGAGGGCGGCAAGAAACTGTTCACGCTCACCGACGCGGGGCGTACCGAGGCCGGGGCGGGGCCGCAGGCTCCGTGGGAGGAAGCGGGGCGCGGCGTCGACTGGGACGCGATGAACGAGGTCCGGCAGGCCGGATTCGGGCTGATGGAGGCGTTCGGCCAGGTCTGGAAGACCGGCTCCGCCGAGCAGCGGCAGAAGGCTCTCGCCGTCATCAACGAGTCCCGCAAGAAGCTCTATCTGATCCTCGCCGACGAGGACTGAGGCGGCGGGGACAGAGGCGGCGGGGACAGAGCGTCACCGAAAGCGGCGCTCCGCGGGCAACCGCGGGGCGCCGTTGTCCGTACGCAGCCTCAGTGGAGTCTCGGCGGAGTCTCAGGTGACCAGGCCGTCGAGCTTGCGCAGCGATTCGCTCAGGGCCGCGCCCGCCGAGTCCTTGAGCTTGCCCGCCATCAGGGAGACGGCGGCGCCGGTGAACTCCCCCTCGATGCGTACCAGGGTTCCGTCGCCGTCGGGCGTGAGCGAGTAGCGCATGGCGAGGTTGACGCCCATCGGGCCCTTGCCTCTCGTCGCGAGCAGCCGGGCCGGCTCCAGTTCCTCGACCGTCCAGGTGACCTCGGCGGGGAAGCCCATGAGCTTCATGTTCTCCTCGTACGTCGCCGAGACCTCGAGCACCGCCGGGCCGCCCTTGGGGAAGCTGGTGTGGGTCGCGTTCCACTCGGCGTACGAGGAGAAGTCCGTCAGCCGCGCCCAGATTTTCTCGGCCGGTGCCCCGATGTGTGCCTCCGCGCTGGCTTCGGCCATGCGACCACCCCTTCTCGTCGGTTTCCTCGGCTGCGTGTCGCGGAACGTAGCCGGGTGGGGCGGAACATTCAATACTGATGAACTGTCAGATCTCATCCGTAAGGAGGAGAGCGGGGCGCCGTTGCCCAACTTCGGTGGGATGCGCAAATGCTCCCCGGCGGGGATGTTCCCGGCGTCGGTGACTGGTGAGCTGGGAGGTGTGCAAAGCCGTACGCCGCGGGTTCCCCAGCAGCCCGCTCCCCACTGTGCAGACATCGATGCCAGGCTCACCGCCGAGCTCGCCTCGGTGGTCGCGGGCGCGCGCAGGCGGGCGCTGCGGGACGGTGACCGGCAGATCGACACCGCGCATCTGCTGCACTCGGTGATCGAGACCGACCCCGAGGTCAGGGCCGCGTTCGACGGCGGTCCGCCGCAGGTCGCCAGGGTGCTCGGCTACCTCGTGCAGCGCAGCATCGGCTACGGGCTGCGCTGGCAGGGCGCCGTGGAGGATTCCGGCACGGTGCCCGTGGTGCGGGACTCGGCGGGTGTGGCGGGCTGGTCGCCCGCCGCCGTCACGGCCATGGAGGGCGCCCTGGAGCGCGCCACGGCGCGCGGCGATCAGCGCGCCCGCGGGCTCGACCTGCTCGCCGTACTCGCCTCGGACGCCGAGTGCCGGGCGGTCGAAGTGCTCCGGCGGGCCGGTGTGGACGCGGAACTGCTGGCGGGGCGTCTCTTCGAAGAATCTCGTCAGGCGTGACCGGGATGACGCTCCTGACCTCACCTGGCATGATGTCCCGATGCACGCGTCTCAGGGGAAGAGCGCCGGCCTGGGGCTTGCCCTGGTATCGGCATTCGCATTCGGTGGTTCAGGTGTCGCGGCCAAGCCGCTGATCGAGGCGGGGCTCGACCCGCTGCACGTGGTGTGGCTGCGGGTGGCGGGCGCCGCTCTCATCATGCTGCCGGTGGCCTGGCGCCACCGCGACCTGCTGCTGCGCAAGCCCGCCCTGCTCGCCGGTTTCGGCCTGCTCGCGGTCGCCGGTGTGCAGGCCTTCTACTTCGCCTCGCTGTCCCGGATTCCGGTCGGCGTCGCGCTGCTCATCGAATACCTTGCCCCGGCGCTGGTGCTCGGGTGGGTCCGGTTCGTGCAGCGCAGGCCGGTGACGCGCGCCGCCGCGGTCGGCGTCGTGCTGGCCGTCGGTGGCCTGGCTTGCGTGGTCGAGGTGTGGGCCGGGCTGAGTTTCGACGCGCTCGGGCTGCTGTTCGCGCTCGGTGCCGCCTGCTGTCAGGTCGGTTACTTCGTGCTCTCCGACCAGGGCAGTACGGGCGAGGACGCGGCCGATCCGCTCGGTGTCATCGCGTACGGGCTGCTCATCGGCGCCGCGGTGCTGACCGTGGTGGCACGCCCCTGGGGCATGGACTGGTCGCTGCTCGCGGGGCGTGCGGAGCTGGGCGGGACTGACGTGCCGGCCGCGCTGCTGCTCGGCTGGATCGTACTGATCGCCACTGTCGTCGCGTACGTCACGGGTGTGGTGTCGGTGCGCAAACTGTCCCCTCAGGTGGCCGGTGTGGTGGCCTGCCTGGAGGCGGTCATCGCGACCGTACTGGCGTGGGTGCTGCTGCGGGAGCACCTGTCCGCGCCGCAGATCATCGGCGGGGCCGTGGTGCTCGTCGGTGCCTTCATCGCACAGTCGTCGGCGCCGAAGGCTCCGGGCGGGCCGGTCGCTGGTGGGTCGGCGAGCGGCGTGGGTACGGGCGTGGGTGTGGGTACGGGCGTGGGTGTGGGTGCGGACGCGGACGCGGAAACGGAGTTGTCCGCCGGGCGGACCGCGCCGTAGGGTGACGATCATGCGTATGACTGTGCTTCCGCCTCCCGCCGCGTAACGCGGGCGGCATTGCCGAAGACGAAGACCGGGCTCGGGCAGTCCCCGAGCGGTTCGTCGCTGCCCGCGTGCGGAGTCGAGCGACCACCTGTCCCGTCTTCACGCGGAGAAGTCACGTGTCGAAATCTTCCTGTCCTTCCTCAGGCCTGCCCGTTGGGCGTGGCCTGATTTATCTCATCGTCGCCGGAACGGCCTGGGGCACCGCGGGAGCGGTCGCCTCTCTCACCTTCCTGGCCAGCGATCTCGGGCCGCTGGCCCTGTCCTTCTGGCGTTGCGCCGGTGGGCTGGTGCTGCTCGTGGCCGCGCGTGCGGTGCACCGGCGCCGGGTGGTCGCGGCGGTTGCCGCGCCCGTCGAGCCGGGTAGGCGGCGGCTGATGCGCGTTCTTGTCACCGGCCTGGGGCTCACGGTCTTCCAGAGCGCGTACTTCGCGGCCGTGCAGGCCACCGGGCTCGCCGTCGGGACCGTCGTCACCATGGGCGCGGGGCCGGTGCTGATCGCGCTGGGCGCGCGGCTGACCATGGGGGAGCGGCTGGGCCGCGCCGGGGTGCTCACCGTGGTCGGTGCGGTCGTCGGGCTCGCCGTGATGGTGCTGGGCAGCGGGGACGCGTCGGTGCGACCCGTCGGCGTCTTCTTCGCGCTGCTGTCAGCGGGCGGGTACGCGGCGATGACCCTGCTGACGCGGCGGCTCGGGCGGGACGGGGGCGGCGCCGATCCGTTCCATACGACCGCGTGGGCGTTTGCCATCTGCTCGCTGTGCCTGCTGCCGTTCGCGGCTGCCGAGGGGCTGCTGCCGCACACCGCCGATCCGGAGCGGGTGGTGTGGCTGCTGGTGTACATGGCCACGGTGCCGACGGCGCTTGCGTACGCCCTTTACTTCGCCGGGGCGGCGGTCGTCCGGTCCGCGACCGTGTCGGTGATTACGTTGCTCGAACCGGTGAGCGCCGCCGTCATCGCGGTTGTCCTCCTGGGTGAGCGGCTGGCGGTGGCCACCGTGGTAGGGACGTTGTTGCTGCTCGCGGCGGTGGCGGGGCTCGCGGTCGCGGAGGCGCGGACGGCGGCGCTGGGGCGTAGGGCACAGGTGGTTCTCGCGTAGCGGGGCGGGGGCGGGGTGGGGCGGTTTTCTCCTCACCCCGCCCCTTCCCGCCCCGGCCCTCAGGCGCAGGCCGCGGATGCCGGACGGAATGCGGCCGTACGGTGCTTCGCCGACAGCGGCGGGGGCCGAACCGCCCTCCGGCTGGAAGTGGGCCACCTGGCGGTTTCAGCAGGTCTGCCTATTCCGACGGGTCGTCCACGAGGTGGGCCGTGGACGGGGGGTCGCCCGGGAGTCCGTTCACCGCCGGCTGCCCGAAGTCGTGGACGGCGAGGATGAGTACGGTCGGCCTGCTCAGAGGGTGGTGAGGTAGTCGGGGAGCGTGATGGCCGGGTCCAGGTCCGCTGCCGGGATCGGGGCGCCGTAACCGCGCGTCAGAGGGACCACGCCCGTCCAGTGCGGGAGCGAGGCGTCCTCGGGCTCGTCGTTGGGGCCGCCGGTGCGTACCTTCGCGGAGACCTCCTCCAGGTCCAGGCGGATCACGGCGGTCGCCGCGAGCTCCTTGGTGTTGGCCGGGCGCGAGTCGTAGGAGCGGCCGGGGACCACGTGGTCGACCAGTGCGTCGAGGGCGGTGCGGCGCTCCGCCTCGTCGATGACCTCGTGCGCGATGCCGTGGACCACCACGGAGCGGTAGTTGATGGAGTGGTGGAAGGCGGAGCGGGCCAGGACGAGCCCGTCGACGTGCGTGACCGTCAGGCAGACCGCGAGGCCGGGGTCGGCCTGGCCGGCCATGCGCAGGGGGCGCGAACCTGTGGAGCCGTGCACGTAGAGGCGCTCACCGACGCGGCCGTAGAGGGTCGGCAGGACCACGGGAGCGCCGTCGCGGACGAAGCCCAGATGGCAGACGTAACCCTCGTCGAGGATCGCGTGCACCTGCTCGCGGTCGTACGACGCGCGTTCCCGGGAACGGGTGGGGACCGTGCGCTCGGAAGGCGCGTAGGAGGTGGGCTCCGTCATTGGAATCTCCATTGTATTAGTGCATAATGGTCTTTGTGCTAGGAGACTATCGGATCAGTGGGCGGCGTGCATCTGAGATCGCCGCGAGTGTGGAGCGTGCGGTCGGTTCCGGGGAGCTGGAGCCCGGGCAACTGCTGCCACCAATGAGGGAGTTGGCGGGGGAGCTGGGGGTCAATCCGAATACCGTCGCGGCCGCGTACCGCACCCTGCGGGAACGAGGGGTGATCGAGACCTCGGGGCGCCGGGGCAGCCGGGTGCGTCCGCGGCCGGCCAGTACGGCGCGGGAGTTGATCAGGGTCGACGTACCGCCCGGTGTGCGTGACTTGAGCGAGGGCAATCCTGATCCGGCGCTGCTGCCGCCGCTGCATGACGCGTTCGCGGCCGCGGTACGGCACAACGCGCGGCGGCCGGGGTTGTACGGACAGGAGGCCGTGGACGGGGACTTCGCGCGCCTCACGCGGGCCGCGTTCGACGCGGACGGGGTGCCGGGCGGTCCTGTCGCCGTCACCTCGGGATCGCTCGACGCGATCGAGCGCGTACTGGCCGCGCACCTGAAGCCGGGCGACGCGGTCGCGGTCGAGGATCCGGGGTGGAGCAGCCTGCTCGATCTGATTCCCGCGCTCGGGCTGAGCGCCGTACCCGTCGCGCTCGACGACGACGGGCCGCTGCCGGGTGAGGTCGAGCGGGCGCTTCGTGGCGGGGCGCGGGCGCTCGTGGTCACCGACCGGGCGCAGAACCCGACCGGTGCGGTGGTGAGCGCCGCACGGGCGGAGGAACTGCGCCGGGTTCTGGCGGCGTATCCGGGAGTGCTGCTGATTGAGGACGATCACGGGCACGCCATTGTGGATCTTCCGGTGCATCCGCTCGCGGGCGTGACGGACCACTGGGTGTTCGTACGGTCCGTCGCGAAGGCGTACGGGCCGGATCTCCGGCTCGCCATGATGACCGGCGACCCGGTCACGGTGGACCGGGTGGCGGGGCGGCAGCGGCTCGGGCCGGGGTGGGTCAGCCGGCTGTTGCAGCGGGCGGTTGTCGATCTGTGGGAGGCGGGGGCCGTGGATGTACGGGCCGTCTCGCGTGCGTATGGCGAGCGGCGCGACGCACTGGTGCGGGCGCTGGCGGAGCGGGGGGTGGAGGCGCACGGGCGCAGTGGGCTGAATGTGTGGGTGCCGGTGGCGGACGAGACGGGGGTGGTGGCGCGGCTGCTGCACTCGGGGTGGGCGGTCGCGCCGGGTGCGCGGTATCGGATGGCGGCGGGGCCGGGTGTGCGGGTGACCGTTTCGGCGATTGCCCCGGCCGAGGTCGGGTCGGTCGCCGACGCTGTCGCTTCGGCGGCGGGGCCGGCGCCGGGTGGGCGACGCCATGGGTGAGGGCCACGCGGGCTGGTGGCGCTGCCCCGGGCCCCGGTCCTTATGCGCCGGACGGGCGGGATGCGGGGCGCGGCCGGGATCGGTCAGGCCTGCCAGGGTGCCCCGGACGCCCGTCCGCGCGCTTCAGTTGCCGCCTCGGGGGCGGCTCTGGGTCAGGGCCGCCCCCGCCAGGACTACGAGGGCGCCCACCGGGGTGTTCCAGCTCAGATGTTCATCCAGCAGGGTCACGCCCGCGACTGTGGCGATGACCGGGATGAAGTACGTGACCATCTGCGCCGTCGTGGGGCCGATCTCCGCCACCAGGCCGTACTGGAGGAGCATGGCCAAGCCGGTGCCGAGTGCGCCGAGCGCCACCACCGCGAGCAGCGGCACGACCGGGAACGAGGTCGGCATGGTGGTGAACAACGGGGTCACCAAGGCGAGTTGGACCGTACCCAGGAGAAGCTGCGCGCCCGTCATGGACAGGGCGGAGTTGCCGCTGCCCGCGAGCGTACGGCGCAGGTAGATCCAGCCGATCGGGTAGCTGAGGGAGGCCAGCAGCGCCATCGCCGTACCGCCGAAGTCCAGGCCCGAGAAGCCCTGCCACGCGCCCAGCACGGTCAGTACGCCGATGAAGCCGATGCCGAGTCCCGCGACGCGGCGGCGGGTCGGGCGGTCCTCGGAGAAGGCGACCACCGAGAGCGCCATGCCCCACAGCGGCGAGGTGGCGTTGCAGATGCCGGCGAGCGTCGAGGGGATCGTCAGCTCGGAGTACGCGAAGAGCGAGAACGGCAGGGCGTTGAGGAAGAACGCGGCGACGGCGAGATGGCCCCAGGTGCGGGCGCCGCGCGGCAGCCCCACCCGCTTCACCGCCATCGCGGCGGCGAGGACGGCCGTACCGAAGAGCAGTCGCCCGAGGGTCACTTGGAAGGGCGCGTACGCCTGCGTGCCGACCTTGATGAACAGGAAGCTGAAGCCCCAGATGAGCGCGAGCACCGCGAACCGGATGCGCCAGTCCAGGGCCGGGTGGCGGACGGGCGAGGGAAGGGCGTCGGCGACAGCGCCGGGGGCGGGGGCGGGCAGTACGGCGCGGGGTGTGGACGTCGAGCTCATGGTGGTAACCCTGGCCCGCTCAACTTCGTAGCACAAGCGAGATTTCATGGAGCGGATCGCTTAGCATCGCTTACATGTTGAATTTGGAGCGCCTGCGTACGCTCGACGCCCTCGCCCGGCACGGCTCGGTCAGCGGCGCGGCCGAGGGACTGCATGTGACGACCTCCGCCGTTTCGCAGCAGATGGCCAAGCTGGAGCGCGAGGTCGGCCAGCCCCTGCTCGCCAAGAACGGCCGCGGCGTCCGCCTCACCGACGCCGGGCGGCTGCTCGCCGACCACGCCGCGCGCATCCTCTCCCAGGTCGAGCTCGCGCAGTCCGACATCGAGGCACAGAGCGGGCGGGCCGTCGGTGACCTCACTGTCGCCGCCTTCCCCACGGCCGCGCGCGGCCTGCTGCCGTCGGCCCTTGCCGCACTTCGGCGCGAGCATCCGCAACTGCGGGTGCAGATGCGGGAGCTGGAGCCCGCCGATTCGGTACGCGGGGTCGTGCGGGGCGACTTCGATCTCGCCGTCGTACTCGACTGGTACAACAGGCCGCTCTCCATGCCCGACGGGCTCGCGAAGCAGGAACTGCTCCACGACCCCGCCGATGTCGCCATGCATGTCGATCATCCGCTCGCGGGCCGCACCACCGTGGATCTGGAGGAGTTCGCCGACGACGACTGGGTCACCTGGGCGGAGGGGGAGTTCTGTCACGAGTGGCTGATGTTCACGCTGCGCGGCAAGGGGGTCGAGCCCCGGATCGCGCATGTCGCCGAGGAGCACGCCACCCAGCTCGCGCTGATCGCCGAGGGGCTCGGGGTGTGCGTGGCGCCGCGACTGGGGCGCGGTCCTGTGCCGGAGCGGGTCCGCGTCGTACCGGTGCGGCATGCGATGCGGCGGCACGTGTACGCCGTCTGGCGCGCCGACGCGGACCGACGACCTTCCATCCGTGCGGCGGTCGACGCGCTGTGCGCGGCCGGCGCGGCGGTTGTCAGCTGAAGGCCGGCCCGGGTGGCGTCGGCGGGGGCTCGGGCCCCGGGCTCAGGAACCGCCGAGCTTGCGGAAGTCCCAGGACGTCACCGCGTCGGGTGTCAGCCGCAGCCAGGCGTGCCGGCCGTCGTGCGGCATCTGCGTCATGCCGAAGTACTTCGGGGGGAACAGCCGCTCCGGTACGTCGAGTTCGGGGCACGGCTCGCCCGTGCGCGGCGCCTCGCCCACGAAGACGGCGGTGCCGGAGAGCTCGATGCCGCGCAGCTCGCCGTACTCCACGCCGTCGTCGACCACGACGGCGAGCCGGGCGTCCTTGCGCAGCTGCGCCCAGCGGCGGCTGCGCGTGATCGAGTACAGCCACAGCGAAGTGCCGTCCCAGACGAACCACAGGGCGCCGACGTGCGGGGTGCCGTCCGCCGAGACCGTCGCCACCCGGCAGGTGCGCTGCTCGGTGAGGAAGGCGTCCCGCTCGGCGTCCGTCATCATGATGCGGCGGCCTCTGCGCTGAATGGCGGTCATGGGCGTCCGTCCCCTCCATGGCTTCATGGCTTCATGGCTTCGCGGTTTCTGACTTGGTGTCAGAAATCATGGGGTCTCTTCCCTCATCGCGCAATGGCCGTTAACCTCGCGCGCTCAGACCCGAGGAGGAGCCTTGCCGTCGTACGAACAGCTCGTGGAGCAGCTCGATCCGGCGACCACCGTGCTGCTCACCGTGGAATGCCAGCAGGGTGTCGTCGGTCCGGACAGCGCCCTTCCCGAACTCGCCGAAGAAGCCCGTTCCTCGGGGGCCCTGGTACGCGTCGCGCGGCTGGTCGCCGGAGCGCACGACGCCGGGGTGCAGGTGCTGCACGCGGTGGCGCAGCGGCGTCCCGACGGGCGCGGCGCCGGCCACAACGCACGGCTGTTCCGCGCCGCCGCACGGCTGCCCGTACAGCAGCTCACGGGAACGACCGCGGTGCGCGTCGCGGAACCGATCGAAGTCGCGGACGAGGACCTCGTCGTACGGCGGCTGCACGGCCTCTCGCCGCTCTCGGGAACGGACGTTCCCGCACTGCTGCGCAACCTCGGCTGCCGCACCCTGCTCGTCACGGGGGTCTCGGCCAATGTGGCGATTCCCAACGCCGTCTTCGACGCGGTCAACCTCGGCCACACGGTCGTGGTGCCGTCGGACGCCATCGCGGGAGTGCCTTCGGACTACACCCCCGCGATGATCCGCAATACGCTCGCGCTCGTCGCCACGATCACCACGACCGACGCGGTGCTCACCTGCTGGAAGCGCCCGCGGCGGGTCAGGCGAGGGTGATCGAGTCGCCCTCGACCTTGATGGCGGCGGCCGGAAGCGGCGCTTTCGCCGGGCCGCCCTTCACGCTGCCGTCCGTCGCGTCGAACATGCTCCCGTGGCAGGGGCAGTTGATCATCCCGTTCGCGACGTCCTTGACCGCGCAGCCCTGGTGGGTGCACTTCGACGAGAACGCCTTGAACTGCCCCGCCGTGGGCTGGGTGACGACCAGCCCCTTGTCGGCGAAGACCTTGCCGCCGCCCTCCGGGATGTCGGCCGTCTTGGCCAGAACCGCGCCCGCGCCGGCGCCGCCACCACCGCTGCCGCCCGCCTCGCCCCCGCCGCCCGCGGGCTTCTCGGCAGCGGTACCGGCCGGGCTGTCACTGTCCGATCCACCGCAGGCCGTCAGCGCGGCGGCGACCCCGGCCGCACCCACCGCGGCGACGACCGTACGGCGGCCGAACAGCCGCCCTGTCTCCTGAGATCCCGTCATGCGGCACTCCTCTTCGACGACTGGCTACGTGATGTTGTACGCGGGAGCGGACCCCGGTGTTCAGCACCCGAGCGATTTCTTCAGGAAGTCGAGTTCCAGCAGCAACAGGGTGTCCGCCACACCTTCCTTGGTAACGAGGTGACTCGCTCCCGGGAGCGGCAGGACGCTGTGCGGCCGCCCGGCCGCGAGCAGCGCCGCCGAGAAGCGCAGCATGTGGGCCGGCAGCACGTTGTCGTCCGCCATGCCGTGGACCAGCATCAGCGGCCGGGTCAGCTTGTGGGCGTGCTCGACGAGTGAGCAGCGCTCGTAGTTCTCCGGAAGTGCGTCGGGGTGGCCGAGGTAGCGCTCCTTCCAGTGCGTGTCGTAGAGCCGCAGATCGGTGGGCGCCGCGCCCGCGACAGCGGCGTGGAAGACGTCGGGGCGGTGCAGTACGGCGGCGGCCGCCAGATAGCCGCCGAAGGACCAGCCACGGATCGCGACCCGCCCCAGGTCCAGGTCGGCGCAGTACGCGGCCGCCGCGTGCAGCGCGTCGACCTGGTCTTCGAGTACGGGCGTCAGCTGATCGCCGTGGATGCTCTTCTCCCACTCCACGCCGCGCCCGGGCGTACCGCGCCCGTCCGTCATCAGTACGGCGAAACCCTGCTCCGCCCACCACTGACCCACTGCCGTCCACCATGCCCGGGCCTTCACCACCAGTTGGATCCCGGGACCGGCGTACGGGCTGAGCAGGACCGGGAGGCTGCCCGTCCCCGGCTCGTGCCACGACGGGAGGAAGAGCAGGCTGCGCAGCTCGCGCTCGCCGAGGGAGAGGCGGACCGGCCGTGGCGTGACGAGCGGTTCCTCGGCGCGTACGGCGATGTGCCCGGCGGACTTGCCGTCGCGCAGCACGGTCACGGTGTGCCCGTCGGGCGTCATGCTGTCGAGTACGACCGTGTCGCCGCCGGCGGCGGCCGTGTGGACACCGGGACCCTCGCTCAGCCGGACGAAACCCGAGTCCGGTTCGTACGACCAGACATGGACCTCCGTCGGCTCGTCGCTCGCGGTGAACAGGACGCGCTCGCCCAGGGTGCACAGCACTTCGCGAACATTCAGTCCGGGCGGTGCGACGGCTCCGTGCCGGGCCGCCCTCAGGCCGCGGACGTCACTGCCCGGCGGTACGAACGCAAGGACGGGTGAACCGGTGGACGTGCGTGTGGGCGCTCCGGGAACGAACTCCAGCCATGCCGCGTCGCGCTGGCGGTGCAGCAGCGAGGTTTCCCCCGTTACGGGGTCGATGCCCATCAGGTACGCCGTGCGCTGGTCCCTCGTCTGAACGTTCATGGCCGGTCCCATGGAGTCCCACCAGGCCGTGACGAGATATTCGAAGGCCCCGTCCGTCCACCGGTCCTGCGCGTGGAGTTCCGCGTCGGCCTCGACAGGCATCCGTACCGCTACCCGCTCGCCGTCAACTCGTACGACGTGCATCGTAGTTTGGGCGTTGGCTGTTCCGGCGGCCGGATACGGGAACGACCGCGGTGCGTTCCCGGGATACGCCGGATCGCCGATGTACCAGCGCTGCACCATCGACGTATCCACGCGCGCGACGAGCAGGGCCTCGCTGCCCGGTGACCACCAGTAGCCGCGCATCCGGTCGAGCGATTCCGCCGCCACATGGTCCGCGAGTCCGTACGTCACGTCGGCGTTCTCGGGAACGGCGAGCGGCCGGTCCCCGGTGCCGTCGGTTCGCACGGTGCGCAGGGCGCCGCCGGTGACGTACGCGACGAGCGTTCCGTCGGGGGACGGCCGCGGGTCGACCACCGGGCCCGCCGTCGGGATACGGCGTGGGGTGGCTTCGCTCCCGTCCCCGTCCGTCCGTACGGTCCAGAGCTCGCCTCCGAGGGCGTACGCCACCACGAGGGCGTCCAGGTCGGTCGCGTACGCCACCACCCCCTGGGACGTCTCGCGGGCCCGCTCCCGGCGGATCCGCTCGGCCTCGGGAACGTCGCCGGCGCCCTCGGGCCCGGCGAGTATCCGCTCGCTCCCGTCCTCGTACAACCAGAGCCTGCTGACGGGGTCGTCGCCCGCGTCCGACCGTACGAACAGGACCCGTTGGCCGTCGGGCGAGACAGTGAACCGCCGGGGGATCCCGAGTGAGAAGCGGCGCGTACGGGCGAACTGGCGAGGAAAACCCTGGGCGTCCATGCGGGCACCCTAGGGGCGCGAATATGTGATCGAGAACCGCGCCGGTACGGCAGTAATCTGGGGAAATGCTCTCCGAAGTCACAGCGACCCGTTACGTCACGCCTTTGCGTGAGGGCGGCTCGCTCCCGGGGATCGTCGAGGCCGACGATCTCGGTACGTACGTCATGAAATTCACCGGCGCCGGACAGGGCCGCAAGACCCTGGTCGCCGAGATCATCTGCGGAGAACTGGCCCGCAGGCTCGGACTGCGCGTCCCCGAACTCGTCACCATCCAACTCGACCCGGTGATCGGCCTGGCCGAGCCGGATCAGGAGGTCCAGGAACTGCTCAAGGCGAGCGGCGGACTGAACCTCGGGATGGACTACCTCCCCGGATCGATCGGGTTCGACCCCCTCGCGTACGAGGTGGACCCGGCCGAGGCGGGCCGGGTGGTGTGGTTCGACGCGCTGATCAACAACGTCGACCGCTCCTGGCGCAACCCCAACATGCTTGTCTGGCACGGCGATCTGTGGCTCATCGACCACGGCGCCACCATGATCTGGCACCACAACTGGCCGACCGCCCAGAGCGCGTCCGCGAAGCCGTACAACGCCTCGGACCACGTGCTCGCGCCCTTCGGCCCCGACATCGCGGCCGCGGCCGCCGAGCTGGCGCCGCTGGTCACCGAGGAGTTGCTGACCGAGGTCGCCGCCGAGGTCCCCGTCGAGTGGCTGGTCGACGAGCCCGGCTTCGGGAGCACCGACGCGCTGCGCCGCGCCTACGTCGACGCCCTGCTGCCGCGCGCCGCCACGATCCACGACCGGATCACGCTGAGCCCCCCGGCCAAGGGCAAGCCGTCGCAGGCCCCGGGATGGCTGACGGATCACCTGAAGCCGTGGCCGCACCCGACCAAGCAGGACAAGAAGGACGGCGCGCAGTGAACACCAAGCGGGATGTCTTCGAGTACGCGCTGGTGCGCGTGGTGCCGCGCGTGGAGCGCGGCGAAATGTTCAACGCGGGTGTGCTCGTCTACTGCCGCGCCAAGTCCTTCGTCGCCGCCAGGACCCACCTCGACGAGGCCAAGCTGAGGGCGCTCGACCCCGACGCCGACGTGGCAGGCGTACGGGCCGCCCTGCGCGCTGTGGAGGGCGTCTGCGGCGGCGGGGAGGCGGCGGGGCAGGCGGCGGGCGACGACGCGGGCCGGCGCTTCCGCTGGCTCATCGCGCCGCGCAGCACCGTCGTACAGCCGGGTCCTGTACACACGGGCCTCACGGCGGATCCGGAGGCGGAGGTCGAGCGTCTGCTCGACCTGCTGGTGCGGTGATCCGCGCGACGGATCGCCCAGGTCGTTCCTCGGGCCGTTGACACCGCGTGCCATGGCTTCTAGCGTCACGTCTGCTGAAGCTACTAAGCGGTTGCTCAGTGATCGGGTACTCACTCTCGGTCGACCTGGGCGCCGCATCCAAGGGCGAGGAGAACCAGCATGTCCACCACCGAGCAGCGTGTCGCGATCGTGACCGGGGCGGCGCGCGGCATTGGCGCCGCCACCGCGGTCCGTCTTGCGGCCGAGGGCCGCGCCGTCGCCGTACTCGACCTCGACGAGGCCGCGTGCAAGGACACCGTCGAGAAGATCACCGCGGCGGGCGGCACGGCGCTCGCCGTCGGCTGTGACGTCTCCGACAGCGCCCAGGTCGAGGCCGCCGTCGCGCGCGTCGCCGCGGAGCTCGGTGCGCCGACGATCCTCGTGAACAACGCGGGTGTCCTGCGCGACAACCTGCTCTTCAAGATGAGCGAGTCCGACTGGGACACCGTCGTGAACGTGCACCTCAAGGGCGCGTTCCTGATGGCCAAGGCCTGCCAGAAGCACATGGTGGACGCCAAGTTCGGCCGTATCGTCAGCCTCTCCAGCAGCTCGGCGCTCGGCAACCGCGGCCAGGCGAACTACTCCGCCGTCAAGGCCGGTCTGCAGGGCTTCACCAAGACCCTCGCCAAGGAGCTCGGCAAGTTCGGCATCACGGCCAACGCCGTCGCGCCCGGCTTCATCGTCACCGAGATGACCGCGCAGACCGCCGCGCGCGTGGGCATGGGCTTCGAGGAGTTCCAGGCCGCCGCCGCCACCCAGATCCCGGTGCAGCGCGTCGGCACGCCGGACGACATCGCCAACGCCATCGCCTTCTTCACGGGCGAGGACGCCGGTTTTGTCTCCGGCCAGGTCATGTACGTCGCCGGCGGCCCGCTCAACTGACGAGGGACTGAAAAACATGGCTGCTGAGGCAGAGGTACGGGACAGCGGGAAGGTCGCGCTCATCACGGGCGCGAGCCGCGGAATCGGTTACGGCGTCGCCGAGGCGCTCGTCGCCCGCGGCGACCGGGTGTGCATCACCGGGCGCAATGAGGACGCCCTCAAGGAGGCCGTGGAGAAGCTCGGCGCGGACCGGGTGATCGGCGTCCCGGGCAAGGCCCACGACGAGGCGCACCAGGGCATCGCCGTCGAGCGCACCATGGAAGCGTTCGGACGGGTCGACTTCCTGATCAACAACGCCGGCACGAACCCGGTCTTCGGGCCGATCGCGGAGCTGGACCTGGGTGTCGCCCGCAAGACGTACGAGACCAACGTGATCTCCGCTCTCGGGTTCGCGCAGCAGACCTGGAAGGCGTGGCAGAAGGAGAACGGTGGGGCGATCGTCAATATCGCCTCCGTCGCCGGCATCTCCGCCTCGCCCTTCATCGGCGCGTACGGCATGAGCAAGGCCGCGATGGTCAACCTGACCCTCCAGCTGGCGCACGAGTTCGCGCCGGGCGTACGGGTCAACGCGATCGCGCCCGCCGTGGTGAAGACCAAGTTCGCCCAGGCGCTCTACGACGGCCGCGAGGCGGAGGCCGCCGCGGCGTACCCGCTGGGACGGCTCGGCGTTCCCGAGGACATCGGGGGAGCGGCCGCCTTCCTCACCTCGGACCAGTCGGACTGGATCACGGGGCAGACACTCGTCGTGGACGGCGGTATCTTCCTGAACGCCGGCGTCCACTGAGTCGTTTTACTCCATTTTTACTCTGGATATGCTGGATTACGCCCAAGCGCCCTGCCGGGTCTGCCCGTTGAGTCGGCAGGGCGCTGCGGTATGGTCTGCCGACCCATGGCTGATCGAGGAGCGTGCACGTGTTCAACCGGACCAGATGTCTGCAGTCCGCTGCAGCCCTTGTGTCCATATCCCTGCTGACGACCGGCTGCGGGATGCTGTCCAGTGATCAGTCCGACACGGAGCAGAAGCTCGCTGTCGGTACCACGAGCACGCCCAGCACACTCGACCCGGCCGGCGCATGGGACGGTTCCTGGGAGCTGTACAGAAACGTCTTCCAGACGTTGGTGAGCTACCCCACAGGGAGCACCACACCTGAGCCCGACGCCGCCGAGAAGTGCTCCTTCACGGACAGCTCGAACCAGGTGTACACCTGCACGCTCCGCGAGGGCCTCACCTTCTCCGACGGAACGGCGCTGGACGCCAAGGCGGCGAAGTACTCGATCGACCGGATTGTCGCGATCGGCGAGAAGGGTGGCCCGAGCGGGCTTCTCTCCAGCCTGGACAAGGTGGAGACGAGCGGCAACCGGAAGATCACCTTCCGGCTGAACAAGCCGGACGCCACCTTCCCGTTCGTGCTCGCGACGCCCGCGATGTCGATGGTGAGCCCCGCGGACTACCCGAAGGACAAGCTCCGCACGGGCAACCAGCTGACCGGTTCGGGCCCGTACAACCTCGCGTCGTACCAGCCGGAGAAGATGGCCGAGCTCGTGAAGAACCCGAAGTACGAGGGGTTCGCCGATCTCAAGAACGAAGCCGTCACCATCCACTACTACAAAGACTCCGCCGTGATGGTGGACGCGCTGAAGAAGAAGGAGATCGACGCGACGTTCCGCGGTCTGACCGCGGAGCAGGTCATCGATCTGGAGGGCCAGCCCAAGGAGAAGGAACTCCAGGTCGTCGAGGCGGTCGGCGCCGAGATCCGCTACCTGGTGTTCAACCCGAGGGACCCCTCCGCGCGCAAGCCCGCCGTCCGCCGGGCCATCGCCCAGGTGGTCGACCGGGGCGCCCTCGTGGACAAGGTCTACAAGGGCACCGCCGAGCCCCTGTACTCGATGATCCCGAGCGGCGTCGCCGGTCACGCGACCAGCTTCTTCGACACCTACGGTGAGCCCAGTGTGCCGAAGGCGCGGAACATTCTCGCCGAGGCGGGCATCACCGAGCCGGTCCCGCTGACCTTCTGGTACACCTCGGACCGGTACGGATCGGCCACCGCGCTGGAGTTCGCCGAGCTGAAGCGGCAGCTGGACGCGTCCGGGCTGTTCAAGATCACGCTGAAGCACCGCCCGTGGAACGAGTTCGCCAAGGGATACCAGAAGGGCGAGTACCCGGTGTTTGGCCGCGGCTGGTCCCCGGACTTCCCGGACCCGGACAACTTCGTCGCCCCCTTCGTCGGTGAGAACAACGCCGTCGGTACGCCGTACGACACCCCGGAGATCACGGCCAGCCTGCTGCCGAAGACGCGGCAGGAGAGCGACCGGGCCGCGGTGGGTGACCAGTTCGGGCGCGCCCAGGAGATCCTGCTGGAGGACGTTCGTCTGCTGCCGCTGTGGCAGGGCAAGCTGTACGTCGCCGCCTCCGACGAGATCGCGGGCGCCGAACGCGCGCTGGACCCGCAGACGATCATGCAGGTGTGGCAGCTGCACAAGAAGACCAGCTGGTAGGAACCGTTGTCAGTGGCCGCGGGTAGGTTCTTTGATGAAGAACTGATCGTTTACCGGAGGTTGTTGACGTGACCGACACCGACATGCTGCCCGAGTCCTGGCGCGGCGTCCTCGGAGACGAGCTGCAGAAGCCCTATTTCCAGCAGCTCACCGAATTCGTCGAGAAGGAGCGGGCGAACGGGCCGGTCTACCCGCCGCGCGAGGAGGTCTTCGCCGCCCTGGACGCCACACCGTACGACCGGGTGAAGGTCCTGGTCCTCGGCCAGGACCCGTACCACGGCGAAGGGCAGGGGCACGGGCTGTGCTTCTCGGTGCGGCCGGGTGTCAAGGTGCCTCCGTCCCTGCGGAACATCTACAAGGAGATGAACGCGGAGCTGGGCACCCCGATCCCGGACAACGGCTATCTGATGCCGTGGGCCGAGCAGGGTGTCCTGCTGCTCAACGCCGTACTGACGGTCCGGGCCGGCGAGGCGAACTCCCACAAGGGCAAGGGGTGGGAGACGTTCACGGACGCGGTGATCCGCGCCGTGGCCTCGAGGCCCGACCCGGCGGTCTTCGTGCTCTGGGGCAATTACGCCCAGAAGAAGCTTCCGCTGATCGATGAGGAGCGGCACGTGGTGGTGAAGGGCGCGCACCCTTCGCCGCTCTCGGCGAAGAAGTTCTTCGGGTCCCGGCCGTTCACGCAGATCAACGAAGCGGTGGCGGCGCAGGGGCACCAGCCCATCGACTGGACTGTGCCGAACCTCGGCTGATCTGCCCGATCAGCTCAGGTCGTAGCTGAAGGTGTACGGGACGGACGGCTCGCCGTGTCGCGCGGTGTAGCCGCCCGTCCCGCTCAGCCCGGCCAGAGCGCCGGTCCCCGAGCCCGGTACCACCTCGAAGGCGCAGTGGACCGTGCCGTCCTCGCCGAAGGTGCCCCGCTCCTCGACGGCGAACGTCCCCTCGCGACCGTCCACGGATCCGCTGAACAGCTGGTGACCGGCGAAGACGCCGGTCTTCCCGGTCACGTACGCGATGGAGTACTCGCACGTGGTCCCGGCTGCCTCGATGGCGCCGGTGAAGGTGTTGGTGACGGTGGCGCGGGCCAGCTTGGAGGCCTCGTCCGTCCCGGCGACCGGGGTCTCGTCCCAGTTGGCGAAGGTGAAGCTTCCGGTGGCCTGTGTGGGCATGGAGGTTCCTTTCAACAGCCGGCGCGACACATTCGCGCTCCTGGGAACCAGCATCCGGTCCGTACCTGACACCTTCTGTCAGGTACGCGGGCAGACTTGGCCCATGCGCGCCGACCGACTGCTCTCCCTGCTCCTGCTGCTGCAGAACCGGGGCCGGATGACGGCCCCGGAACTGGCCGCCGAGCTGGACGTCTCCGTCCGTACCGTCTACCGGGACGTCGAGGCGCTCGGCGCGTCCGGGGTGCCGGTGTACGCCGACCGCGGCCCGGCCGGCGGCTACCGCCTGATGGACGGCTACCGCACCCGGCTGACCGGCCTGACGAGTGACGAGGCGGGATCGCTGCACTTCGCCGGCATGCCGGCGGCGGCGGCCGAACTGGGCCTCGCCGCCGACCTCACCACGGCGCAGCTCAAGTTGGGCGCCGCACTGCCCGACGGCCTCGGTGAACGCACCCGGCGCGTCCAGGAGCGGTTTCACCTCGACGCCCCCGCCTGGTTCCGGGACGCGGACCCCGCGCCGTACCTCGCCGAGGTCGCCGGGGCGGTCTGGCGGCAGCGGCTGCTGCGGGTCCACTACCGGAGCTGGCGCGGCGACGTACACCGCCAACTGGGGCCGCTGGGCGTCGTACTCAAGGGCGGCAACTGGTATCTCGTGGCGGACGCCGGGGAGTCGGTGCGTACGTACCGGGTGTCGCGGATGCTCGCGGTGGAGGCACTGGAGGAGAGGTTCGAGCGGCCGGCCGGGTTCGATCTGGCGGCGTACTGGCAGGAGAGCGCGCGCCGGATGGAGGCCGGGGTGCTGCGGGGCGAGGCCCGGCTGCGGGTGTCACCGCGCGGCCTGAGGCTGCTGCCGGTTCAGTTCGGGGCGGCCGGGTCCCAGGCTGTACGGGAGGCGGGGCCGCCGGACGAGGAGGGGTGGGTCGAGACCGTGCTGCGCGTCGAGGCGCTGCCTGTGGCGCTGGGGGATCTGCTGCGGCTGGGGCTGGAGGCCGAGGTGCTGGGGCCGCCGGAACTGCGCGCGGAGGTCGCCCGTACGGTCACCGGCCTGGCCGAGCGCTACCAGGACGGTGCGGCCGCGCGCCCGAGCCTGAGCCGGATTGTCAGTGGCGGGGTCTAGCGTCGAGATCGTCGGGATTACTGGTCTTGCGTGCGGCGGGCGACAGGAGAACAAGGTCATGGAGCAGCAGGAGACGTCCGAGGACGTCACGATGACGCGGATCGGGCAGGCGATCATGCTTCTCCACGCAGGTGACCGCGAGGAGGCGCGCAACCGCCTCGGTGAGCTGTGGGCGGAGATCGGCGAGGAGGGGGATCCGTTCCACCGTTGCACGCTCGCGCACTATATGGCGGACACGCAGGACGACGCGGGGGACGAACTGGCCTGGGATCTGCGGGCGCTGGCCGCCGCCGACGGGCTGACCGACGAGCGGGTGGCCCGGCACGATTCATCGGTCGCGGTGCGCGGGTTCTATCCCTCGCTCCATCTCAACCTTGCCGCCGACTATCTGAAGCTGCACCGTCCGGACGCCGCGCGCACCCATCTGGGGCGGGCGCGGGCGGCGTCGGATGCGCTGGGGGACGACGGTTACGGGGACGGGGTGAGGGCGGCCATCGACCGACTCGAGCGAAGGATCGCGGACGCGGGCTGATCAATGTGCGGCCGCCTCGCGTGCGTCAACGCCCGTACGTCTCGCGGCAGATGCGGGCCTGGGCGCTGTCGTGCTGCCAGCCGCCGTATCCCTCTCCGAGCGCGCATACGTCGGCTCCCGCTCCCGCGGCGGGAGCAGGCAGGGACGGGAGGACGCGCGGCACCGGTACGGCGGTTCTGGGGGGTGCGGGGGCGGCGGGCGCGGGCCGTGCGGGGGCCGGGGCCGGAACTGCGGCTGGGCGGCGGGGTGGTGCGGGCGCCGCGGGGCGGCGTACCTCCGGGGTCTCTCGCGGCTCGCCCCGGGGCGCGGCCCGCTTGGACCGCGGGAGCGCGGCGTCCAGGACCTCGCGGGCGGGAGCCTGGATGATCTGCGGCTGTACGTCCTGGTCCCGCGAGAGCGGCGCGGCGTCCGCCGCCGGCACGGGGGCAGGGGGCGGACCGGGCTCCACGGCCACGCATCCGGTGACGGTGGCGGAGGCGGCCGAGACCGCCACTCCCAGGAGGATCTTCGCTGTGGTTCTCGTTCGGTGCACGCGGGCAACTTTGGTGGGCGCGGGGCGGTTTACGGGTGCGCGCGGGCGAGATTGGCCCACAAGAGTGATCCGGGCCGGGGTGAGGGGCTTTTTCCCCACCCACCCCGCCCCTTCCCGCTGTGTCATTTTGCGGCTCCGCCGCGTGCTGGGGGCAAGCCCCCAGCCTTGGGACGCCCTGCGGGCGTGTCCTCAAACGCCGGACGGGCTGGATGTTCCGCGGAAACCAAGCCCGTCCGGCGATTGAGGGCCGGGGTCCGGGGCGGAGCCCCGGGTGGTGCGGGTGCGGGCTAGTCGCCCGTCGTGCCGTCTATGCGCTCACGCAGGAAATCGGCGTGGCCGTTGTGGCGGGCGTACTCCTCGATCATGTGGACGTAGATCCACCGGAGGTTGTAGGGCTTCCCGGTGCGGTGTTTGCCCTCGCCGATGTAGTCCAGTGAGTGCGGCGCGGCAAGCTCGCGCGCCCTGTCGATCGCGGCCCGCCAGGCGGTGTGCGCCTCTTCCCAGGTGTCCTGGTCGGTGAAATGGAAGTCGCCGTCCGGGTTCTCGTCGCTGTAGTAGAGCTTGGGGGCGTCCTCGTCGGAGAGCACCCGGTGGAACCAGCCCCGCTCGACCTCCGTCATGTGCCGTACGAGACCGAGCAGCGACATGTCCGAGGGCGGAACGGCAGTCTCCCGCAACTGCTCCTCGCTCAGGCCCGCGCACTTGAGCGCCAGCGTCTCGCGGTGGAACTCCAGCCAGCTTTCCAGCATCTCGCGTTCACCGGCGATGGTGGAGGGATCGATGCGCTCAGGAGTAGTCATGGCGGTCATCGTCACTCACCCCCTCCACTCGCCGCCAGCCCTTATGTGCCGACGCCCGGAGCGCCGAGCATCCCGCGCAGCAACTCACTGAACCCCTTGCGCAGTTCCTCTTCGCTGGGCACCGCCGAGTGGTACGCCCCCGCCGCGCAGGAGAACATCAGCCCCTCGCACCAGGCCACCAGGGACAGGGCGTGCCGTTCCGGTTCCTGCGAACCGGCCGCCGCCATCAGCTGGTTGAGCGGCTCGCGGAACCGGTGCCGGCCCGCCGCGTCGTAGAACGCACGCAGCTCGGGCCTGCGCGTCGCCTCCAGGCCGAGTTCGTAACGGGCCACGAGCAGCTCGCGGTGGTGCGTCAGGTGGCGGTGGAGGACGAGCGCGAGAGCGCCGATGATGCCGTCGAGCCCGGCCGACGGGGCGGGGATCTCGTCCAGGGCGAGCACCCGGGCCTCGCGCTCTGCCAGTCGGCGCACTGTCGCCTCCAGCAGCGCCTGGCGCGTGCGGGCGTAGTTGGACGTGGAGCCCTGCGGCAGCCCGGCACGTTCGTCCACCGCACGGTGGGTGAGCCCCCGCATGCCGCGCTCCACGAGCAGGGCCAGGGCGGCGTCGGTGATCAGCTCGGGGCGGGAGCGACCCGTGGCGGTGCGTGAGGTCATGGGAACAATCTATCGCGCCAACTACACCTGTAGTACGCTCGTGGAGTCACTACAGGTGTAGTTGCCGAGGAGTAGTCATGACCATCAGCAATGCCCAGCCCCGTGCCGTCGTCGTGGGAAGCGGAATCGGCGGGCTCACCGCCGCCGTCGCCCTCCACCAGCGTGGCTGGCAGGTCACCGTCCTGGAGCGCGCGGCAGCCGTGGAAGCCGTCGGCGCCGGGATCGGGCTCGCGCCCAACGGGCACCACGCCCTCGACGTCATCGGCCTCGGCGAGGAGATCCGCGAGCTGGCCGCCTGGCAGGGCGACGGCGGGGTGCGCGCCCCCGGCGGCCGCTGGCTCGCCCGTACGAACAGCTCCGCCGCCACCGAGCGCTTCGGCGGTCCCCTCGTCCTCGTCCACCGCGCCACCCTCATCGACCGCATCGCCGCCCGGCTGCCCGACGGCGCGGTACGCACCGGATCCCCCGCGACACTGGCCGATCCCGGCGTGGCGGGCGGCCGGCCCGCCGTGGTCACCACGCCCGACGGAGACGTCGAGGCCGACCTCGTCATCGGCGCCGACGGCATCAACTCCGCGACGCGCCGCGCCCTCTTCCCCGAACACCCCGGCCCCGTCTACGCCGGAATCACCACTTGGCGCGTCGTCGTACCGGCCCCCGCCGCCCCCTTCGAGCCCCACGAGACCTGGGGCCGCGGCGCCCTCTGGGGCAGCCAGCCGCTGAAGGACGGCCGGGTCTACGCGTACGCCGCCGCTGTGGCCCCCGCCGGAGGCCGCTCGGCCGACGGTGAGAAGGCCGAACTCCTGCGCAGGTTCGGCGACTGGCACCACCCCGTCCCCGCGATCCTTGACGCGGCCGACCCCGAGCGGGTCCTGCGGCACGACGTCCACCACCTGATCACCCCGCTCCCCGCCTTCCACCGCGGCAGGACCGCGCTGCTCGGCGACGCCGCGCACGCCATGGCACCCACCATGGGTCAGGGCGGCAACCAGGCCATCGAGGACGGCATCGTCCTCGCCCACCACCTCCCGGACGCGGACGAGCTCGGGACGGGCCTCGCGGCGTACTCCGCCGACCGGCTGCCGCGTACCACCGGCATCGTCCGCCAGTCCGCGAAGATCACCAAACTGATGTCGGTCCGCAGCGCCCCGGCCGTCGCCCTGCGCGACACCCTCATGATCCTCGCTGGCTTGGGTCCCGGTCTGGCCCTGCGCACCTTCGACGGCATCGCTAACTGGCTGCCGCCGCAGCGCACGTATGCTGCCGGGGCACGGGACCACCAGGTCCGGGATCACCACGTACAGCGTTAGGGAGGCCCCTGTGAAGGTCGGCGTCATCGGGCTCGGAGACATCGCGCAGAAGGCATACCTGCCCGTACTGACCACCCGGCCGGGGCTCGAACTGCACCTGCAGACCCGCACGCCCGCCACCCTCGCGCGGGTCGCCGTGACCTACCGCGTCCCCGACGGGCACTGCCACACGAGCCTCGACGCGCTGCTCACCCAGGGCCTGGACGCCGCCTTCGTGCACGCGCCCACCGCCGTGCACCCCGAGATCGTGACCCGCCTCCTGGAAGCGGGCGTACCGACGTACGTCGACAAACCGCTCGCGTACGAACTCCCCGAGTCCGAGCGGCTCGTGCGGCTCGCGGACGAGCGCGGCGTCAGCCTCGCCGTCGGCTTCAACCGCCGACTCGCCCCCGGGTACGCGCAGTGCGCCGAGCACCCGCGCGACCTGATCATCATGCAGAAGAACCGCGTCGGCCTGCCCGAGGACTCGCGCAGCCTCGTCCTCGACGACTTCATCCACGTCGTCGACACCCTGCGCTTCCTGGTCCCCGGCACGGTCGACCACATCGACGTACGGGCCAAGGTGGTCGGGGGCCTGGTCCACCACGTCGTCCTCCAGCTCTCCGGCGACGGGTTCACCGCGATCGGCACCATGAACCGGATGAACGGCTCCACCGAGGAGATCCTCGAAGTCTCCGGCCAGAACGCCAAGCGCCAGGTCATCAACCTCGCCGAGGTCATCGACCACAAGGGGCAGCCGACCGTGCGCCGCCGCGGCGACTGGGTGCCGGTGGCGCACCAGCGCGGCATCGAGCAGTCCGTCGATTCGTTCCTCGACGCCGTACGGGCCGGAAAGCTGCTCAGCGCCCAGGACGCGCTGCTGACGCACGAGCTGTGCGAGCGGGTGGTCCGGGCGGCCGAGGAGCAGCAGGCCGCCTGAGAATCCGTACGCCCTCGGCCGCCCCCAGCAGAACCAGTACGGCGAGCGCGCCGTGGACGGCCCAGTCGCCCGCGCCGACGTACGCCGTCCTGCCCTCGGCCAGCGGGATGTCGTACACCGCGGACGTGCTCTCGTCCGTCCCCAGCGGCGAGCCGACGCGCTCGCCGCCGGGGCCGAACACCGAGCTGACGCCGGTGAGCGTCGCGTGCACCACCGGGCGTCCGTTCTCGGCGGCCCGCAGCGCCGCGAGGGAGGCGTGCTGCTCGGGGGCCCAGCTGTTCTGGAAGGTCGACGTGGCCGACTGGGTGACGAGCACCTGCGCGCCGCCACGGGTCAGTTCCCTGCTCATGTCGGGGAACGCCGACTCGAAGCACACCAGAGGACCGACGCGCAGCCCGCCGGTGGCGCCGCCGCCGGGCAGTGTCATCACCACGGGGTTCGTGCCGCGCCTGCGGTCCTCGTCGGCGGCCTTGCCCACCGAGGTCGCCCAGCCGAGCACGGAACGCGCCGGGACGTACTCGCCGAAGGGGACCAGGCGCATCTTGTCGTAGCGCTCGCTGGTGACACCCTGCGGTCCGACCAGCACCGAGCTCTTGAAGATGCCGGGCCGGTCGGAGCGCCGCGCGTCGACATTGACCAGCACGTGTGCGTCAACGAGCCGGGAGAGGTCGGCGAGCCTGGCCGCGAGGTCGGGGCGTTCGGTCAGATCCGCGCCGACGCTGCTCTCGCCCCAGACCACCAGATCGAGATCCTGCCCCGCCAGGTCGCGGGTCAGCGCCTCGCCGCGCGCGAAGCGCTGTTCGGGACGGTCCCCGCCGCTGACGACACCGGGCTGTACGACCGCGACCCGCACCCGGCCGGACTGCTCGGGGCGCGGCGCCCACGCCCACACCGCGCCCGCCGCGACCGCGCAGGCCGTCAGGGCGGCCACCACGGGTGTACGGGCCGGGGGCACCGCCAGCAGCACGACGACGCCGGTGTTGACCGCGACCACCAGCAGGCTCACCAGCCACACACCGCCGACCGAGGCCAGCCGCAGCGCCGGGGCGACCTCCCACTGGCTCGAACCGAGCAGCCCCCAGGGACCGCCCAACCCCTCCCAGGACCTGACGAGTTCGGCCATCAGCCAGCCGGAGGGGACGACGACGAGCGCGGCCGTCGCACGGCGGGCCGACGGTGTCCCGCCCAGCATCGAGCGGACCAGCCAGCCCCAGGGCAGCCACAGCAGCGCGACCAGCGCGGCCAGCACCACGATGAACACATGCAGGCTCGGCATCAGCCAGTGATGCGCGGCGATCATGAACCCGGTGCCGCCGAGCCAGCCGTCCAGCGCCGCCCGCCGGCCCGTCGGCGCGGAGCGGATCAGCAGCATCCACGGCACGAGGGCGACGTACGCGAACCACCAGAGGGAGGGTGCGGGGAAGGCGAGCGCGGGCAGCGCGCCGAGCGCCACCGCGGCGGCGCCGCGCCACCAGGGCGACGACGGCCACTCCCACCGGCCGGCCCGAATCCGCATGCGGCTCCTCCTCGTCCTGCCGTTCAGCTCCGTGAGGAGTCCCGGAGCAGTCCCTGCCCCCAGTGTGGGGTAGCGCGCCGATCGCGGACACCGGGGCGCGTCTCATGTCGTACGCCGCCACTTCTCCCGCACGACCACGGAGCGCAGCCGCCAGCCGCCCTCCATACGCAGCAGGCTGAACGCGTAGCGTCCGCCGGACATGAAGTTCGGCTCGGTCGACGGCACGGAGCCGTTGTCCCTGCCGTCGGCGGGCGCGGTTTCGAGCCGCATGGGGTTCACGTAGTCGGCCTGGAGTTCCGCCCGGTCCCCGGTGTCGCCGTTGACATCTTCGAGCCGCAGACGCCGGTTGACGATGAGGTGCTGGCGTACGGGAAAGAGCCGCATCGTCTCCATCAGCCAGCCCGCGACTTCGGCGGCCGGTCCCTCGATGCCGCCGGCCGTGCGGTAGTCGGCCCGGCCGTCAGGGGTGAACAGGGCGCGGTATTCGAGCCAGTTGGCGTCGTCCACGGCCACCGCGTACCCGGTGATCACTGCGTCGATGGCCAGTCGGTCCATCACGGTCGCGAGCTCTACACGCTGCGTCATCGGCTCAGTCTCCGGCAGCGAGTGTCCTCAAGCCAAGTGCCGTGCACGCCAAGGGCTGTCAGGGGGTGACGATCGCGAAGTCCTTCGGGGGCCGGGTCACCAGGCCGAACAGCCGACTCAGCGCCCGCGAGGACGCCGAGCAGCTGCGGCTTGGTGAGCGTCAGCGTCAGCTGCGCGGGCGTACGGACCTGCGAGCCGTCCAGGGCGCTGCGCTGGGTGAGAGCGCCGTTGTGGAGGGTGAGCCGGTAGCGGCGGGCCTCGTCGGTCAGCCGCAGGTCGATGACGAGGTCTTCGTTCCAGGCGCGCGGGCCGTCGATGCGCGCCGCGATCGAGCCGATGAGCTGGACAACACTGAGCGCCATCGCCATGCCGGGGTTGCTGGTGTCCAGCAGAACGCCGACCCTTCCGTCCGCCGCTGTGACGACGGCGGGGGTGAGGCACCCCAGAAAGCCGCGGTCAGCGTTCTCGAAATCCCGGGTGTCGGAGAAGGGAAGATCGAGGTCACGCTGTGTGACCTCAGGGCGAAGTGCTGGTGAGGGCGGTGCCCATGAGCACCGTAGGGGAGGCGGTACGACGGCCGAGTGGAGAGCCGGGAAGCGGGTCCGGGGCGCGGCTAGGCCGCTTCGGCGACCTCTCCGCGCACGGCCGCGGCCCACCGCAGGAGCAGGATCTCGTACTCGTCCGCAGGCCATGCCTCGTCCGCGCGCGACTCGACCAGAGCGCGAATTGCCTCATTCGCCTCGGTCAGGGGCCGCACGGATCCAACCGGCGGGGGAGAGCGGTACATGCGATAAGACTACGTCCAGGCACTGACAGTGAGCACCAGAACGGCAGTGGCTTTCCTCGCACTAAAGTTGATCTCCGGGCACCGGGCGGCGGTGCCCGGACACGTACCAGGAGATCACGCACCTTGTCCGAGCAGCGCGTTCATGCGGAATCCGACCCTGGCCGAGGCGCCCTCGAACTGCGCGCGGACTGTGCGAACTGCTTCGGACTGTGTTGTGTCGCACTGGCCTTCACGGCCTCCGCCGACTTCGCGATGGACAAGGACGCCGGGCAGCCCTGCCCGAACCTCCAGGCGGACTTCCGCTGCGGTATTCACCAGCGCCTGAGGCCTCAGGGCTTCCAGGGCTGCACGGTGTACGACTGCTTCGGCGCGGGGCAGCAGATCTCCCAGGTCACGTACGCCGGACAGGACTGGCGCCAGGCCCCCGGCACCGCGCAGCAGATGTTCGCGCTGCTCCCGGTCGTGCGGCAGCTCCACGAGCTGCTCTGGTACCTGACCGAGGCGCTGGAGCTGGAACCGGCCCGCGCCCTCCACGGTGACCTGCGCGACGCGCTGACCAGGATCGAGCGCCTCGTGCAGGGCAGTCCGGACGAGCTCCTGGCCCTGGACGTGGCAGCACACCGTAGCGACGTCAGCGTTCTCCTTCTGCGTACGAGCGAACTCGTGCGAGCCGGTGTCACGAAGAAGAGGAAGAAGGACCGCAGGGGAGCCGACCTCATAGGCGCCGGCCTCAAGGGCGCCGACCTGCACGGCGCGAACCTCAGGGGCGCCTACCTCATCGGCGCCGACCTCAGGGGCGCCGACCTGAGGGTGGCCGACCTGATCGGGGCGGACTTCCGCGACGCCGACCTGTCGGGCGCCGACCTCACGGGGAGTTTCTTCCTCACCCAGTCGCAGCTGAACGCGGCGAAGGGCGACGCCGGCACCAGGCTCCCGCCCGCGCTGACGCGCCCTTCGCACTGGTGAGCTTTTTCAGCCCCGCGGATCAGCCCGCCGACTCGCCCGCGTGCGGGCTCAGAGTGTCCGTACCGACCAGGATGAACAGCACGATGCCGAGAATGATCCGGTAGATCACGAACGGCATGAAGCTCTTGGTCGTGATGAACTTCATGAACCACGCGATCACGGCATAACCGACAACAAAGGCGATGATCGTCGCGAAGATCGTCGGCCCCCACGACACATGGCCGCCCTCGCTCGCGTCCTTGAGCTCGAAGACGCCGGACGCCAGCACCGCGGGGATGGCGAGCAGGAACGAATAGCGCGCCGCCGCCTCGCGGGTGTAGCCCATCAGCAGTCCGCCGCTGATCGTCGCGCCGGAGCGCGAGACGCCCGGGATCAGGGCCATGGCCTGGCAGATGCCGAAGATCAGGCCGTCCCGTACGCCGAGTTCCTTGAGCGTCTTGCGCTCCCGGATCGCGCGGTGCTTGCCGCCGGCCTCGTCGCGCGCCGCGAGGCGGTCGGCGACACCGAGGACGATGCCCATGACGATCAGGGTGGTGGCGATCAGCCGCAGGTCGCGGAACGGGCCCTCGATCTGGTCCTTGAAGGTGACGCCGAGTACGCCGATGGGGATGGAGCCCACGATGACGAGCCAGCCCATCTGGGCGTCATGGTCGCCGCGCATCGACTTGTCGACGAGGGACTTGCACCACGCGGAGACGATCCGGGCGATGTCCTTGCGGAAGTAGATGAGGACGGCCGCCTCGGTGCCGATCTGGGTGATCGCGGTGAAGGCCGCCCCCGGGTCGTGCCAGCCGGCGAAGGCCGCTGTGAGCCGCAGATGGGCGCTCGACGAGATCGGCAGAAACTCGGTGAGCCCCTGGACGAGTCCGAGGATGAATGATTCGAACCAACTCATGGGGCTAAGGCCGTCCCGGATGTATTTGTGCAGCGGCGTGCAGCGTGCAGGTGCAGTCAAGGTCAGTTGGTGCGCAGCGTATCGCCCGAAGATGTCGGCGCTGAGGGAAGCCCCCGACTGCTACCCGATCAGGCGGAGAGGGCCTACTCGCCGCGCAGGCGGTGGCGCTTGCGCCAGGCGACCACCGCCGCGGCGAGACCCGACAGCGCGATGAAGCCCATCGCGATCAGGAACGCGGGCGACGTCGGGGACGAGGCGCTGCTTCCCGCGATGACGTACGCCGCCGTATTCGGGATCGAACCGATCCCCGTGGCCAGCAGGAAGGGCAGCCACCCCATGCGGGAAACCGCGGCGCAGTAGTTGGCGGCGGCGAACGGCACACCCGGGAACAGCCGGATGGCGAGCATCGTGCGGAAACCGTGCCGGCTCAGCTGACCGTCCGCCGCGAGCAGTGCCCGCCCCCGCAGCAGCGGACGCAGCGCGCCCTGGCCCAGCGTCCGGCCGAGGCCGAAGGAGATTCCCGCGCCGACGACCGTTCCCGCGACGGCGGCCACGAGCCCCGCCTGTGAGCCGAAGAGGGCGCCCGCGGCCAGGTTGAGGATCGGGCGCGGTACGAACGCCGCCGTGCACAGCCCGTACGCGACACCGAAGAGCACCACGGCGGCCGCGCCGCTCAGCTGCGGCGGCCACCCCGCGCTCAGCAGCCGCTGCGGTTCGAAGATCAGCACGGTCGTCACCGCTGCCGCGAGCATCAACACCAGCAGCGACAGCCGCGACCACGGGGAGAGCAGTGTCCTGGTGCAGCGGACGGTGAACCCTGCGGGCGCGGGCGGGGCGGCGGTGTCGAGCATCCGGGGAGACTAACCGACAAGCGCATGTGATCGCCGTAACGCGCACCGCACGAGGCGGTCGCGCGGTCAACGCGTCGCGGATAAATCGTTCGACGCGCGGGTGTCCGTCGGCGAGGATCAACGCATGTTCAGGCACGCCTTCCTCGCAGCGCGGACCGCAGTCGCGGCCGCGCCGAAGGCTGCCCCGTACACCCTCGCCACCACCGCAGTCGCAGCGGCCGTCGCAGTCGCAGCGGCATTCGTGGCCGCAGTCGCAGCTGCCGCGGCGCCCTTCGGCGGCGCCCGAAGCTGACCCTTCCCGGATCGTCCGGCGGACCCCACAGGGGGAGGGTCGGCAAGGCCCAGGGGTCCCCATCACGCTTCGACCTTCCGAGGGAAGATCACCATGCCCAAGACGGCATACGTACGCACCAAGCCGCACCTGAACATCGGCACCATGGGCCACGTCGACCACGGCAAGACCACACTGACCGCCGCCATCACCAAGGTCCTCAGCGAGCGCGGGACCGGCAGCAGCACTTCTTACGTTTCGTTCGACCGGATCGACCGGGCCCCCGAGGAGGCGCTGCGCGGCATCACCATCAACATCGCGCACGTCGAGTACGAGACCGACACCCGGCACTACGCGCATGTCGACATGCCCGGCCACGCCGACTACGTGAAGAACATGGTCACCGGGGCAGCCCAGCTCGACGGGGCGATCCTCGTCGTGTCGGCGCTCGACGGGATCATGCCACAGACCGCCGAGCACGTCCTGCTCGCCCGCCAGGTCGGCGTCGACCACATCGTCGTCGCCCTCAACAAGGCCGACGCCGGTGATGAGGAGCTGACCGACCTCGTAGAGCTCGAGGTGCGCGACCTGCTGTCCGCGCACGGCTACGGCGGCGACGCCGTGCCGGTCGTGCGGGTGTCCGGGCTCAGGGCGCTGGAGGGCGACCCGCGGTGGACGGCGGCGATCGAGGCGCTGCTGGACGCGGTGGACACGTACGTACCGATTCCGGAGCGCTACACGGACGCGCCTTTCCTCATGCCCGTCGAGAACGTGCTGACGATCACCGGGCGCGGCACAGTCGTCACCGGTGCCGTCGAGCGCGGCACGATCAGGGTCGGTGACCGGGTGGAAGTCCTGGGCGCGGAGGCTGAAACGGTGGTGACCGGTCTGGAGACCTTCGGGAAGCCGATGGAGTCCGCCGAGGCGGGGGACAACGTCGCGCTGCTGCTGCGCGGTGTGCCGCGCGACGCGGTGCGCCGCGGGCATGTGGTGGCGGCGCCCGGCAGCGTCACGCCCATCAGGCGCTTCACCGCGCAGGTGTACGTCCTGTCGGCGCGTGAGGGCGGGCGTACGACGCCTGTCACGACTGGCTACCGGCCGCAGTTCTACATCCGTACCGCGGACGTCGTCGGCGACATCGACCTCGGCGAAACGGCTGTCGCACGCCCCGGCGACACGGTCACGGTGACCGTCGAGCTGGGCCGTGAGGTGCCGCTGGAGCCGGGCCTCGGCTTCGCGATCCGGGAAGGCGGACGCACGGTGGGCGCGGGCACGGTGACGGGCCTGGTTGCCTGAGGCGCGTCCGTCCCCGCTGGGGCTCCGCCCAGGCCTCGGTCCTCAAAGGCCGGGGTCTGGGCGGGGTGACCCGCGGCGCACAATGGTGGGGTGGACGAGCCGATACCCGTGATCCAGGACGTGGACTGGGGCACCGCCAAACTGATGCCCGACGTGGACCGGCCGCGGGCCTGGCTGCTGACGGTCGACGGTGCGCCCCAGTCGTACGTCGACCTGGAGGACCCGGCCCACCTGGAGTTCGAGTACGCGCGACGGCTGGCCCATGTCGTCGACTGCGCGGCAGAGGAGGGCGTACCCCTCGACGTCCTGCATCTCGGCGGCGGCGGCCTCTCGCTGCCCCGCTACACGGCCGCCACCAGGCCGGGCTCGCGCCAGGACGTCGTGGAGGCCGACCGGGGCCTGCTGGCGCTCGTCGCCGAGCACCTGCCGCTGCCCGAGGGGTCCGGCGTACGGGTGCATGGCGCCGACGCGCGCCAGTGGCTCGAAAACGCCCCCACCGCGTCCGCCGACGTCATCGTCGCGGACGTCTTCGGCGGTTCCCGGGTGCCCGCACATCTCACGTCCGTCGAGTACGCACGCCTGGCCGAACGCGTCCTGCGTCCTGGCGGGATCTACGCCGCCAACCTCGCGGACGGCGCGCCCTTCGCGTTCCTCCGCTCCCAAGTGGCCACCTTCGCGGGCGTCTTCGAAGAGGTCGCCCTGATCGCCGAACCGGGTGTGCTGCGCGGTCGCCGCTTCGGCAACGCGGTGCTGATCGCCTCGCACGCCTCCATCGACACGGCGGCCCTCGCCCGCAGGACCGCCGCCGACGTGTTCCCCGCGCGCGTGGAGAGCGGCCCCGCGCTGGCGCGTTTCATCAGGGGCGCGACGGCCGTACGGGACGTCGACGCGGTGGAGTCACCCGAGCCGCCCGGCGGGGCCTTCAGCATCGGCTGACACGGCCAAGGCGGCCTCCGTCTTCGCCACTTCCCCTTCATACCTACGGCGCGTCAGATTCCGTACGTCGGGGACGAACAGCACCGCGGCCGTGACGAGGACCACCAGCGCCCCGCCACCGCCGTCGCCAGCGGCAGCATCGCGACCGAGCCGAACCAGTCGTACGCCGACACCCGCGAGGACTTCTGCTCCGGGATCTCCTGGTGAAGCGCCGTCATCCAGGAGACGCCGAACACCTCGATGGCGACGCCGCTGAAGAACATCACCGCGGCGAGACCGGCCACCGGCAGTGGCACGGCGAGCGCCGCCGACGGCAGGGGCAGCGGGAAGTGGGGGTGCGGGGTCAGTCGGCCAGCCGGACGGTACTGAGGATCTGCCTGACGGTCGCGTCCGGCAGCTCGTCCTTGACGCCCTTCGAGGTGAACAGGCTCCAGACGGCGAAGTCACCGTTGGCGTTCTTGAAGGCGAAGGCGATCGACTTGCCGTCGGTGTCGCACTTGGTCTTCTTCTTGACGCCCGTGACGGTGGCGACGGAAACGCTGCCCTCGAGCCCGGACTTGGCGGTGAACGGCGTGGCCTTGGAGATCTTGAACGTGCCGGTCTCCTCCTGGTCGTAACCGGCGAAGACCCATGCCCCGGCCACGTTCTCGGCCTCGGGACCGGTCGTGCTCGCCCCGTTCGCGCCCCGGGTCCCGGCGGCCCCGAGCAGACTGTTCTTGCCGCACCATCCGCTCTTGAAGTAGGCCGGTGCGGAGACCGAGACAAGGGGCTTGTCCTTGTCGTCCGTGAAGCTGATGCTCTGCCCGGGCGACTGCACCTCCCACTCCGGCGGTACGTCGAAGCGAGTGGCGTACTTCGGGTTGGTCACGACCTTCCAGCCGGGAATCGTCGGCTCGGCCCCCTCGACCGAGCCGCCGCGTGGATTCTCGGCGGGAGAGGCGGGTGAGGCGGGAGCGGAGGGCTCCTCGGGCGTGGCGGAGGGCGGCGACGATGTCTCTTTGTCGCCTGCCCGGGTGGAGCCGCCCTTGTCGTCCTTTCCCAGGACCACCACGCCGGTGATCACGGCCGCCGCGACGACGGCGGTGGCGGCGACGATCGCGATGACGGTGGTCTTCTTCCCGTTGCCGCCCGGCGGCCGGAGACCACCCGGCGGCATCGGCGGCGCGTACTGCGGCGCGGCCGGCTGCTGGTAAGGATTCGGCTGCTGATAGCCGGCCGGCGGGTGACCGGGCTGCTGGTACCCCGACTGCTGGTAACCAGGCTGCTGGTACGGGTTCTGGTTCGCGTCCTGCGGGTTCTGCTCGCCCCCGGGCGGCTGCTGTCCTGGCCACATGGCCAGTAACGATAGGGGTGAACGGCGGCAGTCGTAACGTCCGCCCCCCGAGGGGATGGCCAAGCTTGCCTACTCGCGGGTAACCTCGCGCTCCATGAGCGCAGATCAGATGTCAGTCGGCGACATGCTCGTCGCCACGGTTCCCATGGCCCGTACCCTCAACCTCGAGTTCCTGGAGACCACCGCGGAGCGCGCCGTGGTCCGTCTGCCGGACCGGGCCGACTACCACAACCACGTGGGCGGCCCGCACGCCGGCGCCATGTTCACCCTCGCCGAGTCGGCGAGCGGCGCCATCGTCATCGCCGCCTTCGGCGACCAGCTGTCGCGGGCCGTGCCGCTCGCCGTCAAGGCGGAGATCGGCTACAAGAAGCTCGCCATGGGCGTGGTCACCGCGACCGCGACGCTCGGCCGCCCGGTGGCGGACGTGGTCGCGGAGCTCGACGCCGGACAGCGCCCCGAGTTCCCGGTCGAGATCTCCATCCAGCGTGAGGACGGAGCCGTGACGGGCGAAATGACGGTTGTCTGGACGCTGCGTCCCAACAGCTGATCTCCGGCCTCGTGTGACGGGTGCGACCTCCCGGACGCCGTCACGGCACGGTGAGGTGCGGGTAGGCTGCCCGCCGTGTGCCACGGGGGCGCACGGCGGTAAGCCGCACCTTCCACGACGACAGGAACCGGCGTTGCACATCACGGAGTGGCTCGAGACCATCCCGGCGGTCAGTATTTACCTCCTGGTGGGGGTCGTCATCGGGCTGGAGAGTCTGGGCATTCCGCTGCCGGGCGAGATCGTTCTGGTCAGCTCGGCCCTGCTCGCCTCGCAGCACGGCGACATCGACCCGTACGTCCTCGGCGCGTGCGCCACGGCGGGCGCCATCATCGGTGACTCGATCGGTTACGCGATCGGGCGCAAGGGCGGCAGGCCGCTGCTGGCGAAACTGGGCCGCAAGTTCCCCAAGCACTTCAGCGAAGCCAACATCGCCATGGCGGAGCGTTCGTTCGAGAAGTGGGGCATGTGGGCGGTCTTCTTCGGCCGCTTCGTCGCACTGCTGCGGATCTTCGCGGGGCCGCTCGCGGGCGTACTGCGCATGCCGTACTGGAAGTTCCTCATCGCCAATGTCTTCGGCGGAATTCTGTGGGCCGGCGGCACCACGGCCGTCATCTACTCGGTGGGCGTGGTCGCTGAGGCGTGGCTCAAGCGCTTCTCCTGGCTGGGTCTGGTCGTCGCCGTGCTGTTCGGCCTGACCTCGATGCTCGTGCTCAAGAACCGCGCGAAGAAGGCCGCCGCCCAGGCAGAGGCGCAGTCGGCGGCCGCGGAGCTGTCCGCGGCCGCGGAGCGGTCGGAGGCCGCCGCACCGGAGAGGGTCGCGGCGACCGCCGAATGACGGCCGCCCGGCGCGGCTAGTCCGCTGGTCCGCCGGCCCGCTATTCCGCGTGCGCCTCGCGGTGGCCCTTGGCCAGCTCCAGGTACATCGCGGCGTTCAGCTTGATGCCCTCGCGCTCCTCGTCGGTCAGCTCCCGCTTCACCTTGGCGGGTACGCCCGCGACCAGCGAGCCCGGGGGCACTCGCATGCCCTGCGGCACGAGCGCCTGCGCCGCGATCAGTGATCCTGCGCCGATGTGCGCGCCGTTGAGCACCGTGGCGCCCATGCCGACCAGTACGTCGTCCTCGACCGTGCAGCCGTGCAGTACGGCGTTGTGCCCGACGGAGACGCGGTCGCCGACCGTGACGGGGAAGCCCGGGTCCACATGAACGGTGCAGTTGTCCTGGATGTTGCTGTCGGCGCCGAGGACGATCGGTCCGCAGTCGGCGCGCAGGACCGTGTGGTACCAGACGCTGGCGCCCGCGCCCAGCGTGACGTCTCCGATCACGACGGACGTCGGCGCGGCGAAGGCCGCCGGGTCGATCCTCGGCTCCTTGCCGCCCACGCCGGTGATCAAAGCCTGCTCTGCCATCGCGTGCTCCTTGGTTCTTCTGTGCCGGTCGGCCGCGCCAGGGAAACCGTAAGCGACGCCCTTGGGCCCAAGGATTGCCGGGTGGGGCGAACATCACAGCAGGCCACTCCGGGCCGCCCAGCTCCCGCCGACTACCGTGTGCGGGTGCCGAAGAACAGAAACACGTTCTCATCGTTGTCTGCGTTGGCTGCCTGGCGTCGCCGCCTGGTGACCAGCGCCGTACACGGCGGATGGAGCTGGGTCCAGCAGGCCGGAGCGGTCAGCGCGGAGCGCCCGGGGCGGCTGCGCTTCGGTTCGATCGGCACCGGAACGAAGCTCGCCTTCCCGCAGGGCACCGTCTTCGGCGAGGAGTGGATCCATCTCGGCGACCACTGCATCATCGGCGAGCAGGTCACGCTGACCGCCGGCATGATGCCCGGCCTGGACCTCGGCCCCGACCCGATCCTGCGGCTCGGCAACGGTGTGGTCCTGGGCCGTGGCAGTCACGTCATCGCCGATACGACGGTGACCATCGCGGACGACTGCTACTTCGGGCCGTTCGTGTACGTGACGTCCACGAACCACAGTTACGACGATCCGGACGTCCCCGTGGGCAAGCAGTGGCCCCGCATGGAACCGGTGGAGATCGGCCCGGGCTGCTGGATCGGCACCGGCGCCGTGATCCTCCCGGGCGCCCGTCTCGGCCGTAACGTCGTCGTCGCGGCGGGCGCGGTCGTGCGGGGCGAGGTCCCCGACCACGCGGTGGTGGCCGGGGCGCCGGCCCGGGTCGTACGCAGCTGGGACGCGGCGAAGGGCTGGCAGCCGCCGCTGCGGACGCCCGCGCCCGTACCGATCCCCGAGGGCGTCACTCCGGAGCAACTGCTGGCACTGGCCGACCTGGAGGCCGAAACCGCAGAGTGAGCCCGTGGCTCACCCGGCGGCGACCACTGCCGTACCCACCACCGCCTGCACGTGGCGCGGTCGCGCCTTCAGCATGACGAGCGCGCACAGCATGGTGATCAACGGGCAGCGGGTTGGCGAATACGGCGATGGCGCCCGTACGCCGAGACGGCGAACGACCCCCGGCGCGACGGGTGTTAGCGTCGGACGCATGCGCGCACCTCTCGGAGACTTCGACCACGCCTGCCCTGCCCCCGACTGCCTCGACCAGCTGACCGCGCCGGTCGCGGACGCCGTGCGCGCGTGGAGTCACGACGTACCCGCCGACCAGCTGATCTACGTCGACACCGACCCCGCCATCGCCGACACGGCAGCCTTCGTCGAGCACTACGGCGCCGCTCTTCTCGACGCGTCGGCGAACTGCGTGGTCGTCGCGGGCAAACGGGGTGGCGAGAGCACCCTGGCCGCCTGTGTGGTCCTCTCCAGTACGCGCGTGGACGTGAACGGCGCCGTCCGCAAGCACCTGGGCGCGCGCAAGGCGTCGTTCGCCCCGATGGACACGGCCGTCGGGGAGACCGGCATGGAGTACGGCGGCATCACGCCGATCGGGCTGCCCGCCGACTGGCCGCTGCTCGTGGACTCCGCCGTCACCGGCGTCCCCTGGGTACTGATCGGAAGCGGCCGCCGCAGGGGCAAGCTGATCGTGCCCGGCAAGGCCTTCGCCGGGCTGCCGGGCGCGGTCGTCATCGACGGGCTCGGCATCTGAATCCGGTGAATCCGGGCATACCGGGCTATTGACTTGTGGTGAATTGGGAGGAAAATTCCTATTACACCAGAAAACCAGAGTGAGCCGCACCGTCGGTGGAGACGTTCGCCGACCCGCGTGACTCGCTTGTTGGCTCTGGCCAGGCCCCCGGCAGATCCGCTCTATCCCAGGGCTTTCGGCGACGGCTGGAACTCATGGGGTATTGAGACGGACTACCGGGGACTGTATGTCTGGGCTCTGTTCACTTGAGCTCAATCGCCGGGCAGCGGTCCATGACCATGTCGAGCCCTGCCGCGCGCGTGCGCTCGTACGCCGCCTCGTCGATCACGCCGAGCTGGAACCACACCGCCTTCGCGCCGATCGCCGCCGCCTCGTCCGCGATGCCGCCCGCAAGGTCGCTGTTGACGAAAACGTCCACGACATCGACGGGGAACGGGATGTCGGCCAGCGACGCGTACCCCTGCTCGCCGTGGACCGTCTCGGCCTTGGGGTGTACCGGCACGACGCGCTTGCCGTGGCGCTGGAGCACCTCCGCGACGCCGTACGCCGCCCGCGAGCGGTTGTTGGACAGGCCCACCACCGCCCAGGTGTCGCCGGACTGCGTGAGGATCTTGCGGATCGTTGCCGGGTCGCCGTGCACGCCCTGCCTCCTGAAGTCGAAACGTCACCGCATGTGACTGCTGCATGCGACTAACGGACGGCGGCGTACGGGCATTCCCCGGAACGCGCGCCATCTGTTCACGGGCACGTTGTTGTTCAACGTTGTATCGATGTGTACGTCGCGACGTGTGACTTGAAGTTTCAAGTATCGACAACCAAGGAGAGAGCCCCTCACATGACTCCCCCCACCAGCACCCTCGGCGTACCCATCATCAGCGGCACCGCGGACCGGCGCACCCCCTCCCTCCACGGCTACGACGCGGGCCTCCTCGTGCTCCGTCTCGCCCTCGGCCTGACCATGGCCGTCCACGGCGCACAGAAGCTCTTTGGCTGGTTCGGCGGCGGAGGGCTCGAAGGAACCGGTCAGTTCTTCACCGCGAGCGGCTACCCGGCCGGCGAGGCGATGGCAGCCGTGGCCGGCCTCACTGAGACCTTCGGCGGCCTCGGGCTCGCGTTCGGCCTGCTCACCCCGCTGGCGGGCGCGGCCGTGGTCGGCACCATGGTCAACGTGCTCGCGGTGAAGTGGGGCGGCGGTTTCTTCGCTCCCGAGGGCGTGGAGTACGAAGTGCTCCTCACGGCGGCCGCGGTGGCGCTCACGCTGACCGGTCCCGGCCGGTACGCCGTCGACCGCTTCCTGCCCGGCCTGCGCACCCACCGCCTCGCGTACGGCGTAGCCGCCGTGGTGCTCGGCCTGGTGGTCGCGGCCGTGATCCTGCTGCTCCGGAAGTAACCCCCTGCGGCCTGCGCATAGGGTGGGCCGAATGCAGGAGCAGTACCGGACCGTCGCCCGCGCGGGCGTGCACGAAGCCGAGATCAACAGGTCGCGCTTCCTCTGCGCGCTCGCGCCCGCCGCGACCGAACGCGAGGCACAGGAGTTCATCGCACGCGTCCGCAAGGAACACCCGACGGCGTCGCACAACTGCTTCGCGTACGTCGTCGGAGCCGACGCCTCCGTGCAGAAGGCGAGCGACGACGGTGAGCCGGGCGGCACAGCGGGCGTACCGATGCTCCAGATGCTGCTGCGCCGGGAGGTCCGGTACGCCGTCGCCGTCGTCACCCGCTACTACGGCGGTGTGAAACTCGGCGCGGGCGGGCTGATCAGGGCGTACGGGGGAGTGGTCGGCGAAGCCCTGGACGCGGTCGGCACGATCACCAGACAGCGCTTCCGGCTCGCCACCGTCACCGTCGACCACCAGCGCGCCGGAAAGCTGGAGAACGACCTGCGGGCGACCGGGCGCGCCGTGCGCGACGTCCGGTACGCCGAGGCGGTCACGATCGAGGTCGGGCTGCCGGAGGCGGACATCGAGCCCTTCCGCGCCTGGCTCGCCGACACCACGGCGGGCACCGCCGGGTTCGATCTCGGCGGCGAGGCGTACGGCGACACCTGAGCGGGCCCGGCGGGGCACCCGGCGGCCAAAACCGAGGTCCGTGGTGGGCGAGGTGCTGAGCGGCGCTAACGTGGTCGGTGCTGACAGTCAGGTCCGCGCTGATTCGGTGCGGGCTCAGGGGGCGGAGGAAGTAAAAATGCAGGTCGGGGCCGTTTCTTGAGGATTCTGCACACGTCGGACTGGCATCTGGGGCGGTCGTTCCACCGGGTCAGCCTGCTCGACGCCCAGGCCGCGTTCCTCGACCACCTGGTGACGACGGTCCGCGAGCGGGACGTGGAAGTCGTACTGGTGGCCGGCGACGTGTACGACAGGGCTGTGCCACCGCTGGCCGCCGTCGAGCTCTTCGACCGGGCCCTGCACCAGCTCGCCGCCGCCGGCGCGGCGACCGTCATGATCTCCGGCAACCACGACTCGGCCCGCAGGCTGGGCGTCGGCGCCGGGCTCATCGACCGGGCCGGGATCCACCTGCGTACCGACCCCGCCGGTTGTGCGACACCCGTCGTACTTCGCGACGCGCACGGTGACGTGGCGTTCTACGGGCTGCCGTATCTGGAGCCGGCCTTGGTGCGCGAAGAATTCAAGGTGTCCAGGGTGGGGCACGAAGCGGTCATCGGAGCGGCGATGGAGCGCGTACGGGCAGACCTCGCCGGGCGTCCCGAGCACACCCGATCGGTCGTTCTCGCGCACGCCTTCGTCACGGGCGGCGAAACGAGCGACAGTGAGCGCGACATCACGATCGGCGGCGTGGCCTCCGTACCCGCCGGCGTCTTCGACGGCGTCGACTACGTCGCCCTCGGCCACCTCCACGGCTCCCAGGCCATCACCGCGCGGGTGCGGTACTCGGGCTCCCCGCTCGCGTACTCCTTCTCGGAAGCGGACCACCGTAAGACGATGTGGCTGATCGACCTCGGGCCCGGCGGGGAGATCGAGGCACAGGAGCGCCTCGACTGCCCCGTACCGAGGCGGGTCGCCCGGATCCGCGGGCGCCTGGAAGAGCTGATCGAGGACCCTTCCCTGGAACGCCACGAGGACTCCTGGATCGAGGCGACACTCACCGATCCCGTACGTCCCACGGAACCCATGGCGCGGCTCAGCGCGCGCTTCCCGCACACCATCAGCCTCGTCTTCGAACCCGAGCGGGCCCCCGAAGACCCCCTCGCGTCGTACGCCCAGCGCCTCAAGGGGCGCGACGACCAGCAGATCGCGGAGGACTTCGTGGCCCATGTGCGCGGCGGCAGCGGCCCGGACGAGCGGGAGCGCACGGTGCTCTTCGGAGCCTTCGACGACGTACGCGTCGACGACACCAGGCGTGAGGTCGCCCGGTGAGACTGCACTCGCTGCACATCACGGCCTTCGGGCCCTTCGGCGCCACCCAGGAAGTCGACTTCGACGCGCTCAGCGCCGCCGGGATCTTCCTGCTGCACGGGCCGACCGGCGCGGGCAAGACCTCGGTCCTGGACGCCGTCTGTTACGCGCTGTACGGCGCCGTGCCCGGCGCGCGGCAGAGCCCGGGAGCGTCGCTGCGCAGCGATCACGCTCCGCACGACCTGCCGACCGAGGTACGCCTCGAACTGACGGTGGGCGGGCGGCGGCTCGAGATCACCCGGCGGCCCGCACAGCCGCGCCCCAAGAAGAAGGGCACCGGCTTCACCACGGAGAAGGCGCAGAGCTGGCTGCGCGAGCACACCCCTGACGCCGGGTGGAAGGCGCTCAGCCGGTCCCACCAGGAGATCGGCGAGGAGATCACGCAGCTCCTCGGCATGAGCAGGGAGCAGTTCTGCCAGGTGGTACTGCTGCCCCAGGGCGACTTCGCGCGTTTCCTGCGCGCCGACGCGGAGGCCCGCGGCAAGCTCCTCGGCCGGCTCTTCGACACCCGCCGCTTCGCCGCGGTCGAGGACCGTCTCGCCGAACTGCGCCGGGCGGCCGAGCAGCAGGTACGGGCAGGGGACGAGCGGCTCCTCGCCGTCGCGCAGCGGATGGCGCAGGCGGCGGGCGACAGCGCGGACGCGCGAGCCTGGCCGCTGCCGGACGCGCAGCCCGGAGAGCCCGGGCTTGCCGAGGGCGTACGGGAGTGGGCCGCGATCGCACGCAGCGGTGCGCGGGAGCGGCTGGACATCGCGGAGTCGGCCGTCGCCGCTGCCGGGAGCCGGCAGGCCGAGGCCCGCCGCAGGCTGGAGGCCGAGCGTGAACTGGCCGCTCTCCAGCAGCGTTACGAGGACGCCCGCCGACGCGCCGACGTACTCGAAGCGAGGCGTCCCGAGTACGAGCGGCTGCGCGAGCGGCACGACCGCGCGCGCCGGGCCGACCGCGTAGCCCCCGCGCTGTCGGTGCGCGACGACGCCGAGCGGGAGCACCGCGCGGCGGCCGGGGCCCGGGAGCGGTCGCGGGCCGAACTGCCCCCGGACCTCGCCGAAACCGGGGCCGAGCAGCTCGCCGCGCAGGAACGCCGGCTCCGCCAGGACCTCGGCGGCCTCGAAGCCGCACGCAGGGCGGAGCGCCGCAGCGAGGAGATCGGCCGGGAGCGGGCGGAGCTGGAACGCCAGGCCCGCTCCGACGACGAGCTGCTGCGGGACGCCGCCGACTGGCTGGCAGGCTGGGACGCGACGCGCAGGCGCTGCCAGGAACGCATCGAAGCGGCGCAGGACGCGGTGACCCGCGCGGAGCACCTGGCGGGCCGGCTCGAACCGGCCCGCCGCAGACTCGACGCCGCGCGCCGGCGCGACGTACTCGCCGAGCGGGTGACGGCCGCCGAGGACCGGCTGCGGACGGCTCGTGACAGCGCGGTCGCGGCGCACGAGACGTGGCTGGACCTGAAGGAACGCCGGCTGCTGGGCATCGCGGCGGAGCTGGCGGCGGGCCTGCGCGACGGTGAAGAGTGCGCGGTCTGCGGCTCCAAGGAGCACCCGAAGCCCGCGCGCGCGGCGGCGGACCAGGTCGACCGTACGGCGGAAGAAGCGGCGTACGAGGCCTTCGCGAACGCCGAGGCGGCGCGCGGCACGGCGGAGCGCGCGCTGGCAGCGCTACGGGAGGACCACGCGGCGGCCCGCGCCGAGGCGGGCGGCTCCCCCGCGGGCGGAGACCCGTGGGAAGCGGCGTCTTACGACGCGGCGCATTCCGACCGGGCGCGAACCGGCATCACCGCCGCGACCCGCCGCGCGGCCGGAGGCGAAGTCGGTGCGGTGCGCCCTGCGGCACAAGCACCCGGTTTCGCGGACGCAACTGTGGGACGCAGCGAGGAGCCGACCGCCGACACAGTGCTCCCGCAGCGGACTGCCCCCTCCGCATCCCCCACCGACGGGGAAGCGAGGCCCGGTGGTGCGGCTGGTGGTGGTGCGGTCGGCGGTTCTGGGGGTGCAGACTCGGCTGTCCCGGTGGGCGAGGCGGGCCAAGCCGGCGGGCCCGGCGGGCTCGACGGCGTCGGCGTTGTGCTCCCGCAGCGGGCCGTCGCTTCCGGATCCCCGGTCGACGGGGAAGGGCGAACCGGTTGGGCGGACGGTTTTGGCGCGGCGGGTGCCAGTGCCGGTGCCTGTGGTTCTGGGGGTGCAGGCTCGGGTGCCCCGGTGGAGGAAGTGGGCCAAGCCGGCGGGATGGACGGGCTCGGCGGCGACACCGGCGTTGAGGTCTCTCCGGAGGCAGGTGCCGGGATCCCGGCCCAGTACGCGCGACCGGCGGCTGAGCCGGCCCGTCCTCGTGACGTGAGCGTCGGCGAGCTCTCCGCCCTCGTCGAGGAGTTGCGGCGACAGCACGCCGAGGCGCACGCCACCGCCGCCGGCCTGCACGCCGCCCGCGAGGCGCTGGACCGTGCCGAGCGGGAGTACGCGCGACGCGTCGAAGCGCAGCAGCAGGCCGAGCTTCGGGCGGCCGCCCGTACCTCGCAGCGCGAAACGCTCGACCGTGAACTGGCCGACCGCGAAGCCGAAGTGGCCCTCGGCCGCGGAGAAGAACGCACCGTCGCCGCGCATGCCGCCCTGCTGGAGCGCCGCGTCCGGGTGCTGGGTGAGGCCGCGGAAGCCGTACGGGCGGTCGAAGCCACGGCCCAGCGCCTCAAGGAGGCCGACGACCGGCTCGCCGACGCCGCGTTCAAGGCCGGGTTCGACACCCCGGGCGCCGCTGCCCAGGCACTGCTCGGGGAGGCGGAGCAGCGCGACCTCCAGCACCGCATCGACGACTGGCAGCGCGAACACGCCGCCGTCGCCGACCGGTTGGCGGAACCCGAGACCGCCGCGGCCGCCGACCGGCCGCAGGCCGCACCGCGGCAAGCCCAGGCGGAGCACGACGCCGCCGAGCGCGGACTGCTCGAAGCCGCCTCCGCACTCGACGCCGCCCGCGAGTGCTGCGCCGCGCTCACCGCACTGTCGCGGCAGGCCGCCGAGGAGACGCGACGCCTCGGCCCGCTGCGCGAGGAGTACGAGCGGGTGGCACGTCTCGCCTCCCTCACCGCCGGCACCTCCGCCGACAACGAACGCAAGATGCGGCTGGAGTCGTACGTACTCGCGGCCCGCCTGGAGCAGGTCGCGGCAGCCGCCACCGCCCGCCTCCAGCTCATGTCGTCCGGCCGCTACACCCTCGTCCACTCCGACGCCCGGACCGGCGGCCGCGGCCGATCAGGACTCGGCCTGCACGTCGTCGACGCCTGGACGGGCATCGAGCGCGATACGGCGACCCTCTCCGGCGGCGAGACGTTCTTCGCCTCGCTCGCTCTCGCCCTCGGCCTCGCCGACGTGGTCACCGACGAGGCCGGCGGCGTACGGCTCGACACGCTCTTCATCGACGAGGGCTTCGGCAGCCTCGACGACCAGACCCTGGACGAGGTCCTCGACGTACTGGACTCCCTGCGCGAACGCGACCGCAGCGTCGGCATCGTCAGCCACGTCGCCGACCTGAGGCGCCGCGTCACCACCCAGCTGGAGGTCGTCAAGGACCGGCACGGCTCCGTGGTCCGCCATCGTACGGCCGGCGTCAGCGGCTGAGCGCGCGCCGTGGCAGCGGCGAGGAGTAGACGACGCTGGTGGTGACCGAGCCGAGCGTGCCGAACCGGCCCGAGACCTCCTCCAGGTGCTTCATCGAACGGGCGGCGACCTTCATGACGAAGCAGTCGTCGCCCGTGACGTGATGGGCTTCGAGCACCTCGGTCGTCACTTCGAGCAGGTCGTGGAACGGCTTGTAGTTGCCGTGCGGATAGCGCAGCCGTACGAACGCCAGAATGGGCATCCCGAGCTGCTCCTGCTCGACGACGGCCGTGTAGCCCGAGATCACCCCGGCCTCTTCGAGCCGCCGCACGCGCTCCGTCACGGCGCTCGGGGACATGGACACAGTGCGCGCCAGTTCGGCGAACGTCGCCCGGCCCTCGCGTTGCAGGGCTTCCAGGATGCGCCAGTCGGTGGCGTCCGGTGAATATCCGGTCATGTCCCCGAGACAACAGGGAATCCACCGGCAGATCAAGAGAAGAGCCGGGGAATCTCACTTCAGCTGGATGATCACTCGTCGTAGATTTTTAGCCATGACGACGACACAGATCACCACCGCCCAAACCGCCGCCACCAGCGCGAACGCCGTTCTCCGTGTCCCGCCGGCCGCCCCCGCCGCGGCCGCCGCGTACTTCGGTGCCAGCCTCGCCTTCCACGCCGACGTGTCCGACGTCGCCGCGGTCCTCGCGTCCGGCGAAGACCCCGGCTTCGTCGTGATCGACTCCCGCTCCACCGAGTCCTGGGACCAGGGCCACATCCCCGGCGCCCTGCACCTCCCGACGGCGCTCATCCCGACGCAGGCGGAGAAGCTGCTGGACAAGTCCGTGCCGGTCGTCACCTACTGCTGGGGCCCGGGCTGCAACGGCGGCACCCGCGCCGCGCTCGCCCTGGCCGAACTCGGCTACCAGGTCAAGGAGATGCTCGGCGGCATCGAGTACTGGATCCGCGAGGGCTTCGAGGTCGAGACCTGGGAGGGCCGAGAGCGGCGCGACGCCGACCCGCTCACCGCGCCCGTCGGCTCGGACAACTGCGGCTGCTGACGGCCGGCCCGTTCACCGTACGACTTGGTGTACGGGCGGCCGCAGGAACGGCGAGTCCTGCCGCCCGACCTCGGCCGCCGGACGCGCCGCCCGCAGCACCACGTCGAGCGCCGCGTCGCTGTCGCACGCGTAATGCCCGCTCGCCCAGGCCGCGTTGGCCTCCACGACGGCCCACCGCCCGTCGACTGTACCGACGTCCACGACGACCGCACTCGGCAGCGGCGGAACGCCGGGCGCGCGGAGCAGCGACGCGAAGTCCAGCACCTGCGCGTGGAGCGCGTCCTCCTCCAGGGGTACGACGTCGAGGCCGCCGCGCACCGCGTAGCGGCTGCCGGTCACGACCTCGCCGTCCAGTACGAACAGCCGGTACTCGGCGCTGAACGCGACGATGTCGCTGACCAGCACCGGAGTGTCGTCGTCCACCGCGTCGGGCCCCGGCAGTCCGCTGCCGTCCGGGTAGACGCGAGCCGGGAAGCTCTTGTCGTTCGGCGGCTTGAAGAAGGCGGGGCGGCGAAGCGCGCGGGCCCGGGCGACCGTGGTGAACTCGATGTGCCGGCGGGTGAGTTCGTACGGCAGCTTCGCGAGCCAGTCCGTCGCCGGCTCCAGCAGGCCGAGCCCGAGACCGCCGGAGACGGCGTCGGCGAACAGTGGCCCCGCGTACAGCGAGGTGATGCCGTGCGGCCGGTCCGGTGCGCGCCACTCGCGCAGCGTCTCGCACCCCAGCCCGCGCCGGCGGGCGGCGGCCGCGAGCGCGTGACCGGTCGCGGTGACGCGCGGGGACAGGGCGAGGGTGCGTCGGGGAGTGGGCATGGGGTGAGGCTGCCGCATGTCGTGGGGGCGGGGGTAGTGGTTTTTGCCCGCCTGGGAACGGGGTGACATCAGTACCCCGAGGCTGTGGGTGGATCCCCGGCGCTGCGCGCCGTGGCCTTGCCTACCCCCGCCCGCCTGTTGGAACGGGGCTGCCGAGGTGCGGTTCACCGGTGGGTGGCTGGGCGCCGTCGGCGGCTGCGGGGGATGGGCGGCCCTCAGCGAGCTGCCGCAGGCGCCTACGGCGTTCCGCCACTCACCGGAGACCTGTGCCTCCCGCAGCCCCGTTCCAGCGGGTGGGCGGGGTGGGGCAGGGGGCGGCGCGCAGCGCCGGGCTTACGCGGCGGCGCGGAGCGCCGTGTGGGGGCGCGGGGCGAAGCCCCGCGTAACCGCTGCCGAGTCCCCCTGGGGGCCGAACCCGCTCGGGCCAGGACATCGCACCCGGACGCTACGGCCGGCTTCCGGCGCGGGTGAGGGCGTCGTACAGCGCGTACGGGTCTGCCCCCGCGGGCAGGCCGCTGACCTGCCCGTCGCCGACCTCCACCACCCGCCACACCCCGTCCTCGCGCAGCGCCAGATCGGTCGTCACCCAGCGGCACCCGAGTGCCCGCACGGCGGGGCGTACAGCGGTGAGGTCCGGCGCGGGAAGCTCGGCGGGGGAGTCCGGATGCGCCGTCGTGAGCACGGGCTCGCCGTCGACCCACCACACGCGTGCCTCGCCGCCCGGCACGAACCGCTCGTACACCCGCACCACGAGCCCTCCCGCGAGCGAGTCTCCCTGGAGCTCGAAGAAGCGGCGTACGACGGCGGAAAGCCTCTGCGTGTCGGCGAGCGCGGGTACGAAGCACGCCTCGTCCCACTCGTGCTTGCGGGACTTGACGAAGTCCTTGACGACGGCGGGACCGGGGCCGAGCGGGGCGGTGAGCGCCGCGAGTTCCGGTGCCGAGGGTGGCTCTCCATGCGAAATCGCGCACCAGACGCTGCGCGGCGTGAGCTCCGCGAAGACGTCGTACCAGCCGGGGAGCTCGTGCGCGCGGCCGAATCTGGACGCGGGCGTGAGCAGTTCGCAGTCGCGCGCCCGCAGGCCGTGTGCCAGCTCCTCGTACCGGGACACCGGGGTCATCCACCCCCGGTACCAGTACGGACCCGATCCGCGCGCCACCCGCGCGAGCGCCGCCCCCGTGTCCCCGGCGAGCAGGGCGTCATGGTCGAGGAGCGCGGTTTCCCCGCCGGCGCGGCGCGCGACCGCCACCTCTTCGGCGAAGACCGGATCGGGACGTCTCGCACCGAGCGGGTCGGAGCAGAAGAGATAGCCGGTGCTCATGAAAGGAACTCCCTGTCGGTACGGACGCGCGTGACGGCGGCCACGGCGGCCGGGCCGATGAAACCGGCCTGAGCCCGGCCGCCGTACGTACCCCCGCGCAAGCAGCGGTCAGAGCTTCGACAGCTCTTCCACCAGGTCGTCGAGGCCCAGCGAGCCCTGCGACAGCGCCGCCATGTGCCACGCCTTCGCGTCGAAGGCGTCGCCGTGCGCCTTGCGGGCGTTCTCACGGCCCAGCAGCCACGCCCGTTCGCCCAGTTTGTAGCCGATCGCCTGGCCCGGCATGGACAGATAGCGGGTCAGCTCACTCTCCACGAAGTCCGCGGGACGGCCGCTGTGCATCCCGAAGAACTCGTGCGCGAGTTCCGGAGTCCAGCGCTCGCCCGGGTGGAAGGGGGAGTCCGCCGGAATCTCCAGCTCCAGGTGCATGCCGATGTCCACGATGATCCGCGTCGAGCGCATCATCTGTGCGTCCAGGTAGCCGATCCTGCGCTCCGCGTCGCCGAGGAAGCCCAGCTCGTCCATGAGCCGCTCCGCGTAGAGCGCCCAGCCCTCGGCGTTGGCGCTGACCATGCCGACCGACGCCTGATAGCGGGACAGCTGGTCCGCGACATGCACCCACTGCGCGAGCTGCAAGTGGTGCCCGGGAACGCCCTCGTGGTACCAGGTCGACGTCAGGTCGTACACCGGGAAGCTGGTCTCGCCCATCGTCGGCAGCCAGGTGATGCCCGGGCGTGAGAAGTCCTCCGAGGGAGTGGTGTAGTACGGCGCGGCCGCGCTGCCGGGGGGCGCGATGCGGGACTCCACCTTCCGTACCCGATCGGCCAGTTCGAAGTGCGTACCGTCGAGCGCTTCGATCGCCTCGTCCATCAGGCCCTGCAGCCAGACCCGCGTCTCCTCGACACCCTCGATGTGCGTACCGTGCTCGTCGAGCCAGGACAGCGCCTCCCACGGCGTGGCCGCGCCCGGCAGGATCTTCTCCGCCTCGGTCTTCATCTCGCCGAGCAGGCGGTGGTATTCGGACCAGCCGTACGCGTACGCCTCGTCCAGATCGAGGTCGGTGCCGTTGAAGTAGCGCGACCAGCGGGCGTACCGCTCGCGGCCCACGGTGTCGGGCGCGTCCTTCACGGCCGGACCGTATACATCGCGCATCCAGTCGCGCAGCGCGGCGACCGCACCGGTGGCGCCGCGGGCGGCCCCGTCCAGCTCGGCGCGCAGCGCGTCGGGTCCCGCTGCAGCGAACTCCTCGAACCAGCCGCGCCCGTCTCCCGCCCACTCGGTCAGCTGGCCGGTAAACGTCTCCGTGGCGCGCGGACCGCCCAGCAGCCCCAGCTCCAGACCGAGCGCGAGCGACGCCCGGTAGCCCTCAAGGGCGTCCGGCACCGCGCGCAGCCGCTCGGCGACGGCCGCCCAGTCCTCGTCCGTCTCGGTCGGCGTCACGGTGAAGACGCCGCGGATGCTGTGCGCGGGGGAGTGGATGTTGCTGACGGCCCGCAGGCTCTCGTCGGCCTCGTGTACGGCGAGTTCGGCGGTCAGCCGCTCGCGGAGCAGCCGGCCGCAGCGCCGCTCGACGTCACTGTCCGCGCCCGGCAGGTCCTGCGCCTTGTCCAGCTCGGCCAGAGTGGTGCGGGCCAGCTCGGCGAGTGCCTTCTGCCCCTGTGGTGAGAAGTCCGGCAGGCTGCGGGAGCTCTCCCTCACTCCCAGGTACGTGCCGGTGATCGGGTCGAGGGCGATGAGTGCGTCGACGTACGCGTCGGCGACCTGACGGGGGAGGGCGAGCGGGCTGCTCGAAGTGACTGACATGCCGACATCCTCGTACGGGCAAGGCCTCCGCGTCACTACCGTTTGCGGGTCAGTGGCCTGACATCGGCGTCTTGGTCGCGGCCGCCCCCGGCGCCCCCGCAGCCGGTGGCAGCAGCGGTCCGCAGTCCCAGGCCTGGAAGATCAGCCGGGTCTCCACGCGGGCGACTTCGCGCCGCGAGGTGAACTCGTCAAGAACCAGCCGCTGCAAGTCCGCCGTGTCGGTCACCGCCACGTGGACGAGATAGTCGTCGGGTCCGGTCAGATGGAAGAGCGCGCGCGTCTCCGCCAGCGCCCTGACGCGGTCCACGAACGGGCCGATGAGCTCGCGCCGGTGCGGGCGCACCTGGACCAGCAGCAGGGCTTCGAGGCCGCGGCCGAGCTTGGCGGGGTCGAGGCGCAGTTGATGGCCGAGAATCACCCCTGAGCGGCGCAGGCGCGTCACCCGGTCCAGGCAAGTGGAGGGCGCGACTCCGACTTCGGCGGCCAGGTCACGGTAGGTGGTCCGCGCGTCGTTCTGCAGGAGGCGCAGTATGTGCAGATCGACCGGGTCAAGTACGACAGATTCGGCCATGGCCCGAACGTAACACGGAGTTCCGTCCGTACTTCCGGGTAGCTGTTCAGAGTCAGGTCATGAACACCGACGCCTCGACCACACCCCGGGCCCTGGCCACCGAAGCCGTGCACGCCGGCCGCGAAGACCTCGCGAGGCTCGGCGTGCACGCCGTGCCGCTCGACCTGTCGACCACCTATCCGTCGTACGACAGCCGGGGGGAGGCGGCCAGAATCGACGAGTTCGCCGCCACCGGCGCCCGGCCGGACGGACCGCCCGTCTACTCCCGTCTCGACAACCCGACCACCGCCCGCTTCGAGGACGCCCTGGCGCGGCTGGAAGGCGCGGAGAGCGCGGTTGCGTTCGCCAGCGGCATGGCGGCGCTCACCGCCGTACTTCTCGTACGGGCGAGCGCCGGCCTGCGCCACGTCGTCGCCGTACGGCCGCTGTACGGCTGCAGCGACCACCTGCTGAACGCCGGGCTGCTCGGCACCGAGGTGACCTGGGTGGATCCGGCCGGCATCGCGGAGGCGATACGCCCCGACACCGGCCTCGTGATCGTGGAGACGCCGGCCAATCCGACGCTCGCCGAGGTGGACATCCGGGCGGTCGCGCGGTCCTGCGGTTCGGTGCCGCTGCTCGTCGACAACACCTTCGCGACGCCCGTGCTCCAGCGGCCCCTGGAGCACGGGGCGCGGATCGTCCTGCACAGCGCCACCAAGTATCTGGGCGGACACGGCGACGTACTGGGCGGGGTGGTGGCGTGCGACGAGGAGATCGCGCGTCAGCTGCGTCAGGTGCGGTTCGCGACCGGTGGCGTGCTTCATCCGCTGGCCGGGTACCTGCTGCTGCGCGGGCTTTCCACGCTTCCCGTACGGATGCGGGCGGCATCGGCGACGGCGGCCGAGCTGGCCCGGCGGCTGGCCGCCGATCCGCGGGTGGCGCGGGTGCACTATCCGAAGCTGGGCGGGGCGATGGTGGCCTTCGAGGTGTACGGCGATCCCCACGCGGTGATCGCGGGCGTACGGCTGATCACGCCGGCCGTCAGCCTCGGCAGCGTCGACTCGCTCATCCAGCATCCGGCCTCCATCAGCCACCGCATTGTGGCCGAGGGAGACCGGCGGTCCTCGGGGGTCAGTGACCGGCTGCTGCGGATGTCGGCCGGGCTGGAGGACGTTGAGGATCTGTGGCGGGACCTGTGCGAGGCGCTCAGCGCTGCTGGGGGCGCCCGGCCGGTGTCTGTGGCTGCCGCGCCGGTGCCGGTGCCTGCTGGTGTGCCTGCTGGGCGGGACGCGGTCGTACGGTCGTCCTCGATGCGGCCAGCCGCGCGGTGACCACCAGCGTGCCCTCCTCGATCTGGTAGTCGAGGGGCAGGCCGAGGCCGCGCATGGCCGCGACCATGCCGGTGTTGGACGACTGGGTGACGGCGTACACGCTCTCGCAGCCCGCCTCGACGGCGAGCGCCACCAGGCGCCGCAGCAGCTCGGAGCCGATGCCGCGGCGCTGCCACGCGTCCTCGACGAGCAGCGCCACCTCGGTCTCGTCGCCGTCCCAGAGGAGATGGCCGAGGGCGACGAGGCGGCCGGACGCGGTCTGGACGGCGAGGGTGCGGCCGAAGCGCGGGCTGAGGAGGTGGCTGAGGTAGCGGTCGGCGTCGCCCACCGGGCCGTGGTAGCGCAGGCTCAGGGTGCGGTCGCCGCAGCGGTCGTGCATGGCGCGGGCGGCTGCGAGATCGTCGAGTCCGGCCCTGCGGACGGTGATCTCGTTGCCCTCGGGGAGGGTCAGGACGTCCTCGCTGCGGGGGATGCGCGGGCCGAGGCGGGCGTCGAGTTCCACGAGGGCGCGGGCGCGCGCGAACTCCGTCGGGGTGAAGGGCAGATAGTGGCGCTCGATGGTGATCGCCCCGCCGGACGGGTCGCGCAGCTTCATGACCGTACCGTCGAGAGCGCCCTCGACCGGGGCGGTCTCACCGGTGGGCCGGCCGGTGAGGGTGGTCGCGGGCAGCGAGTGGATCGTGCAGCGTCCGAGCAACTGGCGCAGGGCCAGCGGCAGTTCCGCGGCGTCGAGCGCGGTGCGGGTGGCGAGGCCGAGCACCCGGGTGGGGGCGTCGACCAGGTCGTGGGCGTCGGCGCGCTCCAGCCAGGTGTCGGTGCCGCCGGCGGCGGCGATCTCACGGGTGAGCTGGGCGGCCTGGAGGGTGGCGGGGGCACGCAGCAGCAGTTCGTCGACGGTGCCTTCGGCGAGCGGGTGGGTCTGGAGGGTGAGGATGTCCACCCGGTGCCGGGCCAGGGCGGTGCACAGCAGCGCGAGGCTGCCGGGCTCGTCCTTGACGGTGGTACGCATCCGCCACAGGGCCGTCTCGGGGGCGGGGGATCCGGCGCCGGGGGCACCGGTGTTCGTACCGGCGGCGCTTGTGCCGTTCCTGGTACCGGTACCGGCCGGCGGCGGAGCATGGCTGTGCCGTCGTGCCCACCAGGTGTGGAACCCCGCCGTGGCGGTCAGCACCACGGCCGAGATCACCAGGAGGTACGGCCCGTCCGGTCCGTGCGCAATCATGTTCGCGACAGCATCGGCGACGGCCACCGCCGTGAACAGGGCGGCGAGTTCGACGAGATCCCGTCGCCAGTGGTGCCTGTGGCGAGCCTTCTTGGTCACTTCGGTCATGTTGGTCATGGCACCACTGTGACCGAGTGTTGTTGCGTGATCACGAACGCTTTGTGACTGACGGGTTAAGTGTGCTTCTGGGCAGTTAGTGCCCGTTTTCAATCAAATTAGAGTTCCATCCGGCCAGGCTGAAGCACCTTGCTGAACAACACCACGCCTCCCTCGGCGCGCAGCCGCACCGTCAGCTCACCACTTCCGCCGTCGATCTCGACCTCGCCGAAATGCTGCGGGGACTCCATGGGCGAGACGTTCGCGCGCGTCGGTGCCTTGAGGAAGACCTGGTCCGGGCCGAACGTGGCGTCGAGCCGGGTCGCCGGGAAGCCACCCGCGGCCAGCGGCCCGGACACGAACTCCCAGAAGGGCGCGAAGTCCTTGAACGCCGCGCGGGACGGGTCGTAGTGCTGAGCTGATGTGTAGTGCACATCGGCGGTGAGCCACACTGTGCCGGTGATACGGGCGTGCTTGATGTGACGCAGGAGTTCAGCGATCTGAAGCTCTCTGCCCAGCGGCGCACCGGGATCGCCCTGCGCGACCGCCTCGAAGTTGGCGGCCCCGTCCGGGACGACGATCCCCAGCGGCATGTCGGAGGCGATCACCTTCCACACGGCGCGGGAGCGCGACAACTCCCGCTTCAGCCAGGCGAGCTGCTCGGCGCCGAGGATCCCGGTCGTGTCGTCGGGCTGCCGGCCGGGCGAGTTGGCGTTGCGGTACGTCCGCATGTCGAGCACGAAGACATCGAGCAGGGGGCCCTGCCTGACCACCCGGTAGACGCGGCCGTCATTCTCGTTTCCACCCTTCGCGCGCGCGGGAAGGGTGGAAAGAGGGAAGTACTCGCTGAACGCTCGCATCGACCGCGCCGCGAGTACGTCGACGTTCTTCTCCGTGTAGCGGGCATCGTCGAGGATCTGACCGGGGTACCAGTTGTTGCGTACCTCGTGATCGTCCCACTGCACGATGGAGGGCACCTGCGCGTTGAAACGGCGTACGTTCTCGTCCAGCAGGTTGTAGCGGAAGTTGCCGCGGAACTCGTCCAGCGTTTCGGCGACCTTCGCCTTCTCCCGGGTGGTGATGTTCCGCCACACCCGGCCGTCCGGCAGTGTCACGCTCGGCTGGATGACGCCGTCCGCGTAGACCGTGTCGCCGCTGCACAGGAAGAAGTCCGGGTCGAGGCGGCGCATCTCCTCGTACACGCGGTAGCCGCCGATGTCGGGGTTGATGCCCCACCCCTGTCCCGCGATGTCGCCCGACCACAGGAAGCGCACACCGTCGCGTCGTTTGACGGATGCCGTACGAAACGTTCCCTGGAACGCTTCCCCGGTGCGCCGGGGATCGTCGGGATCGGCGAGGGTGACCCGGTAGTGCACCTGCTCGCCCGCGGGCAGTCCACGCAGTGACGTCGTCCCGGTGAAGTCCGTACCCGGGCCGAGCAGCGGCCCGTGCCATCTGCGGGAGTGGCGGAAGGACTCGGTCGCGGACGTCTCCACGATCATCCGGGCCGGGCGGTCGGACCGTACCCACACCAGCCCCGACGACGAGGTGACATCGCCCGTCTGTACGCCCCACGCGGCGCGGGGGCGGCCGGAGAGCGTCTGGGCGGGCGCGGCGGCGGCGGTCGTTCCGACTGCGGCGCCGGGCAGGGCGAGCGCGGCCGAGGCGGCCAGTGAGCCGCGCAGGACGGTACGTCGGTCGGGGGACTGACTCTCCGGCCGGCTCTGCGGCTGGCTCTGCGGTCGGCGGTACGGCATCGATGCGCCTCCAGTGACGGTTCGGTCCGAGCATGCGACGCCATGCCTAGTGCCCGGCCACGGCAACCACACGAACCACAAGTGAACAACTGACGACCCTTCCCGGGAACCGGTCCGACACGCTCCACCACAGCCGCGCCGCACCCGCCATCAGGCGCACCCGTAACCGATCGTCCTGCGACGAGGGCGTGTCAGCTGCTCGTGTCGAGGATGACCCGGGCCACCAGCGCGGGGTCGTCGTTCATCGGAACGTGGCCGCAGCCGGGCAGCCTGACCAGCCGGGCGCCGGGGATCGCGTGCTTGGCCCTGACGCCCTGGCGGCGCAGCAGCAGGCGGTCACGGCTGCCCCAGGCGACGGTGACGGGTATGCCGGGAACGTCGTCGGTGAACAGGACGCGGCGGCCCGCCGAAAGCGTCTCGGTGAACCCGGTCGCGTCGCGCAGCGCCAGGGTCTCGGCGACGACGGCCTCCGGTGAACGCCACCCGGGCCGCGCGTAGATGGTGCTGGTGAGCGCGGCCCGGCCGACGGCCGTGCGCGCCATGCGCTCCACGACCGACAGCGGGAGGTTCTGGGCCCCGAACCGCATCCCGCGCAGCGTGCCGAAGGCGTAGCGGCGCTCGCTCTCCGTCCAGAAACCGGCAGGGGACAGCGCCGTTACCGACCGCACGAGCTTTTCGCGGCCCAACTCCAGGGCGAGCAGGCCGCCGAGGGAGTTTCCCGCCACATGGGGGCGCTCGATGCCCAGCGCCTCGCACAGCGAACCGAGTACGGGAACGACCGTCGACAGGTCGTAGGAGAGACCGTCGGGGAGCGCGGTCGATCCGCCGAAACCGGGCAGGTCCACGGCGATCACGTCGCGTTCGGCGGCGAGCGCGGAGATCACCGGCTGCCACGCCTGCCAGTGATGGCCTATGCCATGGAGGAGCAGCAGCGGCTCGCCGGCGCCCGCCCGTTCGTACGCGACGGAGAGCGTGTGGCTGCCCGTGGGGGACTCGATGCTGAAGGAGACCTGTGCGGCCATGTTGCTGCTCCCTGGGTGGGGTCGGCGCTAGACAACGTGTCAGCAACAATTACCGCTGAGTAGCTTGGAGTTCAAGAGGCCGGACAGTTCCGGCCGCGACGTACCCGCGCTGCCTGGACACGGCGGGAACGGTCGGATGGGATGGGGGAGTGACTGCCGACACCGCGACCGATGTCTTCGAAGAGCACCGCCCCGTTCTGACCGGGGTGGCGTACAGGATGCTCGGCCGCGTCGCCGACGCCGAGGACGTCGTACAGGAGGCGTGGCTGCGCTGGTCCGCCCAGGCGCGCGACGACGTACGGGAACCACGTCCCTATCTGGTGCGGATCACCACCCGGCTCGCCATCGACCGGCTGCGGCACGTACAGGCACGGCGCGAGGCGTACGTCGGACCGTGGCTCCCCGAGCCGCTCGAGACGGACTTCGGTGCGACCGTCGAAGACACCGCGGAACGCGCGGTTCTCGCCGACTCCGTCTCGCTCGCGGTACTCGTCGTTCTCGAGTCGCTCTCCCCGCTGGAGCGCGCGGTCTTCGTACTGCGGGAGGCTTTCGGCTTCCCGTACGGCGAAATCGCAGCCACCCTGGAACGCTCGGAATCAGCCGTACGGCAGCTCTCGGGACGCGCCCGGCGGCATGTCGAGGAACGCAGGCAGCGCTTCGACGTGGATCCCGCGGAACGACGCGACCTCACCGAACGGTTCCTTGCCGCAGCGTCCGGAGGGGACCTCGACGCGCTGCTGGCGCTGCTCGCGCCGGACGTCAGGCTCGTCGGCGACAGCGGCGGCAAGGCCAAGGCGCCGCTGCGGGTCATCGAGAGCGCCGACAAGGTGGGCCGTTTCCTGTTCGGGGCGGCCAGGAAGGGCATCCCCGACAGCGAGTTCCGCTTCCTGGAAGTCAACGGCGGTCCGGCTCTGCTCGTCCTGTCCGGCGGAAAGCCCGACGCGGTCTTCCAGCTTGACGTCCTGGACGGCCTCATCCAGTGCGTCTACATCGTGCGAAATCCAGACAAGCTCACCACACTCGCCGCGTAAGGACAGCACCCGTCCTGCGCTGATTGGTCTTGACCAAGGCAGACCCCGGACTTATGGTCGCAGAGATAGTGCAGGAACCTTTAATAAACAAGGGCGTGGAAACTCGCCCGGGGACCAGGCCGATTGCGGAGGATCAGGGTGGGGACCACGCAGCTCGATACGGCGCCGGAGCCGAAGTACTGGCACCTCAAGACCGTGCTCAGCGAGGCGCTCGACTCCGATTTCGCGGTCGGTGAGATCCTGCCCAACGAGCGCGAACTCGCCGCGCGCTTCGGCGTCGCGCGTGCCACGCTCCGTCAGGCGCTCGAACAGCTGGAGCTGGAAGGCCGCTTGCAGCGCCGCCGCGGCGTGGGCACCACCGTCGCCCCGCCGCGCGTGGGAGTGGACGTCGGTACCTCGCAGCACGGCTGGCCGGGAGCGACCGGCGACTCCTGGCAGCCCCTCGACTGCACCAGTGCGGTCCCCCCGGCGGCCGTGGCCCGCATGCTCGACGGCGACTTCGACGACGAGGTCCACATGGTCCGCCGGATCCGCGTATCGCACGGCCAGCCGGTCGCGGCCGAGCTGCTGTACGTCCCGGTCGCCTCCGTGCCGGACCTCGCGGCCATCGAAGCGCCCTCGGGCGCCGCCCGCGCGCGCAGTGTGCTGCGGGAGCTGCAGCGCCTCGGAATGGACGGCCAGGACCGCGCCGTCGAGCTCGGCTCGGCCCGCGCGGACGACGCGAAAGAACTCGACCGCCTGCCGGGCGCACCCGTCCTCGTCGTCACCACGCGTTATTTCGCCGAGGGCAGGACCGCCGCCGTATCGGTGGCCACCTACCGGGCGGACACCTGCCGGCTCACCTTCGGTGACTCGGGCGACCTGGAGATCAGTCACCACACCCAGGAGCGCAGGGCCTCCTGATTCCGCGGTGAGCCCGACCGTCGTACGGCACGGCCCGTCGCACTCAACGGCGGGCCGTCACCGTTTTCTCGACGGCGAAGAGCTCTTCCTCGACATGATCGAGGGCGAGGCGCAGCGCCCCCGTCGCCACCGCCGCCTCACCCAGCAGCGACAGCGCCACCCGGGGCGGGCGCAGGCAGTAGCGCGCCAACTCGCCGCGCAGCGGCTCCAGTACGCCGTCGATGCCAGCCGCCCACCCGCCGATCACGACCAGCTCGGGGTCGAGCGCCAGGACCAGCGCCGCCACGCCGTGCACCAGCCGCTGGATGAACCGCTCGACGGCCTCCTGCGCGGCGGAGTCACCCTGCCTGGCGCGCCGGAAGACGGTGGCCACGGCTTGTTCGTCGAGGGGGAGCACCGGCTCGTCCGTCGTCGACAGGAGCATCTCCGGCGTGGCCTCGCGGCCCAGCAGATGCAGCGCTCCGATCTCGCCGGCCGCGCCGCCGAACCCCCGGTGCAGTCGCCCGCCGATCAGTGATCCCGCGCCCGGGCTCAGCCCGGCCAGTACGAAGACGATGTCGTCCGAGTCGACGGCGGCGCCCTTCCAGTGCTCGGCGACCGCCGCCGCGTTGGCGTCGTTCTCGACCAGTACGGGGCAGCGGAAGGACCGGCGGAGCCGCTCGCCGAGAGGCAGCCCCGTCCAGTCGGGGAGGGCCGTGCCCAGCCGTACGGTCCCGTCGGCCTCCACGATGCCCGGGGCCCCGACTCCGACGGCACGCAGTGAGCTGCGGGGAACACCGGCTCGGCGCAGTACGTCGGCGACCATGGCGCGCACCCGCTCCAGCCGCTCGTCCGCCGAGGCGGTCTCGGACACCGTGCGTGAGCCGGCGCCGATGACACGGCCGTCGAGGCCCGACAGCAGGGCAGCGATGCGGTGCGGACCGATCTCGACGCCCATCAGGTGCCCCGCCTCGGCGCGGAACCGGAACCTCCGCGCCGGCCGTCCCTGCCGCCGCGCCTCGCCGTCCTCGGCCGGGGCCTCGACGACGAGCCCCGTCTCCATCAGCCCTTCGACCACACCCTCGACCGTCGGCCGTGACAGGCCCGTGATGCGGGTCAGGTCAGTGAGCGTCGGCGAGCCGGCGCCCCGCAGGGCGTGCAGCACCACGGCGGAATTGATCCGCCGCAGCAAGGAGGGGTCCCCGCCGGTCAACCGCCCCACGGTGTGTCCTCCCAGCTCGCGCGCTTGTTCTGCCGGATCGTACTCGCTGGCTCCGAGCACTGCGAGCGCCGCCCGAGCAGGCCTTCGCGCCGGGGCGCGTCAGCTCGGGGAGACGAATCCGGACTCGTACGCGGCGATGACCGCTTGCGTACGGTCGCGAGCACCCAACTTGGCCGGCACCGCACTGACGTGGGTCTTCACCGTTTCCCTGCCGACGACGAGCTGGGCGGCGACCGAGTTCGCCTCCGCCGCATCCTCGATTTCCTCAACTGTTCCCCCTACGACCAACCAGGAGGCCTGAATCATGTCGACCACCGCGGTCCTCCGCTCCGAATGGATCAAGGTCAAGTCGGTGCGGGCCTCCGCCGGTTCGCTCGTAGCGGTCTTCGCCGTCACCCTCGCCATCACGGTGCTCGCGTATGCCACCGTCGGCCAGGCCGAGGCCGACAACGACGGATATGACCCCGTGTTCGGCGCCTTCTACGCCCTGAACTTCGGCCAGTTGGCCGCCATCAGTTTCGGAGCGACGGCGCTGTCCTCGGAGTTCCTCAACGGCGCCCTGCGGGCCTCACTCTCGGCGGTGCCGCGCAGAGGGCTCTTCTATGCGGCGAAGATGGCGGTTACGGGCGGCCTCGCGCTCGTTGTCGGGTTCGCCACCAGCTTCGCTTCCTTCCTGACGGGACAGGCGTTCATGGGGGAGTACGCCATCGGCCTCGGCCACCCGGGCGCGCTGCGCGCCTGTGTCGGCAGCGGTATATATCTCGCGCTCATGGCGCTCCTCGCCGCAGGTCTCACCGCGCTGCTGCGCAGCGGCGTCGCCGTCCTCAGCCTGCTCATCCCCTTCATTCTGATCGTCTCCTTCGTGGTGGGGGACATAGCCGGAGGAGTCGCCCAGTATCTGCCGGACCGCGCAGGACAGCAGGTGCTGCGCCTCAATCCTGAGGGTGATCTCGGGGCGTGGACGGGGCTTGCGGTCACCGCGGCCTGGGCAGCGGCCGCGGTGCTCGCCGGATGGTGGGCCGTGCGCCGTCGCGACGCCTGACGGCAGGCCAATTGTCAGTGGTGGGAGGTTTACTGACGACATGAGCACCGCACGGTATCTCGCCCTCATAGACCTGCTGCGCGCACAGGAATTCCCGGCCCAGCGCCGCAGGTCGGCCACCGGATTCAGCGGACCCGGCTATCACACGGCCCAGCTGAGCGCGGCCGACGAGTTGGAGGACGCGGACGCCGCTCAGCGTCTGGAGATGCGGGAGCAGTGCGTGGCGGAGTACGAGGCGCTGCTGGCCGTGCTCGGCGGCAAGTGGGGTGAGCCCCAGGTGTTCAGCCTCTGGAGTGTGCTGGAACGGAGCATCTTGGGAGATGAGATACCTGCTCCCTGGGACGAGTTGAGCGCGGGGTTCGACCTCGTGCACATCTGGCGTGCCGACGGCAGGTGGGTGGCGGTGGGCCTGGCCGGGGAGAACGAGGCGCCGTCGTACGAGCTGCTGGCGGTCGTCACCGAGGTAGACCCGCCCTAGTCGCCGAATTCCGGCTCCTGGCGGCCGGCTACTGGTTACCGGCCTCGTCGCTCGCCTGCGACGCGGCCCTCAGCCGGGCGTACTCCTCGGCCATGGTCCGCGCGGTCCAGTGGGCGTTGAGTCCGCTGGGGTTCGGCAGGGCCCATACCCGGGTCTCGCCGATTGTCCGCTCCTGCGGGCCGACCGACGCCTTCCGCTCACCGAAGGCCGTGCGGTAGGCGGTGATGCCGACCACCGCGAGCCACTTCGGCCGGAGCAGTTCGACCTTCTCCGTCAGGATCCGGCCGCCCGCGCGGAACTCCGCGTCGCTTATCTCGTCGGCCCGCGCGCTCGCCCTGGCGACCACATTGGTGATGCCAAGGCCATAGGAAAGGAGCTCGTCCTGCTCCGCAGGCTTCAACTGCCGGGGGGTGAAACCCGAGAGATGCAGTACCGGCCAGAAGCGGTTGCCGGGGCGGGCGAAGTGGTGGCCCGTAGCGGCCGACATCAACCCGGGGTTGATGCCGCAGAAAAGCACCCGCAGGCCGCCCGCGACCACGTCGGGGACGAGGCGGTCGCGCGCGGCCAGCAGTTCTTCGGGTGTCATGCCGTGCGGGTCAGAGGATCGATCCGGGGGCGTACGCCGCGGCCTCGGGATGCTGCTTGGCGATCTCCTCGATACGGGAAACCACGGCGCCGACCTGCTGCGCCGCTGCCCCGGTGAAGGACAGCTTGTCGGCCATCAGCTCGTCCAGCTGGGCCCGGTCCAGCGGGATCCGCTCGTCGGCCGCGAGCTTGTCCAGCAGCTCGTTGCGCTCGGCGCCCTGCTCGCGCATCGCCAGGGCGGAGGCGACGGCGTTCTCCTTGATGGCCTCGTGCGCGACCTCGCGGCCGACCCCGGCCCGTACCGAAGCCATGAGCACCTTGGTCGTCGCGAGGAAGGGGAGGTAGCGGTCCAGCTCGCGCGCCACGACCGCCGGGAAGGCGCCGAACTCGTCGAGCACCGTGAGGAAGGTCTCCAGCAGGCCGTCGAAGGCGAAGAACGCGTCGGGCAGCGCGACCCGGCGTACCACCGAGCACGACACGTCGCCCTCGTTCCACTGGTCGCCCGCCAGCTCGCCCGTCATCGAGGCGTAGCCGCGAAGGATCACCATGAGGCCGTTCACACGCTCGCAGGAGCGGGTGTTCATCTTGTGCGGCATCGCGGACGAGCCGACCTGGCCGGGCTTGAAGCCCTCGGTCACCAGCTCGTGCCCGGCCATCAGCCGGATGGTCTTGGCGACGGAGGAGGGAGCCCCCGCCAGCTGCACCAGCGTCGTGACGACCTCGTAGTCCAGCGAGCGCGGGTACACCTGGCCCACCGACGTGAAGGCCTGCGAGAAGCCGAGGTGAACGGCGATCCGCTGCTCCAGGTCCGCCAGCTTCTCGGCGTCCCCGCCCAGCAGGTCCAGCATGTCCTGCGCCGTACCGACCGGACCCTTGATCCCGCGCAGCGGGTAGCGGCCGAGCAGCTCCTCAAGGCGCCCGTACGCCACCAGCAGCTCGTCGGCCGCCGTCGCGAAGCGCTTGCCGAGCGTCGTGGCCTGGGCCGCGACGTTGTGCGAGCGGCCCGCCATGACGAGCTCCGCGTACTCCCCGGACAGCTTGCCGAGGCGGGCGAGGACGGCGACCGTACGGTCGCGCATCAGCTCCAGCGAGAGCCGGATCTGCAGCTGCTCGACGTTCTCGGTGAGGTCGCGGGACGTCATGCCCTTGTGGATCTGCTCGTGGCCCGCGAGCGCGTTGAACTCCTCGATCCGCGCCTTCACGTCGTGGCGCGTGACCTTCTCGCGCTCGGCGATCGACGCCAGGTCGACCTGGTCGAGCACACGCTCGTAGTCGGAGAGGGCCTCGTCGGGCACCTCGATGCCGAGGTCCTTCTGAGCACGGAGCACGGCGAGCCACAGCCGGCGCTCCAGCTTCACCTTCTCCTCGGGGGACCACAGGACGGCGAGTTGCGTGGAGGCGTAGCGGCCGGCCAGGACATTGGGGATGCGAGGCTTCGCAGGAGCAGCAGTCACGTGACCAGATTCTACTGGCGGTTTCTGCAGGCCAGCGCCGCGGTCCCGTTTGTGGCTACCTACGAGACGTCAACGATCAGCGTGACGACAGACGCGCTACGGAGAGGGAGGGGCGTACGGCAGGAGGTCGGGGCGCTTGGCCGGACGCCCGTCTCCCGAGGAACGCCCCGTGACGCGTCGCCCGATCCACGGCACCAGGTGTTCGCGCGCGAACCGCAGGTCACTCCCGCGCCGCGCCGCCCAGCCGGGCAGTACGCCGGGTGCCAGCGGCGTGCGCCAGTCGTCCTCGGCCGCGAGACCCAGCGTCTGCCACACCGCCTCCGCGACCCGCCGGTGCCCCTCCGCCGTCAGATGCAGCCGGTCCACATGCCACAGCCGGGGGTCGGCGAGCACGGGTGCGCCGTACAGATCGACCACCAGGGCGCCGTGCCGCGCCGCCAGCCCGTCGACGAAGTCGAAAAGCTCCTCCATACGCGGCCGGAAGCGCTCCATCACCGGACCGTTGCGGCCGGGACTGCGCATCAGCACCAGCTGCTTGCAGGACGGCGCCAGCTTCCCGGCCGCCTCTTCGAGGAGCCCGCACACCCTGCCCATGTCGACCTTCGGCCGGAGCGTGTCGTTGAGCCCGCCCACCAGTGTCACGACGTCCGCCCGCATGGCGGCCGCGACGTCGACCTGCTCGGCGACGATCTGGCCGATCAGCTTTCCCCGTACGGCGAGATTCGCGTACTGGAAACCGGGCGTGCGCGCCGCGAGCCGCGCGGCGAGCAGGTCCGCCCAGCCCCGGTACGTGCCGTCGGGCAGGGCGTCCGACATGCCCTCGGTGAACGAGTCGCCGACCGCGACAAGACTGGTGTAGGTGGCATTCGGTTCCATGGCGGGAGCGATGCTATCCCGGCAAGGGGAGTCGTTCGCGTGCGCCACCGCGTGGGCCACCGAGACGCGACGCCCGCGCGCCCCTAGGCCTGCCGCTGATCCGGCCGGCCCACCAACTCGCGCAGCACGTCCTCCATCGTGACCAGCCCCGCCGGATTACCGTCGTCGCCCAGCACCGCCGCCAGATGCGTCCGGCTGCGCCGCATCGCCGTCAGTACGTCGTCGAGCGGCGTGGCCGCCCGCACCCGGGCGATCGGCCGGAGCGCGGAGACCGGGAACGGCACGTTGCGCGGTGTCGCGTCCAGCGCGTCCTTCACATGCAGATAACCCAGGATCCGCAGCCCCTCCAGCACCGGGAAGCGGGAGAAACCCGACTCGGCCGACAGCCGCTCCAGGTCCTCCGGTGTCGTCCCCATCTGGGCGAACACCACGCGCTCCACCGGCATGACCACGTCCTGCACCGGGCGCCGGCCCAGCTCCAGGGCGTCGTGCAGCCGCTCGGCCGCGCGGTCGTCGAGCAGGCCGGCGTGGCCCGCGTCCGTGACCAGGCGCGCCAGTTCGTCGTCCGTGAACGTCGCGGACACCTCGTTCTTGACCTCCACCCGCAGCAGCTTGAGCAGCGCGTTGGCGAAGGCGTTGATCGCGAAGATCACCGGCCGCAGCGCACGCGCCAGCGCAACCAGCGGCGGCCCGAGCAGCAGCGCGGTCCTGACCGGCTCGGCCAGCGCGATGTTCTTCGGCACCATCTCCCCGAACAGCATGTGCAGGTACGTCGCCAGGGCGAGCGCGATGACGAACGAGATCAGGTGCGTCAGCCCGTCCGGCACACCGAGGGCATGGAAGACCGGCTCCAGCAGATGCGCGATGGCCGGCTCGGCGACCACGCCGAGCACCAAGGTGCACAGCGTGATGCCCAGCTGGGCGGCAGCGAGCAGCGCCGAGACGTGTTCGAGCCCCCAAAGGACGCTGTGCGCCCGCCGGTTCCCGCGTTCGGCCTCCGGTTCGATCTGGCTGCGGCGTACGGAGATCAGCGCGAACTCCGCGCCGACGAAGAAGGCGTTGACGACCAGCGTGAGCAGGCCGATGAGCAATTGGACCGCGGTCATCGCCCGGCCTCCTTTTCGCCGGAGCCGAACGAGTCGGCAGCAGTGGAGCCGTCAACAGAGTCACCCGGCAGCGGCGCGTGCAGCAGCACACGCGCCGCACGGCGGCCGGCCGCGTCCACCACGTCCAGCTGCCACCCGGCCAGTTCAATGCTGTCGCCGACGGCCGGGATGCGTCCCAGCTCGTTGGCGACCAGCCCGGCGAGCGTCTCGTACGGGCCTTCGTGCACCCGCAGTCCGACCCGCTCCAGCTGGTCCGTCCTGGCCGCACCGTCCGCCGACCACAGCACCCGCCCGTCGGCGTCCTCGCCCGCCGGAGCGAGGTCCGGCGTCTCGTGCGGATCGTGCTCGTCGCGCACCTCGCCGACGACCTCCTCGACGATGTCCTCCAGCGTCACGACCCCCGCCGTGCCGCCGTACTCGTCGATGACGACGGCCATGGTGCGCTTGCCCGACAGCCGGTCGAGGAGCCGGTCCACGGTCAGCGACTCCGGTACGAGCAGGGGCTCGCGCACCAGAGAGGAGACGGGGTACGACGGCCTGCGCTCGGCGGGCACGGTCAGTACGTCCTTGATGTGCGCGATTCCGACGACCGAATCCAGACTGCCCCGGTAGACGGGGAAGCGGGACAGCCCGGTCGCGCGGGTGGCGTTCGCGACGTCCTCCGCGGTGGCTTGAATGTCGAGTGCGGTGACCTGCACGCGCGGGGTCATCACGTTTTCCGCCGTCAGCTCAGCCAGGTTGAGGGTACGGACGAAGAGCTCGGCGGTGTCGGCCTCCAGCGCGCCCTCCCGCGCGGAGTGCCGCGCCAGAGCGACGAGCTCCTGGGGGGTGCGGGCGGACGCCAGTTCCTCGGCCGGCTCCATTCCGAAGCGCCGCACGATGCGGTTCGCCGAGCCGTTGAGGTGGCTGATGAGCGGGCGGAACGCCAGGCTGAACATCCGCTGCGGGGCCGCGACCACCTTGGCCACGCCCAGCGGCGAGGAGATCGCCCAGTTCTTGGGCACCAGCTCGCCGACGACCATCAGGACGACGGTCGAGAGCGCCGTACCAATGGCGAGAGCCACCGATGACGATGTCGAGCGGGAGAGGCCGACGTCTTCGAGCGGGCCGCGGATCAGCTTGCCGACGGATGGCTCGGCGAGCATGCCGACGAGGAGGTTGGTCACGGTGATGCCGAGCTGGGCGCCGGAGAGCTGGAACGTAAGGCTGCGTACGGCCTTGAGGGCACTTGCCGCGCCCCGCTCGCCGCGCTCCACGGCGCGCTCGAGGTCTCCGCGCTCGATCGTGGTCAGCGAGAATTCCGCCGCGACGAAGGCTCCGCAGGCGAGTGAGAGCAGCACGGCCACGGCGAGCAGAAGCACTTCGGTCATCGGTTCACCTCCGTCCCATGATCGGGCAGGGCCGGGAGGAGTGCGCGATGTCGACTACTGGGAGGCTCGCCCATGGGCGGACGCTCACACCTTTCAAAAGGGGGTGAATGATCCGCCCATGGTAAAGGACGGGCAAATTGCGCCACACGCCGGCCGAGTCAGTCGGCCAGGGGCTTGACCCACCGCCGCCACTGCGGCTGCGGGGCGTATCCCGCGGCACGCCAGGCATGGTGCGCGCGCTCGTTCTCCGTCAGGACCATCGCGTCGCCGCGCCGCCCTCCCAGCGCCACGAAACGTTCCTCCGCCGCCGCGAGCAGAGCCGATCCGATGCCGCGCCGCCGCCGGTCGGGGTGCACGGCCAGCCGGTACAGGTGGCAGCGCCAGCCGTCGAAGCCCGCGATGACGGTGCCGACGAGCTCGCCGCCGAGCTCCGCGAGGATCAGCGAATCGGGGTCGCGGGCGACCAGCCGTTCGACGCCCGCGCGGTCGTCGCTGATGCTCGTGCCCTCGGCGGCGTCCTTCCAGAAGGCCAGTACGGCGTCGAGGTCGCCGGGTGCCGCAGCCCGCATACGAAGATCATCCATGCGGGCATCCCACCATCCCGCTCGTCGCGGCGTCGACCATTTTTCTCACCCCTTGGCGCGGTCTCTTGCCGGTGCTAGCGCCGCCGCGCTAGCTTGATGGTGTGGCAAAGACTCAGCTGAACGTACGGGTGGACGAGACCACCGCCGAGGCCGCGCGGCAGCGCGCCCTGCAGCGCGGGATGAGCGTGAACCGCTACATCGAGGAGCTGGTCCGACAGGACGCGGGCGAGGTGGGACGTACCTTCGTCGAGGCCGCGTCGGACTTTATGAAGCAGTACGAATCGGTCTTCGCGGAGGAGTTCGGCTCGGAGCGCGAAGGCAAGCGTTGAGTCTCAAGATCGACCTCGCCTGGCTCCTCATGATCGCCGAACACAAGACCCCGGGTGACCCGCAGGTGGTCGACTGGGGCGCACTCGTCGCCGCCGTGGCCCGGCACGAGGCGGAGATATTCGGCATCCCCGTCTACAGCGATCCAGCCGCCCGCGCGGCCGCCCTGCTCCAGCTGCTGCTGCACGTGCCGGCGCTGGAGCGCTCGAACGCGATGTTCGCCTCGGCGGTCGCCTACGGCTATCTCGTCGCGTGCGGACTGAAGGTCGGAACCTCGCCCGAGCAGGTCAGGGACTTGGCCAGGCTCGTCAAGGAGGGCAAGGCGGACGTGCGTGTGATCGCGGAAGAGCTGCGGCAGTGGAGCCTGTGAGGGCGCCGGCCTAGGCGACGCCTTCTGTGGGTGCACTCGGCTCCGTGGGCGCAGTCGGCTCAGGGGGTTCCGGCGGCCGGTGGGCCACCCCCAGCACACACGGCGACGACGGCAGCCGCGGGCCCTTCTCCGGTACGAACAGCCGCCGGTAGGTGCCGATCTCGAACCCCGCCGCCGCGATGCCCGCGAGCGGGTCGCGCGCGGTGTGGCACCCTCCGAAAAGCACCGGCCATACGGTGCGGTCCAGCACCCGCTGCGCCGTCACCATCGCCCGGCCCTCGCCCCTGCCGTGCTCGAAGAAGCGCAGCTCTCCGCCGGGCCGCAGCACACGTTTGATCTCGGAGAGGGCGCGCGGTACGTCCCGTACGCTGCACAGCACCAGCGACACCACCGCCGCGTCGAACGCCTCGCTCTTGACCGGCAGCGCCTCCGCCGCGCCCGGCGCGACGTCCACCGGGACACCGGCGTCCAGGGCCGCTTTCACGGCCAACTGGCGCAGGCTGCGCTCCGGTTCGATCGCCACGACCTCGGAGACGGCCGACGGGTAGTGGGCGAAGTTCAGCCCGTTGCCCGCGCCGATCTCGATGACCCGGCCCGACAGACCGGACAGCAGCTCCGCGCGGTGCGCGGCCACCCCGCTTCTCAGGTCCGCGAGCACGCTGACGCGGGCGTAGAAACGGGCGAAAAGCGGGTGGTGCACGGCGTCCCGGGGAACCTTGCGGCGGCGCTTCGGCATCGCGGACCTCCTCCGGCGGGCGTACGGTTACCGCGATTCTTACCCCGTAGTGCCGCTCACGCCGCTCACGAAGCAGAACTCGTTGCCTTCCGGATCCAGCAGCACCTGGAAGGAGCCTTGCTCGTCGGCGACGATGCCGCCGGTTCTGGTCGCCCCGAGGCGCTCCGCCTCGGCGCTTGCCGTGGCCACGTCGCCCGCGTGCAGGTCGAGGTGGAGGCGGTTCTTGGCGGCCTTCCCCTCCGGTACGCGCTGGAACGCGACCCGGATCGAGTCCGGCGGGTCGACGTACGACCAGTCCGGACTCCGGTCGACCGGGTCGCCGCCCAGCAGGGCGGCCCAGAAGCGGACCAGTACGGCCGGCTCCGCGCAGTCGAAGACGATCTCGTCGATACGTGCTCGCATGCCGACGACCTTACGGGTTACCGGTGCTACGGGCGCCAGGTGCCGCCGAGCGCGGGCGCGAGCCACGTCGTGGCGCGGGTACGGAATTCGGCGGGGGCCAGGGCTCCCGCGCCCGCGGGGACGGCGCCGAGCAGGGGGGCTCCACCGGCCGCCTCGGGCAGGTCGGTCAGATTGCAGCGTTCGGCGAGGCCGGGGGCGCTGGGCCAGCTGCCGACGACGACTCCGAGCATCTCGATGTCGCGGGCGCGCAGGGCCTCGGCGGTCAGAGCCGTCGAGTTCAGCGTGCCGAGGCCGGCCGGGGTGACGACGAGGACGGGGGCGCCGAGGAGGCGGGCGGCGTCGGCGAGGGTGGCGCCTTCGTCGTCGAAGCGGACGAGGAGGCCGCCGGCGCCTTCGACGAGTACGAGGTCGTACTCGGCGGCGAGCTTCGCTGCCGCCGTGGCGACGTCGTGCGGCCGCACGGGGGGCAGGCCGGCGCGGCGGGCGGCCGTCGCGGGTGCCAGGGGCTCGGGGAATCGGGCGAGTTCGGCCCCCGCGACTCCGTCGCCCGCCAGCCGGACGACCTCATCGGCATCTCCCGGCTCTCCCGGAGCGAGCCCGGTCTGGGCGGGTTTGAGCACGGCGACGGTACGGCCCTGGGCTCGGGCGATGGCTGCGACTGCGGCCGTGACGACGGTCTTGCCGATCTCGGTGCCGGTGCCGCTGACGACGATGACGGCCATGCGGTGTGCTCCTGGTGGTTGGTCTTGTGGTGGGCGAGAGCGGGGGCTTTTGTGAGGGGCGCTGCCCCAGACCCCTGGTCCTCAAGCGCCGGAGGGGCTGGAATGGTTGGGCGAGCGGGTTTGTGCCGTGCGGCGCGCAACGTCCTGACACGGGGCGAAATCCGGCTCCGCCGAAAAATCCAGCCCGTCCGGCGCTTGAGGACACGCCCGCAGGGCGTCCGGGGTCTGGGGCGGAGCCCCAGTGCGACCGCTCACGCGCCCGCCGTCGCCGCCGCCCGTACCGCCCCGCAGATGCGGGCCAGGTCCGTGTCGTTCGTGACGTACGGCGGCATCGTGTAGATCAGGTCACGGAACGGCCGCAGCCAGACGCCCTCCCGCACCACTGCCCGCGTCGCCGCCGCCATGGCGGCTTCGTCAAGAGCACGGTCCAGCTGTACGACGCCGATCGCCCCCAGCACGCGTACGTCACGCACGCCCGGCAGCCCCGCCACCTCCGCCAGGCCTTCGCGCAGGCCCGTTTCGATGCGCTTGACCTCGCCCTGCCAGTCCTGGCCGAGCAGCAGGTCGATCGAGGCGCAGGCCACCGCGGCCGCCAGCGGGTTGCCCATGAACGTCGGGCCGTGGGCCAGGACCGGAACCTCGCCGCGCGAGATCCCGTCGGCCACCTCGGACGTACACAACGTGGCCGCCATCGTCAGGTAACCACCGGTCAGCGCCTTGCCCAGACACAGCACATCGGGCGAGACCGACGCGTGCTCCGACGCGAACAGCCTTCCCGTACGGCCGAACCCCGTCGCGATCTCGTCGAAGACCAGCAGTACCCCGTGCTCGTCGCACGCCTCCCGCAGCACCCGCAGGTACTCGGGAGAGTGGAAGCGCATCCCGCCCGCGCCCTGCACCACCGGCTCCACGATCACCGCGGCCAGTTCGTCCGCGTGGCGGGCGATCAGCGCGCGCAGGTGATCGGCGTACGACGCGTCGAACGTGTCGTACGACGCCGGCGGCGCGTCCGCGAAGACCTGGCGCGGCAGCGCCCCCTGCCACAGTTCGTGCATCCCGCCCTTCGGGTCGCACACCGACATCGGCTGCCAGGTGTCCCCGTGGTAGCCGCCGCGCCAGGTCAGCAGCCGCTGCTTGCCGGGACGGCCGACCGAGCGCCAGTACTGGAGGCACATCTTGACCGCGACCTCGACCGACACCGATCCGGAGTCGGCCAGGAAGACGTGCCGAAGCGGCTCCGGAGTGATCTCCACCAGCTTCGCCGCCAGGCGCACGGCCGGCTCATGGGTGAGCCCGCCGAACATCACATGGCTCATCCGGTCGAGCTGACCGCGCGCCGCCTCGTTGAGCACGGGGTGGTTGTAGCCGTGGACGGCCGACCACCAGGACGACATGCCGTCGATCAACTCGTCCTGGCCGTGCGCGGGCTGAGCGAGTCGCAGCCGTACGCCGGACGCCGACTCCACCAGTAGCGGCTCGGCCCGGCCGGGCATCGGACCGTACGGATGCCAGACGTGGTCGCGGTCGAGCCGCAGCAGCTCCCCGGGAGACAGCGGCTCAGGCATTGGGCGCGAGGTCCGTCCCGGCTCCCCGCCGGCGCACCGACACCAGGTCCGTACGGGCGGCCGGAATCTCCGGGGTCTCCTCTTCGGCGGCCGGCTCGCCGCACGCCGACGGCTCGCCGCACGCCGACGCGCAGCCGCCACCGCCCCGGTGCTCCGGCAACGTCGTCGTGTCCGTCCCCTCCACCTCGAAACCGGCGTCGGCGATCATCTCCAGGTCGGCCTGGCCGGCCTGGCCCTCGCTGGTCAGGTAGTCGCCGAGGAAGATCGAGTTGACCAGGTGCAGCGCGAGCGGCTGCATCGTGCGCAGATGCACCTCGCGCCCGCCCGCCAGCCGTACCTCCACGTCCGGGCAGACGAACCGCACCATGGCCAGAATGCGCAGCGCCCGCTGCGGGGTGAGGTTCCACTCCTTGGCCAGCGGCGTCCCCTCGAAGGGGATGAGGAAGTTCACCGGCACCGAGTCCGGGTCGAGCTCGCGCAGCGCGAAGACGACGTCCACCAGGTCGGCGTCCGTCTCGCCCATGCCCGCGATCAGACCCGAGCACGCGGACATGCCCGCGGCCTGCGCCTGCTGGACGGTCTCGACGCGGTCGGCGTAGGTGTGGGTGGTGGTGATGCCGCCGTACGTCGCCTCGGAGGTGTTCAGGTTGTGGTTGTACGCGTCCGCACCCGCCGCCCGCAGCCGCTCCGCCTGCCCGTCCGACAACAGCCCGAGGCAGGCGCACACCTCGACGTCTTCGTTCTGGTCCTTGATCGCCTCGATCGTCTTCGAGACGCGGTCGACGTCCTTGTCCGTCGGCCCGCGCCCGCTCGCCACCAGGCACACCCGCTTCGCACCGCCCGCGACGCCCGCGGCCGCCGCCTTCGACGCCTCGTCGGGCTTCAGCCAGGTGTACTTCAGGATCTCGGCCTTCGAGCCGAGCCGCTGCGAGCAGTACGAACAGTCCTCAGGGCACAGGCCCGACTTGAGGTTGACGAGATAGTTCAGTTTCACCCGCCGTCCGAACCACTGGCGGCGTACCTTTCCGGCCGCGGCCACCACATCGAGCAGCTCGTCGTCGGAGGTCGCCAGCACGGCGAGCGCTTCTTCGCGGGTCGGCAGCTCGCGCCGCAGCCCCTTCTCCACCAGCGTGTTCAGCAGGTCCATGAAGCCGATCCTGGACTACGGCACCACCTGCGGCCAAGGAGGAACCGCACAAGAGCGGCCTCACGAGGTGTGGGTATTGCCACACCCTGACCTCGCGCGCGCCCGGCTAGTGTCTGTGGGCTGCCTACAAAAGAGCCTACAAGCGAGCCTGCAAAAGGGCCTACCAAGGGACTCCGCCATGCCCCAGGGACCGTTCGACCCGTTCGACTGGATCGACGAACAGGCGGCGCTGCGCGCCAGGGCCGGCCTCGTCAGGACCCTGCGTCCGCGCCCCGCCGAGTCCCCTCTGCTCGACCTCGCGAGCAACGACTACCTCGGACTCACCCACCGCCCGGAGGTCACCTCCGCCGCGGCGGAGGCCGCCCGCCGCTGGGGCGCCGGCGCCACCGGTTCGCGGCTCGTCACCGGCAGCACGCGACTGCACGCCGAACTTGAGCGGGAATTGGCCGATTTCTGCGGTTTCGAGGCGGCCCTCGTCCTCTCCTCCGGTTACGCCGCCAACCTCGCCGCCCTCACCGCGCTCGGCGGCCACGGTTCGCTGATCGTCTCCGACGCCCTCAACCACGCCTCGATCGTCGACGGCTGCCGGCTCGCGCGCGCCACCACCGCGGTCGTGCCGCACGCCGACCCCGCGGCCGTACGCAAGACGCTCGACGCGCACGACGGCCGCGCCCTCGCGGTCACCGACTCCGTCTTCTCGGTGGACGGCGACGCCGCCCCACTCTACGAACTGGCGGCCGCCTGCCGTACGTACGGAGCCGCCCTCCTCGTCGACGACGCGCACGGCCTCGGAGTCCTCGGCGACGGAGGCAGGGGAGCGCTGAACGCGGCGGGCCTGGCGGGTACGGACGGCGTGGTCGCCACCCTCACGCTCTCCAAGTCCCTGGGCAGCCAGGGCGGAGCGGTCCTCGGACCGGCCCGGGTCATCGACCACCTGGTCAACACGGCCCGTACGTTCATCTTCGACACCGGTCTGGCGCCGGCTGCCGCGGGCGCCGCGCTGGCGAGCGTACGGCTGTTGCGCCGCGAACCGGGGCTGGCGGCGAGGGCCCGTACCGTCGCGGTGTCGCTGCACCGGGGAGTGACGGACGCGGGCCTGTCCGCCGTACGCCCCGACGCCGCCGTGGTGTCGGTACTGGCGCCCTCGCCTGAGGCGGCGGTGCGGTGGGCCGCCGACTGCCGGGCGGCCGGTCTGGTGGTGGGCTGTTTCCGTCCGCCTTCGGTGCCGGACGGGATCTCCCGGCTCAGGCTGACCGCGCGGGCGGACCTGACCGACCAGCAGATCGAGGAAGCGGTGGCCACGGTCGTGCGGAATGCGCCCACCGCCGCCTTCTGAGACTCACTGGGGTCGACTCCCCGGGCGGAGCGCCTCGTCACGGACCGCCGAAAGGAAGCACGTCCACGTGTCCGCCGCGAAGAGCAGGGCGGGCCGTGTGACGTTCTTGGAATCGCGCACGGCCAGCAGGCCGTCGGCGAGGCGGGCCGCCTCGACGCAGTTGTTCATCCCGGTGCTGCGGCTGCTGCGCCGCCACCGGACGTATCCAAGCGGTGCTGACATGGTGCCTCCCTACCGGACATCACCGGTACCGGCGATGAGAGCGAATGACTCCGAGGGTGAAAGGGCCTGTGCCTGAAGTGCCTTGAACGCGGCGTTGTACGCCTTGAGGTCTTCTTTCCGTTCGAGGTAGAGGCTACTCGTCAAATGGTCGAGAACGACCACATCCAGATCAGCTATGTTCGGAAAAGAGAAGATAATGAAAGGGCCGGTGAGTCCGATGTGCGCCCCGGAATCAAACGGCAGGACCTGTAAACGGACATGAGGCAATTCTGCCACCGCCAGTAACTTCCGTAACTGCTCTTTCATGATCTGCCGGCCGCCCACCGGCCGACGCAGTACCGCCTCGTCCAGCACCGCACTCAATTCCAGTGGCGCCGCCGCCCGCAGCACCTTCTGACGGGCGATTCGCACCTCGACCAGCGAATCGACTTTCGCCGCCGGCAGGTGCGCCAGCGCGGCCCGCGTCACCGCCCGCGCGTAGTCCGGGGTCTGGAGCAGCCCGGGCACCACCGCGGTCTCCAGCGTGCGCGCCGAACTCGCCTGCGACTCCAGGCTGATGAGGTCACGGTACTGGGGTGGCAGCAGGCCGCGGTACGCGTGCCACCAGTGCCGGCCGCCCTCGGGTGCCGACGGTCCGGTCAACGCGTCGACCAGTTCCCTGAGTTGGGGATCCGTCACTCCGTACGCGTCGAGCAGCCGGGTCACGTCGGACGGCTTCACGGCGCTGCGCCCCGTCTCGATCCTGCTCACCTTCGACTGATGCCACCCGACCAGGCGGGCGGCCTGGGGGCTGGTGAGCCCCGCCCTGTCGCGCAGTCTCCGCAGCTCCTCGCCGAGCTTGCGCCGACGTACCGCCGGACTGTGCCGCATATCCGCCTCCTTCCAACGGGCGAGGATGCACGGATACGACCCCGAATACGGTCTCGCGTAGCAGAGTTCACCGCTTCGAGCGACAGATATATGCATATCTTGGGGGATCACCCCCTATCACGGCACGATGAGTGGCACTCTGGCGCGAAGCGCAATCCGAGGCCGTCCTCGAAGTTCATCCGCTACGAGTCGGAGTCCGGCCCCGGTGGGAAAGGGACAGCGTCGCCATGGCAGATCACCAGGAAGTATCCGTCACTCTGCCGAGCGAGCCAGCCTCGGTCTCCGCGGCCAGGAGATATGTCGCGGAGATTCTCGGCGAGTGGGGCATGGCCCCGGGATCCGACGCCGCCGATACCGTACGGCTGATCGTTTCGGAACTGGCCACCAATGCCGTTCAGCACACCTTCGGCCAGTCGCCCACGTTCACCGTGGACGTGCGGCTGGAGCGGGACGAGCAGCTTCGCATCGGCGTCACCGACAGCCACCCCCGCTGGCCGAAACGGCTTCCCGCGGCCGTCCAGCAGGACAACGGGCGCGGCATAGTGATCATCCGCTGGCTGACCGCCGAGTGCGGGGGGCGGGTCTCCGTCCGGCCCACCGAGGAGGGCGGCAAGACCGTGTGGATCGAGCTGCCCTGGACCGTCCCCGTTCAGCAGCCCGTCCAGCAGCCAGTGCAGCGGTAGGCCCCGTCTCAGCGGTACGCCCGGGATCAGGCGGCGGAAGCCCGGCCGAAGGCGCCGCGCAGCAGCGCGCGCAGTGTGTCCGCCGCCGGGCTCGTCTCGCCGGGCCGGTGCACCACCGAGATCGTGCGTCGCAGCCCGGCCGGCTCCAGCGCCCGTACGCCCAAGGGCGTCATCGCCATCGCGGCGACCATCTCGGGCACCACGGCCACCCCGAGCCCCGCGCTGACCAGCGCGCACACCAGGGCGTAACCCGGTGACTCGCACACCACCGCCGGGGTCGCCCCCGCCGCGGCCAGCGCCGCCTCCACCCCCTGCCGGGCCGGATGCGACGGCGCACTGCTGATCAGCGGCTGCCCCGCGAGCTCGGCCACCGGCAGCCGCCCCGACCCGCCGGAGAGTGCGTGCCCGGGCGCCGTCACGAGTACGAGCTCCTCGTCCAGCAGTGGCTCCGCCGCGACGGCGGAGGGCATCGGCACCGGGGGAGCGGGTGCGTACGCATGGGTCAGCGCCAGATCGACCGCGCCCGAGGCCACCGCCGCGACACCGTCCGGCGGCTCGTAGTCGGCGACCGCGAGTTCCACGTCGGGATGGGCGCGGCGGAACGCACTGAGCACGGGCGGCAGCAGATGGATCCCGGCCGTGGTGAACGTACCGACGCGCAGGCGCCCGCCGGACAGCCCCGCGAGGCGCGCGAGTTCGTGCCGCGCCTGGTCCATCTCGTCGAGTACGCGCCGGGCCCGCGCCGCCAGCAGCTCCCCCGCGGCCGTCAGACGGGCCCCGCGGTGGTGGCGCACCAGCAGGGCGGCGCCCGCCTCGCGCTCCAGCTTGGCGAGCTGCTGGGACAGGGCGGGCGCGGTGTAGCCGAGGCGCGCGGCGGCCCGGGTGATCGAACCGGCCTCGGCGACCGCCACCAGCGCCGCGAGCCGTGTCGGGTCGTACATCTGCGGCCCCTTAAGCATTCCTTTAGGCAGACCCAGAAGATCGCAAGTACATGCTAAAGCCCCGGAGCGGCCAGGCTTGAGGGCATGGACGCACAACTGGTCGCCTTCACCGGCGTCGCCGCGGGCATGGTCGCCATGCCCGGCGCTGATTTCACGGTCGTCGTACGCAACGCACTGGCGTCACGCCGGGACGGGGTCGCGTGCGCGATAGGGGTCGCGGGCGGGCTCCTGGTCCACACGGCGCTCGCTGTGGCCGGGCTCGCGGCCGTACTCGTCGCGGTGCCGGCTCTCTTCCGCGCGATCCAGCTGCTCGGCGGCGCCTACATCCTCTACCTCGGCTGCCGGGCCCTGCGGTCCGCGCTGCGTCGCCCGGCGCCGCGGCTGAACGAAACGGAGACGGCCGCGGCCCGGGGCGCCGGCCGCAGCCTGCGCCAGGGCTTCCTCACCAACGCGCTCAACCCCAAGGCGCCGGTGCTCTTCCTCAGCCTGCTGCCCCAGTTCGTGCCGGCGGACCAGCAGCCGCTGCCCAGGACGCTGCTGCTCGCCACGATCGTCGTCGTACTCGCGCTGCTGTGGTTCCCCGCCGTGGCCCTGCTGGTGGACGGACTCGGCGAGTGGCTGCGGCGGCCGGGCGCGGCCCGCGCCGTGGAAGTGGTCAGCGGGGCCGCGCTCGGCGTGCTCGGGGTGGCCCTGCTGGCAGGCCCGGTGGTGGCGGCCACGTAACTCAAGAGGACCGTACACAAGAGGGCCGTACTCAGGCGGGCCGTATCTCCTCCGCGCCGCGCTCCACGCAGAATTCGTTGCCCTCCGGGTCGGCCATGACCACCCAGCCGCGGCCGTCCTCGACGCGCCGGTCGCTGACGATCCGAGCGCCGAGCGCGGCGAGCCGCTCCACCTCGGCATCCCGCGTGCCGTGCGGCGGCTGGATGTCGAGGTGGATGCGGTTCTTGACGGTCTTTCCCTCAGGGACCCGGATGAACAGAAGCCCGGGCACATTGGGTTGCTCCGGATCGATCAGCACCTCGTCGTCGCCCGGTTCGTCCAGCAGCTTGTAGCCGGTCAGGTGGGACCAGAACTCGGCGACGGTGTACGGGTCGTGGGCGTCGAAGGTGATGTGACGTACCGGATTTATGAAGGTCATGGCGGCGAACGTACCTTCCCGGACCGGCAGTCGCTCGGAATATTCAGCGCACCCGGCCGTACCGGACGCTCTTGGACCAGATCTTCTCCAGCCTCACCACGGCCCCCGACTTGGGGGAGTGCCAGATTTTGCCGCTCCCCGCGTAGATACCCACGTGGTACACGCTCCCCCCGGAGTGGAAGAAGACCAGGTCACCGCGCTGTCGGCTGGAGGCGGAGATGTGCCGGGTCTTGTTGTACTGGGACTGAGCGGTGCGTGGCAGGGTCTTGCCGGCCTTTTTGTACGAATAGAGCGTCAGCCCCGAGCAGTCGAACCGGCTCGGGCCCGTCGCCCCGTACTTGTACGGGGCCCCCTTCTTCGACGCGGCGACGTTGAGCGCCTTCGCGGAGAGCGATGCGGCGTGCGCCTCGGGGACGGCCCCCGGTGCCAGCATCGTGCCGCCGATCGCGGCGAGAGTGAGAGCCGAAGCGGCTCCGGCCCGGGACAGTACGGTCGGAACATTCCTGTGCGCGGTCATGCGCAACCCTTCGTCAGCCGCCTGTGAAGGATGACCTGTCGGGTTCGGACAGGCGAAGATGCCCGGCCGCGTACTGCGGCTTCACCCCGAGGGACGACCGTCTCCGGTCACCCCGTACTGCCTGGGTCCTCCACTCCTGCCGATGCACTCCTGTCGACCAGTCATCCGAAGCGGCGGCAGGACTCAGCGTCCGCCCGGACCGCCCCGCCGCGGTGGCGGGGGCTTGTCGTCCCACGGATCTTGACTCATGAACCGCCGGATTTCCGAGCCGAAACGACGTTTTGTGAGGCTGCTCACCGATGACCCGTTCGGGTGGACAGGGCCATTTTCGGATCCGGGCGCAGGGGGCTGGCGAACGCTGTACCAGCACTGGAACGGGTCATTCCGCCCAGCGAGTAGGCGTGTTGCGCAAGTGGGGCCGTACCGCTGTTCAGGTATTTCCTACCCCGTTTGGATGAGCCCTTCTCGTACGCCAATGGGGTAAGCGGTCGCGCGTGCCTCAACTCGCGGACGCGGGAGGGAGGGTGACACGGCCCGCACGCCGCTCTCCGTCGAGCACCCGCAAAGCCCGCGCGAGCGTGGCGGCATGCAGGCGCGTCTCGCCCCGCTCGTGCATCAGCGCCAGGGCGTCCCGCAGGCCGGCGGCCTTCCCGGCGAGAGTCTGGGCCGCCCGCAGCGCGCTGTAGGTGTCGGCGCCGTGCGCAGGATTGATGCGCCCCATCAGATCGAGCACTTCGAGGTAGCGGTCGACGAAATCGCACTCCGCGCGTGTCAGTGCGGGCAGCGGCGGCAGTTCGGGCGGCAGCATGCGCGGAATCACCTCGCGGCGGAGGAGGCGAACGTGGCCTTGCGGCTCGGCACGACATGGTCCACCAGGCCGTACGCCGCCGCCGCTTCGGCCGTGAAGACCTTGTCGCGCTCGATGTCGTCGTCGACGCGCTCCACGCTCTGCCCGGTGTGCCGCGCGAGGAGTTGGGTGAGCGTCCCCCGCATGCGCTCCAACTCCCGTGCCTCGATCTCCAGGTCGGAGGGCTGGCCGTGCACGGGCCGGTCGATGGAGGGCTGGCTGAGCAGCACCCGGGCGCCCGGCAGCGCGAGGCGCTTGCCCGGTGTACCGGCCGCGAGCAGCAGCGCGGCGGAGGAGGCGGCCTGGCCCAGACAGATCGTCTCGACGTCGCAGGAGACGAACTGGATCGTGTCGTAGATCGCGGACATGGCGGTGTGCGAGCCGCCGGGGGAGTTGATGTAGAGCGAGATGTCCCGGTCGGGGGCGTCGTGTTCGAGATGCATGAACTGCGCCATCACGTCATTGGCCGCGGTGTCGTCGACGGCCGTCCCGAGGAAGACGATCCGCTCCTCGAGCAGCTTCGAGTACGGATCGAGGGTGCGGCTCCCGGTGCTGGTGCGCTCCGTGAACTCCGGCAGTACGTAGCGGGCGCTGTGCGGGATCGGTCGGTACATGGCGGTGCCTCCGGAAGTCTCTGTAAAAAATGTACAGGACGTACAGCTCGTACTATGGGGAGCATGGCCTACGAGATTCCGGTGACGCAAGCCCGTGCAGAGCTGGCCGAGCTGATCAACCGCGTCGTCTACGGCGGTGAGCGGGTAGTGGTGACGCGCCACGGAAAGCCGTTGGTGGCGCTTGTTTCCGCCGCTGACCTGGCACGACTTGAGGGCGAGCAGGAAGCAGCCGAGGAGTCGGTGATCAGTTCCATCTCCACGATCGGCTCGGCGTCGTCCGCTGGAGGCGAACGGCGCCGCTTCGGCATCGCCGCCGAACACCGCGGCGAAGCCCCCGACAGCTGAGAAGCGCGTACGAAAAGGCCGTGCGCCCGGTCCGCTGAAGCGGGGGCGCGCGGCCGGTCTTGTGCTGCGCTCAGCCGACGGCGGCCGCTTCCTGGGCCCTGGCTGCCGGCCGTCGTCGCGCTCCCCTCAGTACGGCGGTCAGGCCGGGCGCGAGTGGGGGCGGGCTGAACGCGTTGATGACCATGGACTCGCAAAGGGCCAGTTAACGCGTTGGAAAAACTTCCGCTCTAACGTGCAATGCCTGGCCGTGCGGTCAGAAAACGCAGGTCAACAGAGTGTTGAAGTCGGATATGGTCCCGCTGCGCCCGAGGTGGACGCTGTGGTTCCGTTACGTCCCGGCCTCGTTGACGCGTTGGACTCCGCCTGCCCCCGTCCGGGCGGCCTGGCGGTACGACTGGAGGTAGCACGCGTGCAACTGACCCCGCACGAGCAGGAAAGACTGCTCATCCATGTGGCGGCCGACGTGGCGGAGAAGCGCCGCGCTCGCGGCGTGAGACTCAATCATCCCGAATCGATCGCCCTCATCACCTCCCACATTCTCGAAGGCGCCCGCGACGGCCGCAGCGTCGCCGAGCTCATGTCGTTGGGCCGCAAGGTGCTCACCCGTGACGACGTCATGGAGGGCATCCCCGAGATGATCCACGACGTACAGGTCGAGGCGACCTTCCCGGACGGCACCAAGCTCGTCACCGTCCACGAACCGATCGCCTGACGGGGAGACACGGCCGATGATCCCCGGAGAAATCCTGTACGCCGACGACCCGGTCCCCCTCAACGAGGGCCTGCCCGTCACCCGCCTCACCGTCCTCAACGCGGCCGACCGGCCCGTCCAGGTCGGCTCCCACTACCACTTCGCCGAGGCCAACCTGGGCCTCGCCTTCGACCGCGCCGCCGCCCGCGGCCTGCGGCTGAACATCGCCGCGGGCACCGCCGTGCGTTTCGAGCCCGGCATCCCCGTCGACGTCGAACTCGTCCCCGTCCGAGGCCGACGCGTCGTCGCCGGACTGCGTGGGACCACCGGAGGTGCCCTCGATGCCTGAGCTCCTGCGCCCTGTGTACGCCGACCTGTTCGGCCCCACCACCGGCGACCGCATCCGCCTCGCCGACACCGACCTGCTGATCGAGATCGAGGAGGACCGCTGCGGCGGGCCCGGACGCGCCGGTGACGAGGCGGTGTTCGGCGGCGGCAAGGTCATCCGCGAGTCCATGGGCCAAGCGCGTACGACCCGGGCCGAGGGAGCTCCCGACACCGTCATCACGGGCGCGGTGATCCTCGACCACTGGGGCATCGTCAAGGCCGACATCGGCCTGCGGGACGGGCGGATCACCGGCATCGGCAAGGCCGGCAACCCGGACACCATGGACGGCGTACACCCCGACCTGGTCATCGGCCCCGAGACCGAGATCATCGCGGGCAACGGCAAGATCCTCACCGCCGGCACCATCGACGCGCACGTGCACTTCATCTCGCCGACCGTCGTCGACCAGGCCCTCTCCTGCGGCATCACCACGCTCGTCGGCGGCGGCACCGGACCCGCCGAGGGGACCAAGGCCACCACGGTCACGCCCGGCGGCTGGCACCTGGCCCGGATGTTCGAGGCGCTGGAGCATTACCCCGTGAACATCGGGCTGCTCGGCAAGGGCAACACCATGTCGCGCGACGCCATGCACGCCCAACTGCGCGGTGGCGCGCTCGGGTTCAAGATCCACGAGGACTGGGGCGCGACGCCCGCCGTCATCGACGCCTGCCTGGGCGTGTGCGAGGAGACCGGCGCGCAGCTCGCCATCCACACCGACACGCTGAACGAGGCCGGGTTCGTCGGCGACACCCTCGCCGCCATCGCCGGGCGTACCATCCACGCGTACCACACCGAGGGGGCGGGCGGCGGGCACGCGCCGGACATCATCACGGTCGTCTCCGAGCCGTACGTCCTGCCCAGCTCCACCAACCCGACCCGGCCGCACACCGTCAACACCATCGACGAACACCTCGACATGCTGATGGTCTGCCACCACCTCAACCCGGCCGTGCCGGAAGACCTGGCCTTCGCCGAGTCGCGGATCCGGCCGTCCACCATCGCGGCCGAGGACATCCTGCACGACCTCGGCGCGATCTCGATCATCTCCTCCGACTCGCAGGCGATGGGCCGCATCGGTGAGGTCGCGCTGCGCACCTGGCAGACCGCGCACGTCATGAAGAAGCGCCGGGGCGCGCTGCCGGGCGACGGCCGCGCCGACAACCACCGTGCGCGTCGCTATGTCGCCAAGTACACGATCAACCCGGCCGTCGCGCAGGGCCTCGACCACGAGATCGGCTCGGTCGAGAGCGGAAAGCTCGCCGACCTCGTGCTGTGGGAGCCCGCCTTCTTCGGCGTCAAGCCGCAGCTCGTCATCAAGGGCGGACAGATCGCGTACGCGCAGATGGGCGACGCCAACGCCTCCATTCCGACTCCGCAGCCGGTGATGCCCCGTCCGATGTTCGGCGCGATCGGCAGGGCTCCCGCCGCCAACTCCTTCAACTTCGTGGCGCAGGCGGCGATCGAGGACGGGCTGCCCGAACGCCTCGGGCTCGGCAAGCGGTTCGTACCCATCCGGAACACCCGGCGGGTCACCAAGGCCGACATGCGCGAGAACGACGCCCTGCCGCGTGTCGAGGTCGACCCGGACACCTTCACGGTGACGATCGACGGCGACGCGGTCGAACCGGCGCCGGCGGCCGAACTGCCCATGGCCCAGCGCTACTTCCTCTTCTGACCATGGACGTTTCTGCTGACACTCGCGGCGAGTTCCCGGCGCACGGGTCACGGGCCGCCCTTCTCGTCCTCGCGGACGGGCGGTTTCCCGCCGGGGGCCACGCCCACTCCGGTGGCGCCGAGGCGGCCGTCAAGGCGGGGCGGATCCGCGATGCCGCGGACCTCGCCGCCTTCTGCCGGGGCCGCCTGCACACCACCGGCCTCACCTCGGCGGCGCTGGCCGCCGCCGCGGCCCTCGGCGTGGACGCCCTCGAACTCGACGAGGCCGCCGACGCCCGTACGCCGTCACCCGCCCTGCGGGCGACGGCGCGCAAGCTCGGCCGGCAGCTGATGCGCGCCGCCCGCGCCACCTGGCCGTGCGACGCGCTCGACGCGCTGGCCGCCGCCCGCCCGCGCGGCGCGCACCAGCCCGTCGTGCTCGGCGTCACCGCCCGGGCGGCGGGGCTCGGGCCCGAGGACGCCGCACACTGCGTCGCGTACGAGACCGTCGGCGGACCCGCCACCGCGGTGGTACGCCTCCTCGGTCTGGACCCCTTCGAGGCCACCGGCGTCCTCGCCCGCCTCGCACCCGAACTCGACCAGGTCGCGCGGCGCGCCGCCGAAGCGGCCATCCGCGCACGGGACGAAGGAACCGGCGCGCTGCCCGCCGCTTCGGCGCCACTGCTCGACATCACGGCGGAGGCGCACGCCGCCTGGCCCGTACGCCTCTTCGCCTCGTAACACCGCACATCGCTTAAGGAGCCGCACACCATGCACCTCGACCACAGCCACGACAGGGCCATGGCCGTCAGCGCCGACGCCGCCCGCCCCGACGGTACGAAGCGCGCCCTGCGCATCGGGCTCGGCGGCCCGGTCGGCTCCGGCAAGACCGCGACCGTCGCCGCCCTCTGCCGCGAACTGCGCGACGAGCTGTCCATCGCCGTCGTCACCAACGACATCTACACGCGCGAGGACGCCGAATTCCTGCTCCGAAACGCCGTTCTGCCGCCCGAGCGCATCCAGGCCGTCGAGACCGGCGCCTGCCCCCACACCGCCATCCGTGACGACATCTCCGCCAACCTCGAAGCGGTCGAGGACCTGGAGGACGCGGTGGGACCGCTCGACCTGATCCTGGTCGAGTCGGGCGGCGACAACCTCACCGCGACCTTCTCCAGAGGCCTCGTCGACGCGCAGGTCTTCGTCATCGACGTGGCGGGCGGTGACGACATCCCGCGCAAGGGCGGCCCGGGCGTCACGACAGCCGATCTGCTGGTCGTCAACAAGACCGACCTCGCGCCGTACGTCGGCTCCGACCTCGGCCGCATGGCCCGCGACGCCGAGGCGCAGCGCGGCGAACTCCCCGTCGCCTTCACCTCGTTGACCTCCGCCGACGGAGTGAAGCCGGTGGCCGACTGGGTCCGCGCACAGCTCGCCGCCTGGTCCGCATGACCACCGTGGCGCCGACGGGCATCGCGGCGACTGCCCGGATCGCGGCCGTCCCCGACGGCCGGGGCGGCACCCGCCTGCCCGTCCTGGAGAGCGACGGGCCGCTCGCCCTGCGCCGTACGCGCGGGACCGGTGCGTACGCCCGGGTCACCGTCGTCGGCGCGATGAGCGCGCCGCTGGGCGGTGACCGGCTGGCCGTCGAGGCGGAGGTACGGGACGGCGCAGCGCTCGCCGTGGACTCGGCCGCGGCCACGGTGGCCCTGCCCGGCCGCGGCGGCCTGCACGCCCGCTACGACGTACGGCTGACGGCCGGAGCCGACGCGCGCCTGCGCTGGCTGCCGGAACCGCTCATCTCGGCCCGCGGCAGCGACCTTCGCATGACCACCCGCGTCGAGCTCGCCGCGTCCGCCCGTCTGGTCCTGCGCGAGGAGCAGATTCTCGGCCGGTACGGCGAGGAGTCCGGCACGCTCACCACCCGCCTCACCGTCCTGCGGGCCGGCCGCCCGCTGCTTGACCAGGAACTGTCGTACGGTCCGGGGGCGCCCGGCGGCTGGGACGGGGGAGCGGTGCTGGGTGGGCATCGGGCGACCGGCCAACTCATCGTCGTAAACCCAGACTTTGAGAACAAACCGCCAGAAACCACTCTTCTGGGCGACAGCGCGGTCCTCACCCCGCTCGCCGGGCCCGCCGTGCTGGTCACGGCGGTGGCGGTCGACGCGCTGCGACTGCGGCGCGTACTGGACGGGGCACTTCAGACATTTGGGTGACCGCCATGTGCACCGCTCAGCGGGACACGGCTCTCCGGTTATGGGATTGGTAAAGAACACGAGTACAGGCTGTTGCCCGGACACCTTCAGGCGACAGGATGCGCCCGTACATGATCTGACCATGACCACTGTCGTCACGTACGGCACAACACTCACAGGGGGAGGCACCACTTGAGGCGTACAGCAGCGCTCGGCTCCGCCGGCACTCTCATAGCGGGCACCTTGATGGCCGGTGCGATAGCAGCGCCGGCCGCCGGCGCCGAGGGCCGCAGCACCAGCACGTCCGAGGCGCGCGGCGTGCGGATCGCCGCCGACCGCGCGGCGAAGACGGGCATCGACTGGCGCGACTGCCCGGCCGACTGGGGCATTGAGAAGCCCATCCAGTGCGGCTGGGTCACCGTCCCGGTCGACTACGCCAAGCCGAATGGCCGGAAGATCAAGATCGCCGTCGACCGCATCGGCAACACCGGCTCCAAGGAGGACCGTCAGGGCGCTCTCCTCTACAACCCGGGCGGCCCCGGCGGCTCGGGCATGAAGTTCCCGCGCCGGGTCACCACGAAGAACCCCCTGTGGGCCAAGACCTCGAAGGCGTACGACTTCGTGGGCTTCGACCCGCGCGGTGTCGGGCACTCCTCGCCCATCTCCTGCGTCGAGCCCGAGGAGTTCGTCAAGGCGCCGAAGCTCGACCCGGTGCCCGACAGCGAGGCCGACAAGCTCGCCCAGCGCAAGCTGGCCGCCGAGTACGCGGACGGCTGCCAGGAGCGCAGCGGCTGGCTGCTGCCGCACATGACCACGCCGAACACCGCACGCGACCTGGACGTCGTCCGCGCCGCGCTCGGTGAGAAGAAGCTGAACTTCCTCGGCGTCTCGTACGGCACGTACCTGGGCGCGGTCTACGGAACGCTGTTCCCGGGCCACGTCCGCCGCATGGTCGTCGACAGCGTGGTCAACCCGTCGAAGGAGAAGATCTGGTACCAGGCCAACCTGGACCAGGACGTCGCCTTCCAGATGCGCTGGGACGACTGGAAGCAGTGGGTCGCCAAGAACGACGCGACCTACCACCTCGGGGACACCCCCGAGAAGGTCGAGCAGCAGTGGGTGAAGCTGCGCGCCACCGCCAAGCAGAGCCCGATCGGCGGCGTCGTCGGTCCGGCCGAGCTCGTCGGTTTCTTCCAGAGCGCGCCGTACTACGACTCCGCCTGGGCGCACACCGCCGAGATCTGGAGCAAGTACGTCGCGGGTGACACGAAGGCGCTCGTCGACGAGATCGCGCCGGACATGTCGAACACCGCGGGCAACGCGGCCTCCGAGAACGGCAACGCCGTCTACACGGCCGTCGAGTGCGCGGACGCCAAGTGGCCCACCAGCTGGAAGACGTGGGACCGGGACAACACCAGGCTGCACCAGGACCACCCGTTCATGACGTGGGCCAACGCCTGGATGAACCTGCCCTGCGCCACCTGGTCGTCCAAGCAGCAGACCCCGCTGAACGTGAAGTCCGGCAAGGGGCTGCCGAAGGTGCTGATCGTGCAGGCCGAGCGTGACGCCGCCACTCCGTACGAGGGCGCCGTCGAGCTGCACAAGCGATTCAAGGGCTCGCGCCTGATCACGGAGAAGGACGCCGGCTCGCACGGCGTCACCGGGCTGGCCAACCCCTGCGTCAACGACCGGGTGGACACCTACCTGCTCACCGGAAAGACCGACAGCCACGATGTGACGTGCGCCCCGCACGCCACACCGAAGCCGTAACGGTCTGAACGGGTGAGGGGGCGGCCGGAGAAATCCCGGCCGCCCCCTCCTCGCGTCTACCGGGCGCCGGCGAGCCAGGCGTCCTCCGCCGCGTAGTCGAAGGGTCCGCCGCCGGGCCCGTACCTCTGCGACAGTTTCGGGAACGCCTCCCGCCAGTCCTGGCGGCGGAGTTGATCCGCCAGCCACTCCACCGTGGCCGACAGCGACTCGGTGTACGTCGTCACCGGCCGGTATCCCAGCTCCCGCTCGGCGGCCGACATGTCGAAGACGATCGGGTGGTCGGGCCCCCAGGGCGTCTCCCCGAGGCCGTCCCGCGGCGGCGGCCCGTCCACGAGCACCAGCTCGCTCCGCACCCCCATGACCGCGTCGATCGCCGTACTGATCTCCGCGACCGTCGGCACACCGGGATCACCGGCGTTGAGCACCCGCGCGCCGGGCCGCGCCGCCGCCAGCCGGATCAGCTCCCCGACGTTGGAGACGTGCACCGGGTGGAACTGGCTGAGTCCGCCGTACGCCAGGATCCTGACCGGCCGCCCGTCCAGCGCCCGCTTGACGAAGTGGATCTCGCGCGGAGTCCGGCAGTACGGTCCGTGGACCGCGCCCGCGCGCAGCAGGGTGGTCGGCAGCCGGTCGGCGGCGGCCAGCAGATGCCGTTCGATCGCGACCTTCCTGGTCCCGTACGTCGTGTCACCCGGCGCCACGGTGGCCAGGCTCTCGCGGATCGGCACCGGGTACTGAGGGAACCCGTCGGGCTCGTCCTGGGTGTCGAAGCTGCGGCCCTTGTCGTCCTCGTAGACGGCGCCACTGGAGATGACGACCGCGGAACCGACGCGGTCCGCGAGCCCCGTCAGCTGCCGCGCGTGACGCTCTTCGAACGCCACCATGTCGACCAGTACGTCGCAGCCGTCGCCGAGCGCGCCGGCCAGCGCCGCATCGTCCTCCCGGTCGACCGATGCCACCCGTATCTCCTGCGGCCAGGTCTCGTCGCGGCCGCCGCCGCGCGACGCGGCGGTCACGTCCCAGCCGTCCTCGGCGAGCGCCCGTACGGCAGCCCGCCCGATCTGTCCTGTAGCTCCGATGACGAATGCGCTTCCCTTGGTCATACGAAGGACGTTATGCGCGCGGGAGACGACGGCGGGGAAACGTTCGCCGTCCGCTGATTCGCCGTCAGCGCAGGAGCCGCGGGAACTTCTTCGCCTGCTCCGCCTTGGCTTCCGCCTTGACCTCGGCGGCGTACCGGTCGACGTACTCCTGCCCGGACAGTCCGAGGATCGCGTACATGATCTCGTCGGTGACCGCGCGGAGCGCCGCCTTCTGGTCCTCCATCCCCGCGTAACGCGAGAAGTCCAGCGGCTCACCGAACCGGATGGTGACGCGCCTGATGCGGGGCAGCACCTGTCCCGGCGGCTGGATCTCGAACGTACCCACCATCGCGCACGGCACGACGGGCACCCCCGCCTTGAGCGCCATCGCCGCCACTCCGACCTTGCCCTTGTAGAGCCGGCCGTCGTGCGAGCGGGTGCCCTCCGGGTAGATCCCCAGCAGCTCATCCTTGCTCAGTACGCCGAGCCCTTCGCGGATGGCGGCTTTCCCCGCCTCCTTGCCGGACCGGTCGACGGGGATCTGACCGGCGCTGCGGAAGAACGCGGCGGTCAGCCGTCCCTTGATGCCGGGGCCCGTGAAGTACTCCGCCTTGGCGAGGAAGGTGATGCGCCGTCTGATGATGGCGGGCATCAAGAAGTGGTCGGAGAACGACAGGTGATTGCCCGCCACGATCGCGGCGCCCTCGTCGGGAATGTGCTCAAGCCCCTCGATCCGGGGCCGGAAGAGCAGTCTCAGCAGCGGCCCCAGAAGGACATACTTGAGCACGTAATAGAACATGAGGCTGCTCCTCGTTCCGCCGGATCGGCTCCAGGGCTGCGTACTGCCAGGTCACTGGGTATCGCGGGGGGACCGTCAGTGTATGGGCAGCCGTCGTCCCGCGTAACCGTGCCTGGCCGGGGCAATACCAATCTGGTGCCGACGTTCCTGGTATGTCATCAGGTTCGTCGATTCGTCGATTCGTCGATTCCTCGGAGTGTCGGAGCGTCAGAGCGAAGCCATGATCCGGCGCGGCGCGTCGAAGATGCGGCTGAATGCCTCGACGGCGGCCGGCGGCTGGCTCATCTCGTCCCGCTCGGAGGAGAGCGCGTACCAGACCTGCTCCATCGACGGCGGGCCCACGGCGAGGTTGCGCGGCGCGGCCTGCTTCGAGGCCGCTTCACCGGTGTTCACCACATAGGCGACGGCTATGGAGCCGGTGCGCCTGACGCCGGCGCCGCAGTGGACGAACACCCCCCGCCACGGGTCCGCCTCGAACATCACGGACCAGCACGGCCATGCCGTCGTGCTCGCTCCGGCGGGCGGAGCCGAGGACCGTCCGCACGGCGGACGTGAAGCTCTCCCATCCGCGCACGTCCAGTACGGAGGCGAACAGCCCGGCCATCGAGGAGTCGCTAGTGTCCTCGACGGCCGAGGAGGACCGTACGACCAGCGGCCGCCCTTCCTCACCGGTCAGCTCCCGCCAGGCCGCGCGCAGCGCGGCCTCGCCGTGCGCCGCGGTCGCCGACGGCGGTGCGGGCATGAGGGTGAAGCCCGGCAGTACGGGCAGCCCGGCCGCGGCGGCGCGGGCCAGGTTCGCCGCCTTGGCGCCGGTCACCGCCGGGTTCCGGGCCTCTTCGGCCTCCAACGGAATCACCGCCAGCCGCTCCAGGCCGCTGCTCACAGCAGACTCCTTCGGTCACGCGCGAAACGTCCTGTGGCCCACTCTGAACGCGTCCCCGCGTCCGCGCGATCGCAGCGCGGGGAGTCCGGCGACTGGCGCGGCACGGCATTCAGCCGGCGTGGAACTCTCCCCTGAACGGGATCTCGAAGTGGACGGTTCGAAACCCGCCGTCCTCGCTCGTCGTACGGTCGTCGAACACCTCCGTGGCGAGGCTGCGCCAGAAGCCCTCCGCGCCCGGGACGTCGACGTTGGTGTGCAGGTAGACGCGCTCGTAGCCCGGGGTCGCGGCGGCGAACTCGCAGGCCATTCGCACCATCGCCCGGGCCAGCCCGTGCCTGCGGTGTGCGGGGCGTACGTAGACGCGGGCGAGCTGGGCGGTGCGACCGCAGGGGTAGCGCTCGGCGAGCCACTGGGGGTGCGGCGGATGGGCCGGGCCGCGTGAGTGCACCGCGGTGGTGCCCACCACCTCGCCGTCGCGTACGGCCACGAACAGGACGTGGCGCGGGTCGTCGAGGTACGTGCGCTCGATGTCGACAACGTCGGCGTGCCAGGCGGGAACGTAGCCGTACTGGAACTCCCGGTAGAAGGTGTCGAGCATGACGCTGCGCGCGCCGTGCACGTCCTCGGGGGTGGCGTGACGTATCACGTACGGGCCAACCTCCGCACGCCGTGTCAGGTCTTTCATCGTTGCCTCTCCGGAGCCCTGCGGGCCGTTACTGGAAATGAAAATTGTTTCGGATAGTCTCCCACGTCATGAACCGCACCTCCCTCGCGAGGCCCCTGCCGGACGCGGATCCTGGGCGCCGCCCGGGGCCAACTGCCGTATAATTTAGGCAGCGGCTTCGCGTACGACGGCGTACTCCGATCATGAGCAATCCAATCGAGGATTACGCCATCATCAGCGACCTCGAGACTGCCGGAATGATCGGCAGGGACGGGTCGATCGACTGGCTGTGTTTTCCGCGCTTCGATTCCCCCGCCTGTTTCGCCGCACTGCTCGGCACGGGGGACAACGGATTCTGGCGCGTCTCGCCCGTCGGCGCCGCGGCCTGCTCCCACCGGGCGTACCGCCAGGACACCCTGGTGCTGGATTCGTACTGGGAGACCGAAGCCGGGACCGTACGGGTCACGGATTTCATGCCGCCACGCGGTCAGCACCCCTGCGTCGTGCGCACCGTGGAAGGCATATCCGGATCCGTCACCCTGCGCAGCGAACTGAAACTGCGGTTCCACCAGGGCAGGGTCGTTCCCTGGGTACGGGCCAGCGACAATTTCACGGTCGCGGTCGCCGGACCGGACTCCGCCTGGCTGAGCGCCGACGGCGCGGTGCGCAGGCTGGAGCGTGCCGACTCGACCCTCCTGGAATTCACCGTCCCGGCGGGCAGACGGCTGACCCTGATGCTGGTGTGGACGCCCTCGCACCTCACCGCCCTGCCCGCGCCCCTGTGTGTCCCGCCGGAAACGGCGCTCAAGGCGACCACCGACTTCTGGCGCAACTGGGTGGCCCAGTGCCGCTACCAGGGACCGTGGCGCGATGCCGTTGTGCGGTCCCTGATCACCCTCAAAGCGCTCACCTACGCCCCCACGGGCGGCATCGTCGCGGCCCCCACCACCTCGCTGCCCGAATGCATGGGCGGTGAACGCAACTGGGACTACCGCTACTGCTGGCTGCGCGACTCCACCCTCACCCTGTCCTGCCTGCTGCGCAGCGGCTACCGGGACGAGGCGACGGCCTGGCTCGACTGGCTGCTGCGCGCCATCGCCGGCGAACCCGCCGACCTGCAGACGGTGTACGGCATCGAAGGGCACCGGCACCTCCCCGAGAGCGAAGCGCCCTGGCTGCCCGGATACGAGGGGGCGAGCCCGGTCCGGTTCGGGAACGCCGCGGTAGGCCAGTTCCAGCTCGATGTGTACGGCGAAGTGCTGGACACGCTCTACTGGTCGCTGCGCGCGGGAATCCCGATGCAGCCCCACATGTGGAGCCTGGTCAACGCCCTGATGAGCTATCTCCAGCAGCACTGGCGCGAACCGGACGAGGGACTGTGGGAAGTCCGCGGACCCAGGCGCCAGTTCGTCCATTCCAAGGTCATGTCGTGGGTCGCCGCCGACCGCGCGCTGCGCATGGGAACGCTCCTCGGCAGGAACGGGTCCTCCGGTCAGTGGCGGGCCATGCGGGACGCGGTGCACCAGGAGGTGTGCCGGGAGGGGTGGGACGCGCGGCAGGACTCGTTCGTGCAGTTCTACGGTTCCTCCGCCCTCGACGCGTCCGCCCTCCTCATTCCCAAGCTCGGCTTCCTGCCGGCCGACGACGCACGCGTGCGCGGCACGGTCCGGGCGATGCGGGCGCTGGACCACGACGGCTTCGTACGGCGATACGCGCACAACGGCAGCGGCGAGCACAGCGTGCACAGTGTGGACGGGATGCACGGCTCCGAGGGCACCTTCGTGGCGTGTTCGCTCTGGTACGCCGACGCCCTGGCCGCGACCGGACACCTGGACCAGGCACGCGAGACCTTCGAAAGGGTCCTGGGCGTCCGCAACGACGTGGGTCTGCTCTCGGAGCAGTGGGACCCGCGTCGCCGCCGCCAGCTGGGAAACGCCCCACAGGCCTTCAGCCACATCGCCCTGGTGGAAACGGCGTTCGCGCTCCAGCGGGCCGGTGTCACCCCGGAGTAACGCTCACCGGACCGCCGTAAGCAGCACCATCCCCGAGTCCCCGTAATCAGGCAGCGTCGGATCGGCGTCGATCCGCGTGACCGTGAGCTGGGCGGTCAGCGGTGTGAAAACCTCCCGGACGACGGCCGGGTTCACCGGACAGCCGGGCCACTGCGACGCGGGACCTATCCGGTACGTCGGCATGTTCTCCATGAAGGCCGCCACCAGATGCCCACCGGGCGCCACCGAGCGTACGAAACAGTCACAGAAGTCCGCGAACTCCTCGCAGTCCTCGGTGACACCCTCCGCGACGAAGTTCATCGACGCGATGCCGTAGGTGCCGGGCGTCAGGTCCCGGACGTCGGCGTGGACGACGCGGACCCGCGCAAGGGCCTCGGGCAGCGTTCCCGGCAGGCCCGGGTTCAGCCGCCGGCACAGTGCGTAGAAGGGCTGCCAGCTGTCGTCGGGGCCCCGGCCCAGCTGCCGCCTCAGGTACGCGACCCCCGCGGACCCGGCTTCGACCGCGTCGATACGGTGGCTCGCGGCCGCCGCGAGCATCAGCGGATACAGGTTGGGCCCGGCTCCGAACTCGACCGAGCGGGCGACCTCGCCGGCCGCGAACCGGCGGTAGAACGCGGAGTGGTGCGAGATGACCGCCGCGTCCGACGGGTGCAGTTCGCGGTAGTTCTCCGCGAGGTAGTCCTGGACGGGCCAGCTGTCCCAGTCCACATCGTCGTTGCGGATCGGCGTACGCCCGGGCACGGCACTCTCAGCTCCCCGTCCGCAGTGCGAAGTGCTCGGAGAGCCGGGTCAGTGTGTCGTTGAGCCGCTCGATGTCCTCGTCGGAGTTCAGGGCCGTGATCTGGATGCGGAAACCGACCCGGTCGCGCGGTACGAGCGGGTAGGCCGCCAGGGTCACGTAGATGCCGTTGTCCCACAGGAATCCGGCGACCGCGTCGAGGTCCGAGGCGTCCGCCAGCGGAATCTCCACGATCGGCAGCACGCCGTCGTTCGGTGTTTCCAGGCCGAGGCGGCGGACGTGGTCGAGTACCCGCACGCTCTTGGCGTGCAGGCCGGCGCGGATGAGGTCACCGCGGCGGTCGTTGACGTCCAGACCGGCGAGCGTGGTGGCGAGGGACGCCGTCGGCGAGGGGCCGGAGTACAGATAGGGACCAGCGGCGACCTTCAGCAGGTCCTTGAGCGAGGTGGGCAGCGCCAGAAAGGCCAGCAGTGACGAATACGCCTTGGAGAAGCCGCCGACGAGCACGATGTTGTCGTACGTCTCCCCGGTGTGCCGGACGACACTGTTACCGCGCGATCCGTACGGGCAGAGCTCGTCCGCCCGCCGCTCACCGATGACACCGAAGCCGTGCGTGTCGTCGATGTAGAGCGTCGCGTCGCGGTCCCGGCAGATCGCCGCCAGTTCCGGCAGGTCCGGAATGTTGCCGGTCATGCTGTTCACACCGTCCAGGCAGACGAGCCGGGACGACTCGGCCGGTACGGCGCGCAGCAGCGCGTCGAGCTGGTCAGGCCGGTCGGCGCGGAACCGCTGCAAGGTCGCGCCCTGCCCCCGGGCGGAGACACAGCCGTCGTACACGGTCCGGTGCGCCGCGGCCTCGACGAAGACGTGCCCCTTGCCCGCGAGGACGGGGATCACCGAGTGGTGGATGAGGGTGGCCGTGGGCAGCAGCAGCGTGTCCGGAGCCCCGAGCAGCGCGGCGAGCCGCTCCTCGATCTCGGGGTAGAGCCGTGGGCTGCCGAGCAGCCGCGACCAGCTGGGGTGCGTTCCCCAGCGGCGTACGGCCGGCTCGATCGCGTCGATGATCTCCGGCTCGCAGTCGAAGCCGAGGTAGTTGCAGGAGGCGAAGTCGATCAGCCAGTGATCGCCGCTGCGGATGTGCCGGCCGCGTACTTCGTCGAGGACCGCGTCACTCATCGGGCTCGTCCGCCGCAGATGTTCCAGATCACCCCAGCGTGGATCCACTACGCCCAGGGGCTGAGCAGCCGCTTCTCGCATGCTCTTCTCCTTTCCCTGGGCGTTTCCCCGGGCGGCCGGGCGGGTGACGACTGCCCGGTTTCCGGGCCGTTCGGCCTCCGGCCGGAAGTGCCCGTCGGGGTGACGCAGGAGGTAGTCACCCTGCTCCACCGTCATCGGCCGGGCGAAGAGATAGCCCTGCCCGAAACGGCAGCCCATGCAGGCGAGGAGATCGCGCTGTCCGGCGTCCTCGATTCCTTCGGCGATGACCTGAAGGCCGAGTGTGTCGGCGATGTGGACGATCCCCTCGACGAGCGCGACCTGCTGGGCGTCCTTCGTGATGTCGTCGATGAACGACTTGTCGATCTTGAGTACGTCGATCGGGAACTCCCGCAGATAGCGCAGCGAGGAGAATCCCGTACCGAAGTCGTCGACGGCTATGCGTACGCCCAGCTCCTTGAGCGCGTGCATGACGGCCTCGATCTGACCGTCCCTGCGCATGAGCACGGACTCGGTCAGTTCCAGCTGCAGCGATCCCGGCGAGAGACCGGGGGTCGCGAGCACCTTGCACACGTCGTCCAGGAATTCGGTCTCGCGGAACTGCCGGGCCGACACGTTGACGCTCACATACGGCGGAGTACGCGGCGTAGCGCGCTGCAGCCCGGCGATGTCGATGGCGGCGCTCCCCATCACCCAGGCGCCCAGTGGCGTGATGTGTCCCGTCTCCTCGGCGAGCGTGATGAACTGCTGCGGCGGGACCAGGCCGCGCTGGGCGTGCGGCCAGCGGGCCAGCGCCTCGAAGCCGACGACATCACCCGCGGTGATGTCGACCACGGGCTGGTAACGCAGGGCGAACTCCTCGTTGGCGATGGCCGTGCCCAGACTTGCCTGAAGGTCGTGCCGCTCCAGCATGCGAACGCCCAGCCGCGGCTGGAAGCGCCGCCACTGGCGCTTTCCCGCGGCCTTGGCGGCGTACAGGGCCAGGTCGGCGTGGCTCAGCAGCTCCTCGCTGTCGGCGCTGTCCCTCGCCGTGGCCACGCCCACACTGGCGGAGACGCTCACCGAGGCGTCGGACAGGCGGAACGGCCGGTTGAGGGTCTGTACGACCTGTGCGGCCAGCAGTTCGGCGTCGATGGGCTGCTTGGCGTCCTCCATCAGCACCGCGAACTCGTCACCGCCGAGCCGCGCGGCGGTGTCGGTGCGGCGCAGGGTCTCCGACAGCCGGCTGCCCACCGCGGTGAGGAGCTGGTCCCCGATCGTGTGGCCCATCGTGTCGTTGACGATCTTGAAGTCGTCGAGGTCGATGAAGAGGACGCAGGTCAGGGACGACTCGCGGCGGCCGCGCAGCAGCGCGCGCTCGATCCGCTCCAGCAGCAGCGTCCGGTTGGGCAGGCCGGTCAGCGAATCGTGAAAGGCCCGCTGCGTCAGCTCGTGCTCCAGCTGGCGCTGCTCGGTCACGTCCCGCAGGGTGACGACAAGCCCGCGGACGGTCCTGTCGTGGCGCAGGTCGCGGCACCGGACCTGCACTTCGATGCGACCGCTCTCACGGGGTACGTACCAGTGATCCTGCGACTCGCGGTGGTCGCCGTTCCACATGGCCGTCAGGACCCTGGCCGCCCGGTCGCGGTCCCGCGCGTCCACCAGATCGGGCAACGGCGTACCGATCAGGTGTACGTCGCCGAACACGGCCTTCGCGGAAGGACTCGCGTAGCGGACGCTGTTGTCGTCGCCGACGATGAGGATGACGTCCGCGGCGTTGCGCACCAGCGTGCGGAAGTACGCCTCGCTCTCCCGTCGGATGATCTCCTGACGGAGGGCGATGCGTTCCATCGCCAGCCCCGCGTGGGACGCCAGGATCTCCAAGGAGCTGCGCATCTCCGCGAGGTGCTTCTGGGGGCCGGCCGCCAGCAGTACGCCGGGCAGCTCGCCCCCGGCCGGCCGGTCGGGCTGGATCATGGGGCACACCAGGGCAGTCGGCAGATTCGCCAGGCCGGCGGCTATCCCGGGGCCCAGTTCCGCGACCGCCACCAGGTGCGTGCGGCGAAGGCCGAGGGTGACCGGCTGGCCCTGCGGCGTCCGGCCCGTACTGGCGTCCCGCCAGTCGCCGGGGCCGGAGCGTGAAGGCTCGGAGTCCTTGTGCCAGTCTTCGCCGGGACTGGCCGACAGCAGCATGCTCGCGTGCCGGACCCCGGGCCCGAACAGCGTGGTGACCGCGGCCTCGCAGGCCCGCGCGATCTCCCGCGGCTTCATGGCCGAGACCAGCGAGGCTGCCGCCGTCCGCAGGGCCACTTCACGGGCCACCGCCTTGCGGTGTGCCACGACCATCCCCGTGAGACGGAAGATGACCAGCAGGACCAGGGCGCCGGAGAAGGCGGCGATCACGGCCGCGTCATGGGGAGTGCCGCGCAGCCCCTCGTACAGCAGGATCCCGGGCGCGATCAGTACGGCTGCGGACAGCAGCACGAGCCGCATCGGCGGCGGAAGCAGGGACTGCGGCTGATGTGCCCGCGCGGTCAGCTCCAGCATCGACGGATGCAGCGCCGCCAGTCCCCAGGCCGTGTAGAAGACGACCCAGCCGGTGTCCAGCAGTGTGCCGGTCTGCCACAACCCGTTGAGCTGGAGGATCCCGTACGCGATGTCGAATCCGAGCAGCGTGAGCGTGCCGAGGACGAGCAATTGCACGGAGCGGTTGCGGCCGGACAGCGAACCCGGGGTCAACAGCCGGACCAGTAGGGCCAGTACGAGCACGTCGCCGAGGGGGTAGGCGATGCTGATGGCACGCTGCACCCACGTCAGGCCCTCGACCTGCGCGAGCGGCTGCACCAGGAAGACCCAGACCGGCAGGGCGAGTCCGGCGGTGAAGATCAGCGCGTCCAGCAGGCTCGGCAGGTCACGGCCCACCCAGCGGTACCTGACCAGCCCCAACAGCCCGATGGCGAACAGGGGATACGTCGCGAGATAACAGGCGTCCGCCGGCGAGGGGAACGGGTTGGACGCCTGGAAGTACTCCTCCATCACGTTGTAGTACGTGTCTCCCGCCGCGAACGCGAGCAGCGCGGCGGCGAGCACCCACCACGGCCAGCGGTGCGCCGGCTGGTTGATGCGTACACCTATGAGTACGGCTGCCACACCCGCGAGACCGATGGCTCCCCAGAGCGGCGTACGCGTCGGCGGCAGCATCATGTAAACGCTTGTCGCGCCGACGACGAGGACGACGTAACCGGTCATCAGCCCACGGGTCGTCCGAGTCACGGGCATACGCCTCCTCTTCGATCCTAGGCACAGCCGGTACGCCGGTGCATCCCCCGGGCCGCATCCCACCGGCTGGTCATGAGGTGCCTCCGATGGGGCGGCCGAGCGCGTGCAGCGACCAGCCGGCCGAGCGCCACCGCCGTGCGTCGAGGCAGTTACGGGCATCCAGCAGCAGGGGCCTGCGCACGACCGCGGCGAGGGCGCCGGGGTCGATGTCCCCGTACTCCGGCCAGGGGGTGAGATGCAGGACCAGGTCAGCGTCCTGGCACGCCTTGCGGATGTCCGGGGCGTAACCCAGGTCGGGATATACGGCGCGCGCGTTGTCCATGGCCTGCGGGTCGTGCACGCGCACGACGGCCCCCTGCTGGCGCACGGCCGCCGCGACGGCGAGGGCGGGCGAGTCGCGCACATCGTCGCTGCCCGGCTTGAAGGCCGCGCCCAGTACGGCGACCCGGCGTCCGGCGAACGACCCGCCGGTGAGCCGCCTCGCCAGGGCTACGGTGCGCCACCGCTGCCGGGTATTGATGCGGTCGACCTCGTGCAGGAAAGCCACCGCCTCGCCCGCTCCGATCTCTTCGGCGCGGGCCGCGAAGGCCCGGAAGTCCTTGGGGAAGCAGCTCCCGCCGAAGCCGAGGCCCGGTTCGAGGAAGTCAGCGCCGATCCGGGAGTCCGCGCCGACTGCCTTCGCCAGGACCGTCACATCGGCGCCCGCCGCGTCGCACACCTCGGCCATGGCGTTGATGAAGGACACCTTGGTCGCGAGAAAGGAGTTCGCCGCGGCCTTGACCAGTTCGGCCGTGGCGGGGTCGGTGCTGAAGAACGGCACCCCCGCGCGCAGCATGGGGTCGTACACCGCCCGCAGGGCCGCTTCGGCGTGCTCCGAGGTGACGCCCACGACGATCCGCTCCGGCCGCATCGCGTCCTCGACCGCGGAGCCCTCGCGCAGGAAATCGGGGTTCCAGGCGACCTCGCTCTCCCGGGTGGCAGCGGCGAGCCTGCGCCCGAGCCGGGCCGTCGTGCCGACCGGCACGGTGGACTTGCCCACGACCAGAGCACCGGGGCGCAGATGCCGCCCCAGATCGTCCACGACAGCGTCGACGTACCGCAGGTCGGCTGCGTCGCTGTCGGGCTGCCGCGGGGTGCCGACGCACACGAAGTGTGTCCTCGCGAACGAGGCGGCCTCGGCGAGGGAGGTGGAAAAGCGCAACCGGCCCGATGCGACGGTCTTGGCGAGAAGTTCGTGCAGGCCGGGCTCGCGCAGGGACGTCCTGCCCGCTGAGAGGGCGGCGATCCGTTCGGCGTCGACGTCGGTGCCCAGCACCTCGTGGCCGAGGCCGGCCATGCATGCGGCGTGCACCGTTCCGACGTAACCGGTGCCGATGACTGTCATCCGCATGGCGCCCGCTCCTAACCGTCCGCCCGCCGGGCGGTACCGGCGTAACCATGGGGGTTGAGCTGCTGGAATCGCCAGGCGTCCACGCACATGTCGGCCAGTCCCCGGGTGGGGCGCCACCCCCAGGCGCGCTCCACCGCCGACGCGTCGGCGACTTGTTCGGGCACGTCGCCGGGGCGGCGGGGCGCGATGTCGTACGGAACGGGCGCGCCGGACGCCGCGCTGAAGGCGGAGACGACTTCCAGGACCGAACGGCCCTTCCCCAGACCCAGGTTGTACGTGTGCATGCCCGGGCTGTCGGCGAGGTGGTCCAGCGCGACGCGGTGCGCGTCGACCGCGTCCATGACGTGGATGTAGTCGCGGATCGCGGTTCCGTCCGGGGTGGCGTAGTCGTTGCCGAAGACGCGGAGCCGATGCCGACGGCCGATGGCCACCTGAGCCAGGCAGGGCATCAGATTGTCAGGAGTTCCGGAGGGATCCTCGCCGAGCAGACCGCTGGGGTGGGCGCCGACCGGGTTGAAGTAACGCAGAGCCAGCACGGTGAACTCCGGGTGCCGGTGGCACGCATCGGCGAGGATCTGTTCGCAGAGCCACTTGGAGGCCGCGTACGGATTGGCCGGACGGGCGGGGGTGGCCTCGTTCAGCGGCCCGTGCCCGGCGTCTCCGTAGACGGAGGCGGTCGAGGAGAACACCAGCTGGTGCACTCCGTGCTCGTGCATCGCCCGCAGCAGTGAGGTGGTGCCGCCGATGTTGGTGTCGTAGTACTCGATGGGCATCCGTGTCGACGCGCTCACGGCCTTGTGCGCGGCAAAGTGCACGACAGCGTCCACAGAGTGGCGGTCGAAGACGGCCGACAGGGCGCGTCGATCACGGATGTCCAGTTCGTACACGGCGCCGACGAACCGGCCGGCGATCCTTTCCACGCGGGCGAAGACGTGGGGAGTGCTGTTGGAGTAGTTGTCGACGACGATCAGTTCGTAGCCGTGGTCGAGCAGCTCGACGCAGGCATGACTGCCGATGAAGCCGGCGCCGCCGGTGAGAAGGAGAGTCGACGGTGGGCTCACGGGCCCCGTTCTGTCGCGGGGAGGCGCTCGGTCTGGGAGCGCCCCATTCACCGGCTCGCTGTGCGTCATGGCAGACGCTCCTGATGGAGAACGTTGTACGCTGCTGATGTATATTTACTCCGTATATGTCCGACTTTGCGACCGTTGTTACCCGATGTCAAGCGGTGACCGGCGGCAAGATCATCAAAGTCGTCAAAGTCGTCAAAGCCGGAGTCACCGGACGAGCGCGGAGGCGGGTCATGCCGAAGGACACGGGGGACGGCGGCGGGCGACGCGCCAGCGACCGGGGGCGTTACGGACGGCTCAACAGGGAACGCGTGCTGGCCACGGCACTGGAAGTGGTCGACCGCGACGGCCTGTCCGCCCTGAGCATGCGCAAACTGGGCGCCGAGCTGGGCGTCGAGGCGATGGCCCTGTACCGCTACGCCCCGAGCAAGGACGCGTTGCTGGACGGGCTGGTGGAGGCCTTCTGGCAGGAATTGCACCAAGAACTGAACCAGGCGCCGGGGACCACGACCGACCCGGCGCAGTGGCGCCGCGAACTGCACCGCATCGCGCTCGCCACCCACCGCGTCGCCCTGCGCCACCCGCACGTCGTGCCCCTGCTGGCCACCCGCATGCTGTCCACGCCGCTGGCTCGCAGGCCCCTTCCCGTACTGCGCGGCGACGAACGCGTCCTGGCGCTGCTGTACGACGCGGGGTTCGGCGAGCGCACGGCCGTGGAGATCCACCGGACCTTCACCGCCTGGCTGCTCGGCTACCTCCTGGTCGAGCTGCGGGCCATGGACGACGAGCCGGGCGAACCGGACCCGGCCTTCCGGCTGGGTCTGCACCGCATGCCGGCGGCCGAGCTGCCACGGCTGCGGTCCACCGCCGTCGCGATGGCCGGCCGCGGCGGCCCCGAGGGGCTGGCCGCGGGCCTGGACGCCCTGCTGGGGTGACGTGCCGGCAGGCGCAGGGGCCGCGCGCCCCGTCTGCGCCGTACGGAGCAGTGCGCGTACTCGTGTGTGCGACGAGGGCGGCGCGGTCGCTTGCCGGTGGCCGTGGCGGGGGGTGGCCTGGCTCTCCCCGGCACCCAGCCGCCAGGCAACCCCGTCCCCGCCCCAGGAGGTCCGGATGCGCTCCAAAGCCACGGTCACCGCAGTCGCCCTGCTCGCCCTCGCCGCTGCGGCCGTGCCGGCTCGGGCGGCGGCCGACACCGATGACCGCAAGTCGCCCAGCGGCCTCTTCCTCACCGTTTCGGGCTCGGGGAGCACCTGGGTCCGGGGTGTCCTGCTCCAGTGCGCTCCCGGGCCCTCAGGGCCCCACCCGGACGCCACCGGCGCGTGCGCGGCGCTCGAGAAGGCGAAGGGTGACTTCGACACGCTGCCCGGGAACCCGCGCGCGTGCACCAAGCAGTACGAGCCGGTGACCGTCAGCGCCTCCGGCAGCTGGCGCGGCGTACCGATGGCATGGCACAAGACCTACCCGAACGCGTGCGTGCTCGACACCGCGACCGGGCCGGTCTTCCGCTTCTGATCACGCGGTGCCCGTGCGGCGTCGCGCAGTGAAGTTTCGTTTCAGCAGCTGCTCGGGCTGTCAGCTCCTCACCGGCTGCGCGACGCGGCCATCCCGACCGTGACCAGTCCGAGCACGACCCAGCCGAACCACAGCCAGCCGTTGCTGCCGAGTGCCGCCGTGTACGCCGAGATGACTATCAGCGTCCCGACGGTGAGCACCCCCATCGACTTGGCAGAACCGGGCATGCGCACCCCCTCCTTCTGATGGAGGGCCATCGTCACCCCTAAAGTGCTCCCGCGCTACTGTGCCGACGTTACCGGCCGGCTAGCGGCCGCGCGCCTGGAGCGAGGCGAGATAGGCGTTGTACGCCGCCAGCTCCTGGTCGCCGTCGCGGTCCGCCGCCCGGTCCGAGCGCCGCGCGACCCGCTGCTCGGACCGGTACCACTGGAAGACCAGCGCGATCAGCACGAGCACCGACGGGATCTCCGAGAACGCCCAGGCGATGCCACCCGCCGCGTGCTGGTCGCTCAGCGCGTCGATGCCCAGCGACGCGGGCGGGTTCGCGTACGTACCGATCATCGGCTGGGTCGCCATCATCAGCGCGATGCCGAAGAACGCGTGGAACGGCATACCGGCGAACAGCTCCAGCATCCGCATCACATAACCCGGGCGGTGCGGCCCCGGATCGATGCCCATGATCGGCCAGAAGAAGACCAGGCCGACGGCGAGGAAGTGCACCATCATGCCGACGTGCCCCGGCTTGCTCGACATCAGGAAGTCGAAGACGGGCGTGAAGTAGAGCGCGTACAGGCTCGCGATGAACAGCGGGATCGTGAACGCCGGATGCGTGACGATCTTCATGTAGCGGCTGTGCAGCAGCATCAGCAGCACCTCGCGCGGACCCTTGCGGTTCCCGCGCCCGGCCACCGGCAGCGCGCGCAGCGCCAGCGTCACCGGAGCGCCGAGCAGCAGGAGGATCGGCGAGAGCATGCTGATGACCATGTGCTGCACCATGTGCACGCTGAACATGACCATGCCGTAGTCGTTGAGCTTGGTGCACATCACGAGCGCCACGCTCAGCACGCCGACGACGAAGAAGATCGTCCGGCCGACCTGCCAGGTGTCACCGCGCCGACGCAGCCGCACCACGCCCCACCCGTACAGGGCGAGCGCCAGCAGGCACCCCACCAGGAAGAAGAGGTCGGGGGAGAACTCCAGCCCCCGTCCCAGCGTGAACGGCGGCAGATCCATGTTCATGCCGCTGCCGTGCCCGCTGTGATCCATCTGCGTACTCCCGTGGGGGCGATGTGGGGGCGACCCAATTCGTGCCGGTTGTCCGCTACAGACTAGAACTGCCCCCGGCCGCGTCCGCGGCCGGGGGCAGTAGTTCAGACACGCACCAAGTTGATCAGAGCACGCACTCTGCCTCGGCGTACCGCTCGGTGGGCACCGTCTTGAGCGTCTCCACGGCCTCGGCCAGCGGAACCATCACGATGTCCGTGCCGCGCAGCGCCGTCATCATCCCGAACTCACCGCGGTGCGCCGCCTCCACCGCGTGCCAGCCGAAGCGGGTGGCGAGGACGCGGTCGTACGCCGTCGGAGTGCCGCCGCGCTGGACGTGGCCGAGGATGACCGGCCGGGCCTCCTTGCCGAGGCGCTCCTCCAGCTCGATGGACAGCTGCCGGGCGACGCCCGCGAAGCGCTCGTGCCCGTACATGTCCTTGCCGCCGATGTCGAACTCCATGGAGCCCTCACGAGGCTTGGCGCCCTCGGCGACCACGACGATCGCGAACCGCTTGCCGGCCGAGAAGCGCTTGCCGACCAGCTCGGTCAGCTCACCGATGTCGAAGGGCCGCTCGGGTACGACGATGGCGTGCGCGCCGGCCGCCATGCCGGAGTGCAGCGCGATCCAGCCGGTGTGCCGCCCCATGACCTCGACGATCAGCACGCGCTGGTGCGACTCGGCGGTGGTCTTGAGCCGGTCGAGGGCCTCGGTCGCGACGCCGACCGCCGTGTCGAACCCGAAGGTGACGTCGGTCGAGGCGATGTCGTTGTCGATGGTCTTCGGTACGCCGACGATCGGCAGCCCCGCGTTGGACAGCAGGTTCGCCGCCTTCAGCGTGCCTTCGCCGCCGATCGGGATGATCGCGTCGAGTCCGAGGTCGGCGACATGGCCGCGGGCCTTCTCGACGCCGTCCCGCAGATGCGCGGGCTGGACCCTGGAAGAGCCGAGAATCGTGCCGCCACGGGCCAGGATGCCGCCTACCGCGTCAAGGTCGAGCGTGCGGTAGTCGCATTCCAGCAAACCCCTCCACCCGTCGTGGAAGCCGATGACCTCGTCGCCGTGATCGACGACGGCGCGGTGCACGACGGAACGGATGACGGCGTTCAGGCCGGGGCAGTCGCCGCCGGAAGTGAGTACACCAATGCGCATGCCCGGAATACCTTTGCAACGTGGGCCGGTGACCGGACCACGTCGTCCGGTTGGATCCCCGTCACCCTACTCGCGCAGAGTGACGGGGCCGAACCGGCAGTCCGACTGCTGGACGACAGCCGGGCGTCAGCCGGCCGTCAGGCAGGCTGCGTCGCCGCCGAGATGCGCTCGGCGCGCAGCGCCTCGTACCACCGGTCGTCAGTGGGCGGCAGCGCGTTCACATCGAGGGCCAGCTTCAGCAGCAGGTCCGCGATGAGGGGGTTGCGGGCGAGCACGGGACCGTGCATGTACGTACCGAAGACGGTGTCGTTGTACGCGCCCTCAGTGCCGTCACCGGTTCCGTTGCCCTTGCCGATCCGCGTCCGGGCGAACGGCCGCGCCGTGGGGCCCAGATGGGTGATGCCCTGGTGGTTCTCGAACCCGGTCAGCGGCGGCAGGCCGAGGCGCTCGTCGATGTCCCCGAGGACGTCGCCGACGCACCGCTCGCCCTCGCCGCGCGTGCTGACCACGTCGAGCAGCCCGAGGCCCTGCTCGCGCTCGCCGAGGTCGTTGATGAACTCGTGGCCGAGGATCTGGTACCCGGCGCAGACCGAGAAGACGATCGCGCCGTTGCTGACCGCGCGCTCCAGACCGCCGTCGCGGCGCAGCCGTTCGGCCGCGAGGCGCTGCGGCCGGTCCTCGCCGCCGCCGATCAGGTAGATGTCGCCCGAAGTGGGGATCGCCTGGTCGCTGCGTACGTCGACACGGTGCACGTCGAGACCGCGCTGACGGGCCCGGCGCTCGACGACGAGGGCGTTGCCCTGGTCGCCGTACGTGCTCAGCAGGTCCGGGTAGATCCACACCAGGCGCAGGCTGTTGTCGCTCATGCTTGCTTGTCCTTTTCCGGTGTACGCGGGGCTAGGGGGATGTCCGGTCGATCTCCGTGGGAGAAGGAGCGGTGTCTGGTGCGGGCAGCTGCGAGGCGGAGGAGGGAGCCGACGCGGAGCGTCGGCGACCGACGACAACACGGCAGATACGCGTGCCAGACACCGCGACGCCGCGGAGATCGACCGGACGCCCCCCTAGTTGCCGACGCGGCGGCGCAGGTCCTGGAACGCGGTGTAGTTGGCGATCGTCTCGATCAGCCCGGGCGGCGCCAACTGCACGGCCTCGTCGAGCGTCTCGCAGACCCGGAAGTCCAGGTTCGCGACTTCGAGGCGCACGGCGAGGTCCAGCTTGCGGTCACCGAGCACGAAGATCGGGTGGCCGGCGAGGCGGGTGTAGTCGACGTCCCACAGCCAGGAGGTGTCCGTGCCGTCCGCGCCGCGCGCGTTGACGGCCAGGATGACCGGCGTGGGCGGCGGGTTGATGAGGGAAAACGTTTCGAGCCAGCCCGCCGGGTTCTTCGCCAGCAGCAGCCGCAGCTCGCGCTCCTGGAACTGGACGACGTCGTACCGGCCGGCGACGGCCTGGACTTCGTACATCCGCTCCAGCGCCACCTGCGGCGGCACACCGAAGACGGCCGCGACCGCAGCCGAGGTGGCGGCGTTCGCCTTGTTGGCGCGGCCGGGCAGCTGGAGGTGGATCGGCCAGGCCGAACCGTGCGGGTCGATGACGTGGTCGCCGCTCAGCACCCAGCTCGGGGCCGGGCGGCGGAAGCCGCACTCGCCGCAGAACCAGTCGTCGCCGGGGCGCTGCATGACGCCGCCGCAGGAGGGGCACGACCAGGCGTCGTCCTTCCACTCCTGACCGGCGGCCACCCACACCACATTCGGCGAGGACGACGCGGCCCAGACGATCAGCGGGTCGTCGGCGTTCGCGATGACGACGGCCTTCGTGCCGGACAGGCCCTCGCGCCACTTCTCGGCGAGCATCCGGGTCTCGGCGGCGCGGTCGAGCTGGTCGCGGGAGAGGTTGAGCAGTGCGATCGCCTTCGGCGTCACATCGCGCGCGACTCCGGCGAGGTACTTCTCGTCGACCTCGATCACGCCGTACTTCGCGTCCGAGCCGCCTGCCAGGGCGGAGGTGATGCCCGCCGGCATGTTGGCGCCGAGCGCGTTGGAGACGACCGGGCCGCTGGCCCGCAGAGCCTCGGCGATGAGCCGGGTCGTGGTCGTCTTTCCGTTCGTCGCGGAGACGAGCACGACGTCGAGATGCTGGGCGAGCCGCCCGAGCAGGTCGGGGTCGAGCTTGAGCGCCACCTTGCCGCCGATCACGGATCCGCTGCCGCGTCCCGCGGCGCGGGACACCGCCGCCGCGGCCTTGCCTGCCGTCACGGCCAGCTTGGCCCGCGGCGACAACGGCTCCGTGTTGCCTGCCATCGTCACTGATCCTCCTTGCATCCGGCGCCGCATTTGCCCCAGGTCCACCGGTCAACGTCGGGGCTCAGCCTATCGAGATCCAGCCGGGCCCCCGCACCCCGGCACCACCGGGGCGCTGCGGCCGCCGGTGGAACGTACGTTTGCCCGTACGCTTTCCGCCATGCGACACCGCCCGATTCCCGGCAGTTCCGGGCTCGTACGACCCATGACACTGCTCGGTGACCCGGCGCTGCACGCGCCCTGCGAGACGGTGACCGATTTCGGTCCCTCGCTGGTCCGGCTCGTCGAGGACATGTTCGCCACGATGTACGCCGCCGAGGGGGTTGGCCTCGCGGCCAATCAAGTCGGCGTACCGCTGCGTGTCTTCGTCTACGACTGTCCGGACGATGAAGATGTCCGGCATGTCGGTCACATCGTCAACCCACGCCTGGTCGAGGCCGACGGCATCACCGTACGCGGTCCCGAGGGGTGCCTGTCGCTGCCGGGTATCGAGGCGGGCACGGAGCGGTTCGACCGGGCGGTGGTGGAGGGGGTTTCGGTGACGGGCGCGCCGGTGCGGGTGGAGGGCACGGGCTTCTTCGCTCGCTGCCTGCAGCACGAGTGCGACCACTTGTCCGGCCGTGTCTACACGGACCGCCTCACCGGCTGGCGCCGAGCGAAGGCCCTGCGGGCGGCGCGGCGGGCGCCGTGGGGTGGCCGGGGTTAGGGCTGGTGGCTTTTCCCCTACGCGCCCCTTCCCGGCTGTGACATGTGCGGCGGAGCCGCACATGTCACAGCCGGGAAGGGGCGCGGGTGGCGGAAGAGGCTCCGCGCACCGGTGTGGCCGTGGGCCGGCGTCAGAAGCCGGGGCCGTCCACGCGGTCGCCGGCGGCGGCCAGGCGGCCCCAGAGCAAGTCTGCGAGGCTGGACACCAACTGCTCGCGCGAGCACGGCCGTTCGCCCAGCCACCAGTCACCCGCCGCGTGCATCATGCCGACGATCCCATGCCCCCACACCCGCGCCAGCTGCTCGCTGCCCGGACCAAGGTCCACCCGCTCCGCGATCACCATCGCCAGCTCCTCCCCGAGCCGCCGCAGCAGCGGAGCGGAGTGGCGGCCGACGTCGAAGCCCTGCTCCGGCTGGTGCGCGTCCTCGGCGGGGTGCATCAGGAACCGGTACACCTCAGGCAGCGCCTCGATCGCCGCGAGGTACGTGTCCAGCGTCGCCTCGACCCGCTGCCGCCGCTCGGCCGGCGCGTCCAGCGCGGCCCGCAGCGCCGAGAGCAGCGCATCGGTGTGGCGCTTGGCCAGCGCGCGGTAGAGCCCGCCCTTGTCCCCGAAGTGCCGGTACAGGATCGGCTTGGTGATCCCCGCCTCCGCGGCGATCGCGTTCATGGAAGCCTGTGGCCCGTCCCGCAGCACCACGCGGTCCGCCGCCTCGAGCAGCTCCCGCCGTCGCCGTGCGGCAGCCGAGCGCTGCTGAGCGTCCTGCTGTGTGGTTTCCATGATGTGTCTCCCCGCCCAAAGCGATTCCGTGACGCCTGGGAAACGTAACACCATGACCGTCGGCCGTGTTGCCGCAGTTGACACGGTCTACTTACCGGTAACAGACTCCTGTTACCGCAAGTAACGCCTGGAGGGGACGATGGCCGAGTTCACGCTCGAACTCAACGACGACCAGAAGCAGGTCCGCGACTGGATCCACGGGTTCGCCGCCGATGTGATGCGCCCGGCCGCCGCCGAATGGGACGAGCGCGAGGAGACGCCCTGGCCTGTCATTCAGGAGGCGGCCAAGGTCGGCATCTACTCCCTCGACTTCTACGCGCAGCAGTTCTTCGACCCGACGGGCCTCGGCATCCCGATGGCGATGGAGGAGCTGTTCTGGGGCGACGCGGGCATCGCCCTGTCCATCGTCGGTACGGGCCTGGCCGCCGTCGGCGTCCTCGCCAACGGCACCGAGGAGCAGATCGGCACCTGGATCCCGCAGATGTACGGCGACCCCGACGACGTCAAGGTCGCCGCCTTCTGCTCCTCCGAGCCCGACGCCGGCTCCGACGTGTCGGCGATGCGCACCCGCGCCGTATACGACGAAGCCAAGGACGAGTGGGTGCTGAACGGCACCAAGACCTGGGCGACCAACGGCGGCATCGCCAACGTCCATGTCGTCGTCGCCCTCGTCGACCCCGAGCTCGGCTCCAAGGGCCACGCCTCCTTCATCGTCCCGCCGCGTACGCCCGGCCTCTCCCAGGGCCAGAAGTTCAAGAAGCACGGCATCCGCGCCTCGCACACCGCCGAGGTCGTCCTGGAGAACGTCCGCGTCCCCGGCCACTGCCTGCTCGGCGGAAAGGACAAGCTCGACGCGCGCCTCGCCCGCGCCCGCGAGCGCGCCGAGAAGGGCGGCGAGCGCGTGAAGAACGCCGCGATGGCCACCTTCGAGGCGTCACGCCCGGCCGTCGGCGCGATGGCGGTGGGCACCGCCCGCGCCGCGTACGAGGTCGCACTCGACTACGCCAAGACCCGCGAGCAGTTCGGCCGCCCGATCATCGACAACCAGGGCGTCGCCTTCCAGCTCGCCGACATGCGCACCCAGATCGACGCGGCGCGGCTGCTGGTCTGGCGGGCCTCCTGGATGGCGAGCGCGGGCAAGCCGTTCACCTCGGCCGAGGGCTCGATGTCCAAGCTGTTCGCCAGCGAGACGGCCAAGAAGGTCACCGCGCAGGCCGTGCAGATCCTCGGCGGCAACGGCTACACGCGCGAGTACCCGGTGGAGCGCATGCACCGCGACGCCGCGATCTACACGATCTTCGAGGGCACCAGTGAGATCCAGCGCCTGGTGATCGCCCGCACGCTGTCGGGCATGCCGATCCGCTAGCCCGTCGGCGTACGGCAGGCGCCGTCCCACCGCACACCGGGGGGACGGCGCCTTCGCGTGTACGTGCCGTCAGGCCGACGGGAGCTGTGCCTCGATCGCCGCCACGACCTCCGCCGCCTCCGGCTCCACGCGCGGGCGGAACCGGCCGACGACCTCGCCCTTCGAGCTCACCAGGAACTTCTCGAAGTTCCACTGGACGTCCCCGGCCTCGCCGGCCTCGTCCTTCGCCGAGGTCAGTTCGACGTACAGCGGGTGCCGGTGATCGCCGTTGACCTCGATCTTCTCCAGCAGCGGGAACGTCACGCCGTAGCTCGCCGAGCAGAAGGTGCTGATCTCCTCCGCGCTGCCCGGCTCCTGACCCGCGAACTGGTTGCACGGCACACCGAGCACCGTGAAGCCCCGGTCCGCGTACGTCTGCTGGAGCCGCTCCAGGCCGGCGTACTGCGGGGTCAGTCCGCACTTGGACGCGACGTTCACCACCAGCACCGCCTTGCCCTCGTAGGCCGCCAGGGTGGTCGGCTCACCGGTCAGCGTGCGCAGGGGGATGTCGAACAGGCTCATCGCCGTCTCCTATGGCTATGGGCGGCCGGTGCTCCCGGCCGTCGGTCACTGGTTCGTACTGTTTCAGACCACTCCCCGCTCAAGGGCACCGAGGTTCCGGCCGAGGACGCTTACACCACCGTGTGGTGGTGCACGCACCACTCCTGGGAAGGAATCGCGCCATGACCGGCCCCAGCACCCCCGTACTCCTCCACAACGGCCTGCTCATCGACGGCACCGGTGGCGAGCCGGTCGCGGACGGAGCGGTGCTCATCGAGGACGGGTTCATCCGCTGGGCGGGGCCGTCCGGGGAACTTCGCCTCCCCGCACTGCCCGCCCCGGCGCGGCGTATCGACGTACACGGGAACACCATCCTGCCCGGGTTCATCGACTGCCACGTGCACATGGCGGCGCCCGGCGGCGCGCTCAGCCACGCCGAGGTCGCCGCGATGCCCCCCTCGCTGCGGACGTTTCTCGCCGCGCCGCGCATGAAGCTCACCCTCGACGCGGGCGTCACCACCGCCCGCGACCTCGGCGGCGCGGACGCCGGCCACCGGGAGGCCGTCGAGTCGGGGCTGCTCGCCGGTCCGCGCCTGCTCGTCGCGGTCGCCATGCTCACCCCCACCGGTGGCCACGGCGACTTCCGGGCGGCCACCGACAACGGCGAGAACGACCCCGTCATGGGCCGCCTCGCCGACGGGCCCACCGAATGTCGCAGGGCCGTGCGCGAGGTGCTCCGCAAGGGCGCCGACTGCGTGAAGGTCGCGGCCACCGGCGGCGTGTGGAGTCCGACCGACCATCCGGACGACGACGGTTTCCTGGAGGACGAGATCCGTACGATCACCGAGATCGCGGCAGGCCACCGGGGCACGAAGGTGGCCGCGCACGCCCAGGGCCGCGGCGGCATTCTCAACGCCGTACGCGCCGGAGTCGCCAGCGTCGAACACGGCTACGCGATCGACGACGAGGCGATCGACCTGATGCTGGAGCGCGGCACGTTTCTCGTGCCGACGCTCACCACCGCGAACACCGACCCCGACCCGCAGAAGGTGGCGGCCTGGGCGTACGAGAAGAAGAAGCACTGGCAGGCCGTCGCCCGCCGGCACATCCCGCACGCCGTCGCGCGGGGCGTCCGCGTCGCCATGGGAACCGACTGCGGCATCGCGGAACACGGCACGAACCTGCGGGAGCTGGCGTACCTCGTCGACTGCGGGATGACGCCGATGGGCGCGATCCGTGCCGGGACGAGTGAGGCCGCCGAACTCCTCGGGCTGGCGGACGAGATCGGCACGCTGGAGGCAGGCAAGCGTGCCGACGTCGTCGTCGCACGGGGCAACCCGTTGACCGACATCGCCGCCCTCGGCACGCCCGCCAACATTCTGCTCGTCATGAAGGACGGCGTGACCTGCAAGGACCTCGGCAATCTCGCATGAGTCGGACCTCGCTCAGGCGGCCGCCCCCGCCAGGATCACCGAGCGCGACAGATGGCGCGGGCGGTCCGGGTTCAGGCCGCGACGGGCGGCGAGTTCCACGGCGAGGTGCTGGGCGCGGACCAGGGAGGCCACTGGGTCCAGTGCGTCGGCGGTGAACAGGGCGCCGGTGGCGGCCACTTCGTCCTCCAGGCCGGCCGGGGGCTCGCCGAAGGACCACACCAGGCTCGCTTCGTCGCTGATGCTGATCGGGCCGTGGCGGTACTCCATCGCGGCGTACGACTCGGTCCAGGCCCGCGCGGCCTCGCGCAGTTTCAGCGCGGCTTCGTCGGCGAGACCGGCCGTCCAGCCGCTGCCGAGGAAGGTGAACTGCGTACGCTCGCGCCAGGCGCGCGGCAGCGGCTCGACGACGGCGAGTTCCCCGTCCGTGACGGAGTGCGTGAGGTCGGTGCCGAGGCCGGCGCGCAGCAACTGGAGGGCGGTGGTGGCGAACCGGGTCTGGACGACGGAGCTCTCGTCGGCGAAGCCGAGGTCGATGACGGCGTCCGCGCGGCCGGCGACCCAGGAGCCCGCGACGCCGGTCAGGGCGAGGGTGGGGATGCGCCCGGCGACCTTGCCGAGCAGCGACAGCACCTCACTCGTCGTACCGGAGCGGCTGATCGCCACGATCCGGTCGTACGGGCGGCCGAGCGCCGCCTCGGAGGCCGGGAACGCGTCGGTCTCGCCGAGGCCGGCGGCCTCCCGCAGCGCGGCGTAGGCCCTGGCCATGTAATACGACGTACCGCAGCCGACGACCGCCACCCGCTCGCCGGGGTGTGGCAGCCGGTCGGCGGCGGAGACCGCCAGCTCCGCCGCCCTGGTCCAGCACTCCGGCTGGCTCGCGATTTCCGCGGTGACGTGTCGTGCGGCGGCGCTCATGGAGTCCCCTTTTCCTTTTTCCTTGGCTGTGGGGAGATGTTTTAGCCCCGTCCGCGCACCACTGCAATGAGCAATGAGCGAGCAATCATCGAAATTTTCCGTATCACTTCGGTGATTGCTTATTGATTGCGTGCTTCATCGGTCAGTAGACCTGCCGCTCAACAGACAACGAGGCACGGTGTTGAGGAGCAGGGCGATGAACAGACGGTGGATCCGGCGGACAGCGGCCATGTGCGCGGCCGGGGCGCTCACTCTCGGGCTGGGCGGGTGCGCGGGCGCGGCAGGTGGCGGCGGCGCCGCGGGCAGTGGCAAGGAGCTCACGTACTGGTCCATGTGGAAGGAGGGCGAGCCGCAGCAGAAGGCCCTGTCCGCCGCCATCGAGGACTTCACCGCCGAGACCGGCATCAAGGTCAAGGTGCAGTGGCAGGGGCGCGACGTACTGAAGAAGCTCCAGCCGACGCTCCGGGGCGTACCGGCCGCCGACCTCATCGACCGTAACCTTCCCCAGGTCAAGTCGATGATGGTGTCGACGAATTCGGCCGCTGATCTCTGGGACGTACTCAAGGAGCCGATCCCCGGCGAGAGCGGCAAGACAGTCGGTGACGTGGTGCCGGAGAAGTACCTCGAACTGGGCAAGGCCGACGGCAAGCAGGTCGTCCTGCCGTACGCCGTCGTCGCGGGCGGCCTCTGGTACGACGGGAAGTCCTTCCCCGCGCTCGGCCGCAAATCCCCGAAGAACTGGGACGCCTTCCGGGCGACGCTCGACGCCGAGAAGGAGGCGGGCCGCGCCCCGCTCGCCCTCGACGCCGACATCCCCGACTACAGCGCCTACTGGTACAGCAACTTCGTCGTGGCGGCGAAGGGTCCCGGCTCCTTCCACCGGGCCGCCGCCGACAAGACGGGCAAGCTCTGGAAGGAACCCGCCTACGTCAAGGCGGCGGAGCGTGTGTCGAGTCTCGCCAAGGGCGGGTACTTCGCCGACGGCTACGACGCCAGCAAGTTCCCCGCGATCCAGCAGAAGTGGGCGACGGGCAAGGCCGGTTTCCTCCTGATGGGCTCATGGATCGCGGGCGAGACCAAGCCGTACGCCAAGTCCGGCTTCGACTTCAAGATGCTGCCGTTCCCGACGGACGGGGCGCCCGGCGCCGGCACGCCCGTCGAGGCGACCACCTTCGGCTGGGTCGTCCCCAGCAAGGCGAAGCAGGGCGAGGCGGCCCGTAAGTTCGTCGCCTTCCTCTACAGCAAGCAGCAGATGCAGGCGTACGCCGACGAGGCGCAGGGCATCGTCGCCCGCGAGGACATCACGGTCGCCCCGGCCATGGCCGACGCCGCCAAGTCCCTGAAGGAGAACACCCCGTACCACACCTTCGACGGCGTCGACATGGACTTCGCCGAGTGGTGGACGAAGACCTTCCACCCGCTGCACACCAGGCTGGTGACCGGCAAGATCTCCGCGCAGGACTTCAGCGACCAGCTCGCCGCGCAGAGCGCCGACCACTGGAAGCGGACCGGCTGATGACCACTGTCGTCGCCGGCGACGGCACCCGCCCCACCGCCTCGGTCCGCCGCCGCCGCAAGGATGGCAAGGCTGCGGCGGACCGGGGCGCCGAGGGCCCGTTCGCCGCCCACCGCAAGCGCCTGTACCTCCCCTTCGTCCTCCCGGCCTTCCTCCTGTACGCCGCGTTCCTGCTCGCACCGGTCGTCGCCACCGCCTGGATCAGCCTGCACAAGTGGGCAGGAGCGGGGCCCATGGAGTGGGTGGGTGCGGACAACTACACCCGGATGTTCCAGGACCCGGCTTTCCGGACGTCCTTCGGCAACACGCTGCTGCTGCTCTTCGGCGGCGGAGCCGTCACCTTCCTGCTCAGCTTCGTCCTGACGATGCTGCTGCGCGATCTGGCGGGGCGGTCCACCGCCCGCTCGGTGATCTTCTTCCCCAACATCGTGCCGGCGCTGGTGATCTCGATCCTCTGGGGATTCCTCTTCCAGGCGGACGGCCTGCTCAATGAAGCCCTGCGCTCCATCGGCGTCGCGCACCCGCCGGCCTGGCTCGCCGAAGAGAACCAGTTCAAGATCATCATGCTGGGCATCATCTGGATGAGCACCGGCTACTACACCACGATCATCATGGCGGCCGTGGATCGGATCCCGCCGTACCTGTACGAGGACTGCGCCCTGGCCGGGGCAAACGCCTGGCAGCGGTTCGGGCACGTCACGCTGCCGCTGTCCTGGGACGTCATCGGGATCTGCGCGGTGCTGTGGACCATCAACGCGATGAAGACCTTCGAGTTCATCCTCGCCATGGCCGGGTCGACCAGCTCCATGCCGGCCACCGCCACCTGGACCGCGTCGCTGTACGCCTACACCTCGGTCTTCGCGCCGACCGGCGTCCCGCAGTACGGCATCGCCGCGGCCTCCGCGATCGTCACCCTCGCGCTCGTCGGCGTCCTGGTGGTGCTGATCCGCCGGATGATGCGGCGCGAAGCGCTCGAATTCTGAACGGGGAACACCGTGAGCTCTGCTTCAACTCTCCGCGCCGGGCGGGCCCAGCGCCTCTTCGGCGCCCCGCTGGTCTGGGCGTTCGTCGCCTTCAACGTCCTCGTACTGGTGTGGATCCTGGCCTCCTCGGTGAAGGAGACCCGGGAGATCATCGCCTCGCCCTGGTCGGTGCCGGGCGCGCCGCACTGGGAGAACTTCGAACGTGCCTGGAACGCGGGTAACTTCGGCCCAGCCACCCTCAACTCCCTCTTGCTGGTGGGCGGTACGGCGCTGGCTACCGCACTCCTGGCCGCCCCCGCCTCGTACGCCCTGAGCCGGCTCGGGGCGCGGAGCGCGGGCGCCGGCACCTCCCTCTTCGCCATCGGCCTCGGCATCCCGGCGCACGCCGTGTTCCTGCCGCTGTACCAGGTCATGGCGCCGCTGGGCCTGGTCAACAACCTCTGGGGGCTGTGGCTGCTCTACACCGCGACCTCGATGCCGTTCGCGGTCTTCTTCCTGACCGGATTCTTCCGGTCGCTGCCCGCCGAGCTGGAGGAAGCGGCGGCCCTGGACGGCGCCTCACCCTCGTACACCTTCTGGCGGATCATGCTGCCGCTGGCGCGCTCGGGGCTGATCACTCTGCTGCTGCTCAACGTCATCCAGCACTGGGGCGAGACGTTCTTCGCTCTCGTCTTCATCCAGGAGCAGGAACTCCAGACACTGCCGCTGGCGCTGCTCGGTTTCATGCAGCAGATGCAGTACAACGGGGCCGACTGGGGCGGTCTGTTCGCGGGCATCGCGGTGGTCGTGCTGCCGCTGGTGGCGCTCTACGTCTGGCTCGGCCGCCGCATCATCGAGGGCATGACGCTCGGATCCGGCAAGTAGCCGGCAATGGAAAGGCAAACCGCACTGTGTCACCGTCACCGTCATCTCGACTTACGGCTCTCATCGCCATGCGCCCGGACGTGGCCGCGCTCGCCCTCCCCGGCGGCGTACGGGCACGGCTGGCCGCCGGCTTCGACGTACCGGACCTGGTGGTCGACGACTTCGGGCGGCCGGAGGCGCGCAAAGCGCTGTCCCGCGCGGATGTGCTGATCTCGGGGTGGGGGTGCCCGCTGGTCGACGCGGGGGTGCTCGCGGACGCGCCGCGCCTGAGGGCCGTCATGCACGCGGCGGGCTCGGTCAAGCAGGTGCTCGCCCCCGAGGTCTGGGAGCGGGGCATCACCGTCTCGTCGGCGGCGCCCGCCAACGCGGGGCCGGTCGCCGACTACACGGTGGCGGCCATCCACCTCGCGGCCAAGCGGGCGTTCCGGACGGCGGGGGAGTACCGGGCGGGCCGCCCCCGAGACCTGACGGTGTCTCCGGCGACCGGATTCCTCGACCGTACGGTCGGGGTCGTCGGGGCGTCGAAGATCGGGCGGCTGGTGCTGGCGCGGCTGGCCGGTGCGGGGGTGCGGCTGCTGGTGCACGACCCGTACCTGGCGGCTGCGGAGGCGGCTGCGCTGGGCGGCGAACTGGTCGCTCTGGACGCCTTGCTGACGGCCTCGGACATCGTCACGCTGCACGCGCCGCTGCTGCCGGGGACCCGGCATCTGATCGACGCGCGGGCGCTCGCGCTGCTGCGTGATGGCGCGATTCTCATCAACACCGCGCGGGGCGGGCTCGTCGACACGGAGGCGTTGGCCGCGCACTGCGCGGACGGGCGTATCGACGCGGTACTGGACGTCACCGACCCGGAACCGCTGCCGCCGGGGCACGTGCTGCTGGGGCTGCCGAATGTCCTGGTCACGCCGCACATCGCCGGGGCGATGGGTACGGAGGTGCGGCTGCTGGGGGAGTTCGCGGTGGCGGAGGCGGAGCGGTTCGTGGCGGGTGAGCGGCTGCTGGGAGAGGTGCGGGCGCAGGACCTGCCCCGCATCGCCTGACGCCCGTCGGTGTTACTCCTGGCTCAGGCCCAACGCGGATTTCGTGTCGCGGCCGCCCCAGCTGTGCGGTGGGATGCGCCACAGGACGTGGACGCCGAAGACGTCGCGGACGGTGTTGGCCGAGCAGTCCTCGGCGGGCGGTTCGCAGAGAACCAGATAGAGGCCGTCGGCGGGGCTGGGCAGGGTGTGGTTGATCTCGAGGAGGCGGGTCGCTTGCGAGCGGAGGTCCGCGTACGTGGAGCGGCCGGCCGCCAAGACCTTGTAGACGAACAGGCCGCCGTCCGTGACGCAGCTGACGTCCACGACCTACCTAGGAGTCGCCGGCTGCGGGTCGGACCACAGGAGGGCGGACTTCAGCGCGCCACCTCCCCCGGCTCCTCGGGCCGGGCCTCGGACCACTTCTTCGCCAGTGGGCTGGTCCACAGCAGGACCACCGGTTGACGAGTCCTCCGTACGCCGCGGCCCGTGCCTGCGCGTCGATCCGGTTGGCGATGCTGTCCTTCTTCGCGCGCGGTGGTGCTCATGTGCATCCTCCCTGCGGCGCCCCCAGGACATCGCTACGGGCATGCGCCCGTACCAAAAACCAGTGCGGGGGTACGTTCGCCGGCCTCGGCGGGCAGATGCTCAGCCGTCCCCGCGCCCACCACACGACGCCCGTACCACCAGATTCGGCCGCAACTGCACCTGATGCAGCGGCGACGCGTCGCCGTCCGCCAGCCGGCGCAGCAGGATCTGCGCGGCCAGCCGACCCACTTGGAACTTCGGCGGGGACACCGCCGTCAGCGGGATCTCCGCCACGTCCGCGAACTCGTTGTCGTAGCTCACCATCGCCAGGTCCTCCGGTACGCGCAGCCCCGCCCGCCGCGCCGCCGACTGCACCAGCGCCGCCTCACGGTCCCCGAAGCACAGCGCCCCCGTAACCCCGGCGGCGACGAACCGCGCCACGGTCGCGTCGGCGCGCTCCGCGCCCCAGGCGTCCATCGGCGCACTGTCGTACGCCGGCTCGGGCAGCCCGAAGTCCGCGACGGCGCGGGCGAACCCCGTCCCGATGGGCGCGGCGGTCGGCGCGTCGACGCGGACGACGAGCCCCAGCCGCTCGTGCCCGAGGGCGCGCAGATGCCGTACCGCGTCGTACGCGCCACCCTCGTGGTCCGTGCACACGTGCTCCGTGGGATCGCCGGGCCCCGCCGCCGCGAGCCGCCGCTCCACCAGCACGGCCGGCACCGGCAGCCGCAGCAGCTCGTCCGTACGCCGGGCCGGATCGTCGGACGCGTGCAGCCCGGGCACCAGCAGCAGCCCGTGCACTCCCGCCGACAGCAGCTCGGTGATCGCCGCGTCCTCCGCCTTCGGGTCGTAGTGGGAACACGCCAGCACGAACTGGGCGCCGGCCTCGGCCAGGACCTCCTGGATGCCCTGGAGGACACGCGGGTAGTAGAGCGCGGTGTCCGGCACGAGTACGCCGACGATCCTGCGCCTGTCCGGTACGCGCGGCGGGCGGCCCAGCGCGAACGTGCCCGCGCCCTGCCGCCGCTCCACCAGGCCCTGGGCGACCAGGTCCTCGTACGCCCTGCGGACCGTGGTGACGGACAGGCCGGTCTCGGCGGCGAGCGCCCGCTCGGTGGGCAGCTTGCTGCCGGGGGGCCAGGTGCCGTCGTGGATGCCGCGCCGCAGATCGGCGGTGAGTTTGCGGAACTTGAGCTCTCGGGCCGACACGGTCCCCCCTGGGCACTCAATGAAAGGAGCAATCCGCGATTACCGGCGGAATGCTCCTTGAATCCTATCCTCGGAGCTCTCTGACGTCCGCAGGCAATTCAGAGCTCCCGCGGCCAGCTGCCGACCTGCCGCAGCAGTCCCACGAAGGCTCGTTCCGCCGGGGACAGCAGTCGGTCGCGGCGCTGTACGAGATTGATGGGGCGGGGCCGCGGCCTGGGGCTGACCGGAATCACGGCCAGCGTTCCGGCCCGTACGTCGTCGACGACCGCGTGTTCCGAGATCAGTGAGACCCCGAGGCCCGCCGCCACACACTGTTTGATCGCTTCGGGGCCCCAGATGTCACTGTGCGAGACGTCCGCGAGCCCCCAATCCGCCAGCACCTGCTCCTGGAGCTCACGGGTCTGCGAGCCGGGCTCGCGCAGCAGGAAGCGCGAACCCGCGAGATCCGACGGCTGTACGTCGCCGGTGCCCACCCGTGCGTGTGAAGGCGCGGCGATCAGCACCAGCCGCTCGTCCAGGACGGTCTCCATCACGAGCTGCGTCGCCGCCGGGGCGCCCGCGACCACCGCGATGCCGATGGCGCCGCCGAGCAGGCGCTCAAGCACCGCCTCGTTGTTGCCGACGAAGATGTCGCACTCGATGCCCGGATGCTGCTCCTGATAGCGGGCGACCAGTGACGGCAGCAGGTACGTCCCCACCGTGGTCGTGCCGCCCACCAGCAGTCGTCCCGACGCGAGACCGCTGACCTGCTGTACGGCGGCGACGGCCTCGTCGGCGAGGAGGAAGACCCGCTTCCCGTACTCGGCCAGGACCTCGCCCTCGGCGGTCGGCCGGATCCGGGCGCCCGAGCGGTCTATGAGCGTGACGCGCAGGGACTGTTCGAGCCGGCGCACCTGGTTGGAGACGGACGGCTGGCTCATGTAGAGCTTCTGCGCGGCCGCCGAGAAGCCGTGGTGCTCGACCACCTGCATGAAGATCCACAGTCGGTGGAGGTTGAGTTCCACGGGCCCCCTGACGTTGATCACCGGCGCGGTGAGCGGTGAGCCTAGCCGCGAAACGACCTGCTGGGGAGGGGCCGGGATGGCCTGAAATCGGCTATGGCCGTCATAGCAATCCCGTGGGTTCTGCGGCGGCCCCGCCCGGTGCTACCCATGGAGCACGACGCGGGAACCACCGCTTCGTTACTTCGACCTCAGGGGTGGATCCGTACATGAAGGTGCTCGAGGTGAACGGGCGCGGCTACGCCTGGCCCCAGCGGCCCGTCGTCGTGGTCTGTATCGACGGCAGCGAGGACGCCTATCACGAGCGGGCGATCGCGGACGGCCGGATGCCCTTCCTGGAGAAAATGCTGGAGCGCGGCAGCGACTTGCGGGCGGACTGCACCATGCCGTCCTTCACCAACCCCAACAACCTCTCCATCGCCACCGGCGCGCCGCCCGCCGTGCACGGCATCTGCGGCAACTACTTCTACGACACCGGGACCGGCACCGAGGTCATGATGAACGACCCGGCTCTGCTGCGCGTACCGACGCTGTTCGCGGAGTTCTCGCGGGCGGGAGCGAAGGTCGCGGTCATCACCGCGAAGGACAAGCTGCGCCGGCTGCTCGGCCGTGACCTGGTCGACGGGGTGGTGTTCTCCGCCGAGAAGGCCGACCAGGTGACGGACGAGGACAACGGCATCAGCAAGGTCCTCGAACGCGTCGGCATGGAACTGCCCTCCGTCTACAGCGCGGAGCTGAGCGAGCTGGTGATGGCCGCGGGCACCGACGTACTGGAAAAGGACCGTCCCGACCTGATGTATCTGTCGCTGACGGACTACATCCAGCACAAGCACGCGCCCGGGTCCCCCGTCGCGAACGACTTCTACGCCATGCTGGACGGCTACTTCGAGCAGATCGACGCCCTCGGCGCGGTCCTCGTCGTCACCGCCGACCACGGCATGAACGCCAAGAGCGACGCGGAGGGCGTGGCGCAGGTCGTCTTCCTCCAGGACGTCCTGGACGCGCGGCTCGGCGCGGCGGCGGCGCGGGTCATCCTGCCGATCACCGACCCGTACACCGTGCACCACGGCGCGCTCGGGTCGTACGCCACCGTGCACCTGCCGGCGGACGCCGACATCGCGGCCCTGGTGGGCGAAATCGCCGCGCTGGACGGCGTGGACACCGTCCTGACCCGCGAGGAGGCGTGTGAGCGCTTCGAACTCCCCGGGGACCGGATCGGCGACATCGTCGTCATCGCCGAGCGCAACACGGCGCTGGGCACCACCCCCGCCCGGCACGACATCTCCGGCTTCAAGGAGCCGTTGCGCTCGCACGGCGGGCTCACCGAGCAGAAGGTGCCGTTCCTGGTGAACACACCGACCGGGCCGCTTCCCGAGGGGCACCGGCTGCGCAACTTCGACGCCTACTGGGTGGGCAACGCCCTGGCGGCGGGCCGTTCGCTCACCGCCTGACGCCCTTCCCCCTTCCCCCCTTCCCCCTTGACCCGGCCCCGGCGCGCTGCTGAGGCGTGCGCCGGGGCCGAGCCACACCCGCGTACGACCGCTCAACTCGTACAACTCCCCAACCCTTCACGTACGTCGAGGACAGGACACCGCCATGGCCGACCTCGCACCACAGCAAGGACCAGAACCAAGAACCAAGATCACCACTCGCGAAGCGCTGGACCAGGTCTCACCGGTCCTGCGGTCCGCCCGCGCCGCGCGCTGGCGCCGGCAGATATTCGCGATCACCTGGCTCGCGTACGCGGGCTTCTACTTCGCACGGCAGGCCTTCTCCGTCGCCAAGCTCGGCATCCTGGAAGACCCCGCGGTGAACACGGTGCTCACCGAGCGCGCGCTCGGTGTCATCGACGCGGTCTACCTCGCCGCCTACGCCGCCGGCCAATTCCTGTGGGGCATGTGGGCCGACCGCTTCGGTCCGCGCGTCGTGGTGATCGGCGGCATGATCGGGGCGGTCGTCGCGGCCTGCGTGATGGGCGTGAGCAGTGCCCTGCTGGTGTTCGGCGGCGCGATGGTCCTCCAGGGGCTCTCGCAGTCGGCGGGCTGGGCGCCGCTGTGCAAGAACATGGGCAACTTCTTCACGGTGAAGGAGCGCGGCCGCGTCCTGGGGCTGTGGAGCACCAATTACGCGTTCGGAGGTCTCGCCGCCCCGCCGTTCCTCGGCTGGATCGCGTACGCGGTGTTCGACAGCTGGCGGGTCGCCTTCCTGGCCGGCGCGGCGAGCCTCGCCGTCGTCCTGGTGCTCTTCCTGCTCTTCCAGCGCGACTCGCCCAAGGACGCGGGCCTGGACGAGCACACCGACGACGCACCGGCTTCCACCGAGGCCCCGGCGGTCACCGGCCTCGCGCTCTACCGCGACACGCTGCGCGACCGCATGGTGCTCACACTCGGCCTCGCGTACTTCCTGCTCAAGCCCGCCCGGTACGCCATCCTCCTCTGGGGCCCGGTGATCGTAAGCCGCCGCCTCCCCGAGATCGACAAAGTCGGCGCCACGCTCATCCCGGTCGCCTTCGGCGTCGCGGGCGTACTCGCTCCCGTCCTCGTCGGCTGGCTTTCCGACCGGGTCTTCCAGTCCCGCCGCGTGCCGGCCTGCGTCATCGCGCTCGGTGTACTGACGGGCGCGCTCGCGCTGTTCATGCCGCTCACGGCGGCCGGCAGCGCCCAGGTGATGATCGCCGTCCTCGCGGTGATCGGCCTCTCCGTGTACGCCGCCGACGCGATGATCTCCTGCGTCGCCGCGGTCGACTTCGGCTCCGCCAAGGGCGCGGGCACCGCCGCCGGTCTGGTCAACGGCTGCGGCTCGGTCGGCGCGATCCTGGGCGGACTGCTGCCGGGCTTCCTGTCGGGCGAGGCGCTGTTCACCGGCTTCGCCGGGGCCGCGCTGCTGGCGGGCCTGCTGATGCTGCCGCACTGGAACAGGCTTCCCCGTACCGCGTAACGGTACGTAACGGTACGTCCCGTGCCGCGCCTTCACCTTCCCGCTGTACGCCCTGAGAGGGGACCGGACCCCATGACGACCATGACGACCGTCAACCGAGCCGACACCGCCGTGGTCGGCGGAGGCATCGTCGGCCTCGCCCACGCGCTCGCCGCCGCCAAGCGGGGCGACCGTGTCGTCCTGTTCGAGCGCGACGACTTCGCCGTCGGCGCCTCCATCCGCAACTTCGGCATGATCTGGTCGATCGGCCAGCAGCGCGGCGCGATCTACGAGCGGGCGCTGCGCAGCCGCGAGATCTGGCTGGAGATCGCGGCCAAGACGGGCCTGTGGGCTGCCCAGAGCGGCTCGTTGCACCTCGCCCACCATCCCGACGAGGTCGCGGTCCTGGAGGAGTTCCTCGCGATCACGCCGCCGGCTCGGGAGCGCGGTGCCCGGATGATCACGGCGCGGGAGACGCTGGAGCGCAGCACCACGGCGCGCGCCGACGGGCTGCTCGCCGCGATGTGGAGCCCGACCGAGCTGAACGTGGACCCGCGCCGCGCGATACCGGCGGTCGCGGCGCACCTGGCCGCCGAGTACGGCGTCGACATACGGTTCGGCACGACCGTACGCGGCATCAACCTGCCCGGCGTGTCGACCACGGCGGGCGACTGGGAGGTCGGCCGCGTCTTCGTGTGCAGCGGCAACGACTTCGAGACCCTCTACCCCGAGGTCTTCGCCTCGCAGCGGCACCTGATGCGCTGCAAGCTCCAGATGCTGCGCACGGGCCCGCAGCCGGACGGCTGGCAGCTCGGCCCGATGCTGTGCGGCGGTCTGACGCTGCTGCACTACGCGGCGTTCGACGACTGCGAGTCGAAGGAGCGGCTGGCGGCGCGGATGGCTGACCAGATGCCTTTCCACCGCGAGAACGGCATCCACGTCCTCCTGTCCCAGACCGCGGACGGCCGGCTGACCATCGGCGACAGCCATGCGTACGCGAAGACGCTCGACCCGTTCGAGAGCGAGGAGATCAACCGGGCGATCGTCGACTACCTCGGTACGTTCGCCCAGTTGCCGAATCCGGAGATCACGGAGCGGTGGGCCGGCTATTACCCGTCGCTGCGGGACGGCCGTACCGACCTGATCGCGGAGCCCGAGCCGGGCGTCACGGTGGTCAATGGAGTGGGCGGCGCCGGGATGACGCTTTCCTTCGGCCTGGCGGAGGAGGTAATCGCAGGCCGCTGACCCGGCACGGGGGCGGGGGCGGGGCGCCTGCGGCGGGCCTTTTCCCCACCCCGCCCCTTCCCGCTGTGACACTTTGCGGCTCCGCCGCGTGGGGGCGCTGCCCCAGACCCCGCTCCTCAAACGCCGGAGGGGCTGAATAGTGCCGCGTTGCGGCAACCATCCAGCCCGTCCGGGGCCTGGGGCTTGCCCCAGTTTCGGGAAGGGGCGGGGTGGGGGAAAAGCCCTACGCCAGCCGCATAGGCACCGGCACAGGGACCGGATCCTCCCCGAACACCCACGGCGCCAGCACCACAAGCCAGCCGTCCGGGTCGGCGAAAAGCACCGCGCCCCGCTCCGGCCAGTACGGATTCGCCGCCTTCACCGGCTCATGCCCCCGCTCCCGCATCCGCCGCACCGCCGCGTCCACCGCAGCCGCGCCCCGCAGGTACAGCACGAGCTGGTTCTCGGGATGCGGCTCCGGAACTCGCGGTGGCGAACCGTGCTGCGTGATCTCCATGTGCACCGGACTGCCCGGCAGCCCGAACAGCAACCCGTCGTACCCAGCATGCCCCTCATGCCCCCGCCACTGCCCGAGGACCGGCAGCCCCAAGTCGTCACGGTAGAAGGCAAGGACGTCGTCGTAACGCGCGGTGGGCCGTGCGAATCGCACGGCCCCCACGTCGAGATGCCGAGGCCAAGAGGAAGAAGTCATGGCCTCAGCATGCCCCTCAGTAACTGATGCACGCCGAGCGCCACTCCGTGTAGAAGTCCCACACCTGCGGCGAGCACTCCGGCGGTCCGTACTGCGACGCCTTCGACCCGACATGCGGCAGATGCGCGTACGCCCCGACACCCGGCCGGTTCACATGCAGCATCCCCGCCTCGAAGCGGTCGATCGCCTCGAACGCCCGCGACTGCGAGGCAGTGAAAATCGTCCCCGACATCCCGTACTTCACCGAATTGGCTATCGACATCGCCTCGTCGAACCCCTCCGCGTCGACCACCGCCAGCACCGGCCCGAACACCTCCTCCTGGGCCAGCTCGCTGTCCCACGGCACATCGCGGATGACAGTCGGCCGTACGTAACACCCTTCCGCCAGATCCTCCCGCTCCTCCCGTCCGCCCCCGCACAGCACCTTGCCGCCGTCCCGCTGCGCCCCCGCGATCGCCGCCAGAGCCGCGTCCATGCGCGCGGTGTTGACGACCGGGCAGATCCGCGACGCGGGATCGTCCCCGGGCCCGACCCGCAGGTCCGCGACCCGTTCGACGAGTCGTTCCAGGAACTCATCCCGCACCCGCACATCCACCACCGCCCGGCTCGTCGCCGAACACCGCTGCCCCGCCTGCCCGAACGCGCCGTGCACGACCGCGTCCACCGCCTTGCCGAGATCGGCGTCGTCGCACACGATCAGCGCGTTCTTGCCGCCGAGTTCGAGCTGCGTACGGAGCAGCCGGTGCGCCCCGCCCGCGTGGATGGCGGTGCCGACCGGCAGCGAACCGGTGAAACTGATGCCCGCCACCTCCGCGTTGGCCACCAGTGCCTCACCCGCCGCCACATCGCCCTGCACCAGATTCAGCACCCCGTCGGGCACGCCCGCCTGCTGGAAGATCTCGACCAGCAGCGCCGAGGTGAGCGGTGTCAGGGGCGACGGCTTCAGCACCGCCGTACACCCGGAGAGCAGCGCGGGTGCGACCTTCCACAGGGGTATGGCCAGCGGGAAGTTCCACGGCGCCACGAGACCCACGACCCCGATCGGCTTCCTGAAGGTGTACGCGAAGGTACGTTCCTCCTCCGCCGGAGCCGTCACCCCGCCCAGCAGCCGCGCCTGCCCCGCCGTGAAGTCGACGACGGCCCGCGCCCTGCTCACCTCGCCGCGCGCCTCGCTCAGCAGCTTGCCCTGCTCGCGCGTGATGACGGCGGCGACCTCCTCGGCGCGCTCGCCGAGGAGGCGACTGGCGCCGGCCAGATACGCCGCCCGCTTGACCGGCCCGAGCCCGCGCCAGGCGGGAAGTGCGGCCGAGGCCGCTTCGACCGCGTGGTCCACGTCGACCCCGCCGGATTCGGCGAACTCACCGATGACGTCGGCGAAGTCGGCCGGATTGATGTTCTCGCGGAGCTGTCCCGATTCCGCCGGGATCCACTGTCCGTCGATGAAGTTGAGCCGAAGGTGCTTTGCCATGCCCTCCCCTTCACTGGACGCGCTGGACTCACCGGCACCCGATGGGAGGCCGGACCTGGCCAGGCTCGCGCAGGAGGAGGGCTCGTCACAATGCGCGATTCACGAATGCGCCCCATAGCAGGGCCCTATCCGCGTCAGGACGGCGGCAGCCGGCGGAACAGCCCCTCCTGCACCACCGACACCAGCAAGTTGCCCGCACGGTCGTAGATCCGGCCGCGCGCCAGCCCCCGTGCTCCCGTCGCGATGGGGGACTCCTGGTCGTACAGGAACCACTCGTCCGCCCGGAACGGCCGGTGGAACCACATCGCGTGGTCCAGCGACGCGATGTCGAAATTGCGCGGGCCCCAGAGGGGTTCGACCGGGATACGGACCGCATCCAGCAGCGTCATGTCGGACGCGTACGCCAGCGCGCACGTGTGTACGAGCTGGTCGTCGCCCAGCGGTCCGACCGCCCGCATCCACACCGCGCTGCGCGGGTCCGCCGCCTTGATCTCCTGGGCGGTCCAGCGCAGCCGGTCGACGTACCGGATGTCGAAGGGCTGGCGGCGGGCCATCCGCTCCAGCGCCTCCGGCAGCTCCCCGAGGTGTTCGCGGATCTCGTCCACCACCGTCGGCAGCGAATCCGGGTCCGGGAAGGAGAGGCGCGGCGGCAGCTGGTGCTCGAAGGCGGCCTCCTCCGGCTGGTGGAAGGAAGCGGTCAGGTTGAAGATCGTCCGGCCCTGCTGGACCGCCGTGACCCGCCGGGTGGTGAAGGAACGCCCGTCCCGCACCCGCTCCACCTGGTAGACGATCGGCACGCCGGGGCGGCCGGGCCGCAGGAAGTACGCGTGCAGCGAGTGCACGGGCCGCTCACCCTCGGTCGTACGTCCCGCCGCGACTAGGGCCTGGCCCGCGACCTGCCCGCCGAAGACCCGTTGCAGGGACTCCTGCGGGCTGCGGCCGCGGAAGATGTTGACCTCGATCTGCTCCAGGTCGAGCAGATCGACGAGCCGTTCGGCGGGGTTCGTCGTCACGGGTGCTTCTCCTCTTCTACAGCTGGCCTACCGAGGTGACGCGGACGACCGCCCGGCCCTCCTCGTCCGAGGCGGCGAGGTCGACCTCCGCGCTGATACCCCAGTCATGGTCGTCGTTCGGGTCGGCGAAGATCTGGCGGACGCGCCACAGTCCGTGCTCGGCGTCCTCCTCGATCATCAGGAGCTTCGGACCGCGGGCGTCGGGCCCGGTGCCCAGGTCGTCGTACTCGTCCCAGTACGCGTCCATGGCCTCGCCCCACTTGTCCTCGTCCCAGCCGGACTCGCCGTCCAGCTCGCCCAGCTCCCGGACGTTGTCCAGGGCGGCCAGCTCGACGCGGCGGAACATGGCGTTGCGTACGAGCACCCGGAACGCCCGCGCGTTCGCCGTGACGGGCTTGACCTGGTCGGCGCGCTCCTGCGCCTGCTCGGCCGTCTCCACCTCGGGGTTGGCCAGCTGCTCCCACTCGTCGAGGAGGCTGGAGTCGACCTGGCGGACCAGCTCACCGAGCCAGGCGATCAGGTCCTCCAGGTCCTCGGACTTGATGTCGGTCGGGATAGTGTGCTCAAGGGCCTTGTACGCGCCCGCCAGGTAGCGCAGCACGATGCCCTCGGTGCGGGCGAGCTCGTAGTGCGAGGTGAACTCGGCGAACGTCATGGCCCGCTCGTACATGTCACGCACCACGGACTTCGGCGACACCGGGTGGTCGCCGACCCACGGGTGGCTCTTGCGGTACACGTTGTACCCGTGCCACAGCAGCTCCTCCAGCGGCTTCGGGTACGTGATCTCCTGGAGCCGCTCCATGCGCTCCTCGTACTCGACGCGGTCCGCCTTCATTTGGCCGACCGCCTCGCCGCGCGCCTTGTTCTGCTGGGCGGCGAGGATCTGGCGGGGGTCGTCGAGGGTCGACTCGACGACGGACACCATGTCCAGGGCGTACGAGGGGGAATCCGGGTCCAGCAGCTCGTACGCGGCCAGCGCGAAGGTCGACAGCGGCTGGTTGAGTGCGAAGTCATGCTGGAGATCGACGGTCAGGCGTACGGAACGGCCGTCGGCGTCCGGGGTCTCCAGCATCTCCACCACGCCGCCGTCGAGCAGCGAGCGGAAGATGGCGATCGCCCGGCGGATGTGCCGCAGCTGCGCCTTGCGCGGCTCGTGGTTGTCCTCCAGGAGGTGGCGCATGGCGGCGAAGGGATTGCCGGGGCGGGCGATGACCGACAGCAGCATGGTGTGCGTGACGCGGAAGCGGGAGGTCAGCGGCTCGGGGTCGGAGCCGATGAGCTTGTCGAAGGTCGTCTCCGACCAGGCCACGAAGCCCTCGGGGGCCTTCTTGCGGACCACCTTGCGGCGCTTCTTCGGGTCGTCGCCCGCCTTGGCGAGCGCCTTCTCGTTCTCGACGACATGCTCGGGCGCCTGCGCGACGACGAAGCCCGCCGTGTCGAAGCCGGCCCGGCCGGCGCGGCCCGCGATCTGGTGGAACTCCCGGGCGCGGAGGGTGCGTACGCGGGTGCCGTCGTACTTGGTGAGGGCCGTGAAGAGGACCGTACGGATCGGGACATTGACGCCGACGCCGAGCGTGTCCGTACCGCAGATGACCTTCAGCAGGCCTGCCTGCGCGAGCTTTTCGACGAGCCTGCGGTACTTGGGCAGCATGCCCGCGTGGTGGACGCCGATCCCGTGCCGCACGAACCGCGAGAGGTTCTGGCCGAACTTCGTGGTGAAGCGGAAGCTGCCGATCAGCTCGGCGATCCGGTCCTTCTCCTCGCGCGAGCACATGTTGATGCTCATCAGCGACTGCGCCCGCTCGACGGCCGCCGCCTGCGTGAAGTGCACGATGTAGACCGGCGCCTGCTTGGTATCGAGCAGCTCGGTCAGGGTCTCGGTGATGGGTGTCAGGCGGTACTCGTAGGAGAGGGGGACCGGGCGGGTCGCGGAGCGCACGACGGATGTCGGGCGGCCCGTGCGGCGGGTCAGGTCCTTCTCGAACATCGAGACGTCGCCGAGCGTCGCGGACATGAGGATGAACTGCGCCTGCGGCAGTTCCAGGAGCGGGATCTGCCAGGCCCAGCCGCGGTCCGGCTCGGCGTAGAAGTGGAACTCGTCCATCACGACCTGGCCGATGTCGGCGTGCTTGCCGTCGCGCAGCGCGATGGAGGCCAGTACCTCCGCCGTGCAGGCGATGACCGGGGCGTCGGCGTTGACGGACGCGTCGCCCGTCAGCATGCCGACGTTCTCCGTACCGAAGAGCTTGCACAGGTCGAAGAACTTCTCCGAGACCAGCGCCTTGATCGGCGCGGTGTAGAAGGTCACCTTGTCCTGGGCCAGGGCGGTGAAGTGCGCACCGGCCGCCACCAGGCTCTTGCCGGAGCCGGTGGGGGTGGACAAGATCACATTCGCGCCCGAGACCACCTCGATCAGCGCCTCCTCCTGAGCGGGATAGAGACTGATGCCCTGGCCCTCGGCCCATGAGGAGAAAGCCTCGAAAAGGGCATCGGGGTCGGCGGTCGGGGGCATCTGATCGATAAGGGTCACGCCCCCATCTTGCCTGGCTTCCCCCCTGAACAGGGAACCGGTCGGTCGCACGAAGATCACGAGCGATACGCTGCCGTGTCAACTGGGCCACACCACAAGAGCAAACGGGGCGGGGAACGACCATGATGGGACCGGCGCACTCACTGTCAGGAGCAGCGGCCTGGCTGGGGGTGGGGGCGGCGGCAGCCGCGGCCGGACATCCGATGCCGTGGCCCGTGATCGTCGTCGGCGCCCTGATCTGCGCGGGCGCGGCCCTCGCTCCCGACCTCGACCACAAGTCCGCGACCATCTCGCGCGCCTTCGGACCGGTGTCCAAGGGCATGTGCGAGATCGTCGACAAGCTGTCGTATGCCGTCTACAAGGCGACAAAAAAGCCCTCCGACCCGCGCAGGACCGGCGGCCACCGCACCCTCACCCACACCTGGCTGTGGGCGGTCATGATCGGCGCCGGTGCGTCGGCCCTGGCGTACACCGGCGGACGCTGGGCGGTCCTCGCGCTCCTCTTCATCCACCTGGTGCTGGCGGTGGAAGGCCTGCTGTGGCGGGCCGCCAGGATGTCCAGCGACATCCTGGTGTGGCTGCTCGGCGCGACGAGCGCGTGGATTCTGGCGGGCGTACTGGACAAACCGGGCAACGGCGCCGACTGGCTGTTCACCGGCGACGGCCAGGAGTACCTGTGGCTCGGCCTGCCGATCGTGCTCGGTGCGCTGGTGCACGACATCGGTGACGCGCTCACCGTCTCCGGCTGCCCGATCCTGTGGCCGATCCCGGTCGGCCGCAAGCGCTGGTACCCGATCGGCCCGCCGAAGGCGCTGCGGTTCCGCGCGGGCAGCTGGGTGGAGCTGAAGGTGCTCATGCCGGTGTTCATGCTGCTCGGGGGAGTGGGCGGCGCGGCGGCGATGAACTTCATATGACGCGTTCCGTTCGGGTGAATCCTGACGCGGACCCGCTGCCGCGCGGGCCAAGATCCAGTTCTTGAGATCATGGAATCCCCGAAGTTGACGCGTCGTCAATTCAGTGCCCGTACCGGCGCGGTGGCTACGGCCGCCGCCGTCACCACCGTCGCCGGGGCGGCTGCTCCCGCAGAGGCGGCCGCCGCCGCGCCCGCCGCGCCCCGCTCCACCGCCGACTGGCAGACGTGCCTCACCGTCGCCCGCGCCCTGCTGGTGGTCGATGAGGACAACAAACCCCTCGTCCCCAGGTACGAGAAGATCCTTCTCCGTGACGGGCTCCCGAGGGCCGGCGCCGCGCGGAAGAAGGTGCTGGTCATCGGCGCGGGACCGGCCGGGATGGTCGCCGCGTCGCTGCTCAAGCGAGCCGGTCACCGGGTCACCGTCGTGGAGGCCAACGGAAACCGCGCGGGTGGCCGCATCAAGACCTTCCGTACCGGCGGCCACGAGAACGCCAAGCAGCCGTTCGCCGATCCGAAGCAGTACGCCGAGGCGGGCGCCATGCGCATCCCCGGCAGCCACCCCCTGGTCATCGGGCTGATCGACCATCTCGGCATCGAACGCCGGCCCTTCTACTACATCGACACCGACCCCGACGGTAAGCCGGTGTACCGCACATGGATCCGCGTCAACGGGATCAGGGCCCGGCGCGGCGACTACGCGAAGAACCCGCAGGCGATCAACCGGTCCTTCGGCGTGCCGCGCGAGTACGTGAATGTCCCCGCCTCCGAGATCGTCCGCCGCGCCCTCGACCCGGTCCGCGACGAGTACAGCACCCGCCGGCCCGACGGCACCCGCGTCAACAAGCCGATGCCCCAGCTGGTCGAAGGCTGGGCCCGGATCGTCCAGCGCTTCGGCGACTGGTCGATGTACCGCTTCCTCACCGAGCACGCGAAGCTCGACACGCGGACGATCGACCTCATCGGCACGCTGGAGAACATGACGTCCCGGCTCCCGCTGTCCTTCATGCACAGCTTCATGGGCGCGTCCCTGATCAGCCCCGGCACCAAGTTCTACGAGCTGACCGGCGGCACCGCGGTCCTCGCGGACGCCCTCCTCGACGACGTACGCGACGAAGTGCGCTTCGACCGGCGCGTCACCCGCATCGAAACCCGCGACGCGGGCGCCCCGGGGCCGCGCGTGCGGCTGCACACCGTTTCCGAGGGGCGCGACGGCGAAGTGGTGCGCGAGCAGTTCTCCGGCGACACCGCCATCGTCACCATCCCCTTCTCCGGCCTGCGGCACGTCCAGGTCTCGCCCCAGCTCTCGTACGGCAAGCGCCGGGCCGTCTGCGAGGTGCACTACGACAGTGCCACCAAGGTCCTGCTCGAATTCAGCCGCCGGTGGTGGGAGCTGAGCGAGGACGACTGGCGGCGCGAGCTGAACGCCATGGACCCCGGCCTGTACGACGCCTACCGCAAGGGCCGGGTCGCGAACGACGGACGGCTGCTCGGAGCCCACCCCTCCGTGCCGCCCGGGCACCTCTCCGAGGCACAGCGCACGCACTACGCGGCACACTGCTGGGTCTCCCGCGACCAGCCCGAGGCGGCGGAGGTCATCGGCGGCGGGTCGGTGACCGACAACCCGAACCGCTTCATGTTCAACCCGTCCCACCCCGTGCCGGGCAGCGACGGAGGCGTCGTACTGGCCTCGTACAGCTGGGCGGACGACGCCCGGCGCTGGGACTCCTACGACGACGAGGCCCGGTACGCGCTGGCGCTGCGCGGCATGCAGGAGGTGTACGGGCAGCGGCTGGAGGTCTTCTTCACCGGCGTCGGCCGCACGCAAAGCTGGCAGCGCGACCCGTACGCCTACGGGGAGGCGTCCGTACTCCTGCCCGGCCAGCACACCGAAATCTTCCCGGACATGGGCACCCGCGAAGGCCCGCTGCACTTCGCCGGGTGTCACACCTCGCTCAAGCCCGCCTGGATCGAAGGGGCGCTGGAGTCCGCGGTCCGGGCGGCGCTGGAGGTACACGGCAGCCGCTGACAGCGTCGTGCCGCGGGAGCGGTCCGGGCGGCCGTCGCCGTCCGGACCGTCCCCGCGGGGGTGATGTGGACCTGTTCGCGGAGAGTTAACGGCGTTGTAAATTCCCGAGTTGCTGTCCAGTACCTCTTCCAGGACACAATGGTGGCGATCTTCGATACGACGTCACGGGGAGGGGAAACAGTGCTGCGGATCACCGCGGCCGCCAAGGCGCTGCTGCTGGCGGTATTCGCTCTGCTCTCCCTCACGGTGGCGACCGGCCACGCCGTGGCGAAGCCTTCTGCTGACGGTCCCGCGGCCGTTGCCGAACCCGGGACGGCGCCGCCGGTGGCCGCGCAGGGTTCCTGTTCGCCCCCCGACTCCGATTCCACGGCCCACCACGGTCAGGTCCGCCGGGCGCAGCGGCCGGAGACCGGCGCCCCGCAGACGGCCGTCCATGCGGTCTGCGCCCTGTCCTCCCCGCCCGTGGAGCTCCCGCGGCACGCCCTTCCCGCCGACGGCGGCGCGGCGTACTGCCACGCGCCGTCGAGATCCGGGGACTTCCCCGTCGCCCTCCAGGTTTTCCGCTGCTGATGACGCGGCCCGTACGGACCGATTCCCGTACGTACTGATCCGTCACATCCCGGCACTGTCATCGCTCCTGGAGGCGACCCCCCCATGCAGACCTTCATCGACCATGCCCGCTCCCTGGGCGAACGGATAGCGGCGCGCGACGAGCAGCGCGAGTGGTTCGGGCGGCTGGCGGCAGGCCAGTCACCGCAGGCGCTCTTCATCACCTGCTCCGACTCCCGCGTCATTCCTTCCCTGATCACCGGCGCGCGCCCCGGCGAGCTTTTCGAGCTGCGTACGGCGGGCAACGCGGTGCCCGGCTACCGCCCGGACCGGCCGAGCGGTGAGGCCGCGACCATCGAGTACGCGGTGAGTGTGCTGCGGGTCCCCGACATCGTGGTGTGCGGGCACTCCCACTGCGGGGCCATCGGCGCGCGGGTGCGCGGTGAGGACCTCGGCGCCGTACCGGCGGTCGAGGGCTGGCTGAACAGCCAGCTGCCGGACGACTTGGCGGAACTCCACGCGGACGCCGACACGGAGGTGGCGGCGGCCGTCCAGCGCAACGTCCGCGAGCAGGTGGAGCGGCTGCGCGCCTACCCCTGCGTGGCAGAGCGGCTGGCCGCCGGACAACTGCGGCTGCACGGCTGGTTCTACGCCGTGGACACGGGACTGGTCCTGGCGCACCAGCCTGCCGCCGACGCGTTCCTCCCGCTGTGAGCGCCGGTGTGAACACCGTCATCAAGGCCGTTGCGAAGCGCTTCGGGGGACGGCGCGGTCCGGGTGACCTCCGTGCCGACTTCACCGCCTCGCTCGTCGTCTTCCTGGTGGCGGTGCCGCTGTGCGTGGGCGTGGCCGTCGCCTCCGGCGTACCCGCCGAACTGGGCCTGGTCACCGGGATCGTGGGCGGACTCGTCACCGGACTGCTGCCCGGCAGCTCACTCCAGGTCAGCGGCCCGGCGGCCGGGATGACCGTGCTCGTGTACGAGGCCGTGCAGGAGTACGGGATCGGCGCACTCGGCGCGATCGTGCTGGGCGCCGGAGTGCTGCAGCTCGCGATGGGCGCCTTTCGGCTGGGCCGCTGGTTCCGGGCGATCTCGATCGCGGTGGTGCAGGGCATGCTCGCCGGTATCGGCCTGGTGCTGATCGCCGGCCAGTTGTACGCCCTGGCCGACGCCGGGGCGCCCGCCGGAGGCCTCGCGAAGATCGGCGGCCTGCCGGGGCTGGCGGCCGACACCTTTGGCTCGGGACCGGCCCTGGCCGCGCTGGGCATCGGGGTCGGCACGGTGGCGGTGCTGGTGCTGTGGCCGAGGATTCCCGCGGCGGCGCGCGTGCTGCCCGCCCCGCTCGCGGCGGTCGCCCTCGCGACCGTGGCGGCGGTAGTTTTCGACCCGCCGGTCGCGCGGGTCGAGGTGAAGGGGCTGCTCGACGCCGTACAGCCGCCGGGCGTCTCCGACTTGGCACAGCTCGCCGAGGTCGGTCTGCTGGGCACGGTGGTCGCCTTCACCCTGATCGCGTCGGCCGAGAGCCTGTTCAGCGCGGCCGCGGTGGACCGGCTGCACGACGGCCCGAGGACCGACTACGACAAGGAACTCGTCGCCCAGGGCGCGGGCAACGCGGTGTGCGGAATGCTCGGCGCGCTGCCGATGACGGCGGTGATCGTACGCAGCTCCGCCAACTTGCAGGCGGGGGCGCGCACCAAGGCCTCCCGCGTGCTGCACGGGGTATGGCTGCTCGTCTTCGCCGCGGCGTTCCCGGCGGCGCTCGGCGTGATTCCGGTGGCGGCGCTGGCCGGTGTGCTGGTGCACGCGGGCTGGAAGCTGATCCCGGTGAAGGAACTCGTCCCGTTGTGGCGCGAACACCGCGGTGAGGCGGTGGTGCTCGGCACTACGGCGCTCGCGATCGTGGTGACCAACATGTTCGAAGGGGTACTGATCGGCCTGCTGCTGGCGGTCGCGAAGTCGGCGTGGGAGATCTCGCACGTCCATGTGGAGGTCTCTGGCGGCGACGAGGACGAGCAGGGCCCGGTACGCGTCCGTGTCCTCGGCAACGCGACCTTCCTGCGGCTCCCGAAGCTCCTCGACGAACTGGAGGCGCTGCCCCGCGACCGGCCGATCGAGCTCGACCTCTCGGGCCTGCGCCACGTGGATCACGCTTGCGGCGCGGCCCTGACGGCATGGGCGGAGCGCCACAACGAAGCGGGGGTGAAGCCAGTACACGTCGCGGCCTGACCGACGCGCAGCGGCGCCGGCGTCCACCGCGCTTACGCGCCCCGCCCCGCACGGGGCAGTCCATGTGGGGCGGGGCGGACATCCCGCCGTGCGACGAGGGCGCCCACGGAGGGCGCCTCTGGGGTGGCGGTCCACCCCAGTTACGCACCCCGCCTCGCGCGGGACGGTCCATGCGGGGCGGACACCCCGGTGCGACAAGGTCGCGCACGGACGGCGTCCCACTCGGGTGGGGGTCCACCGTGCTTACGCGCTCCGCGGTGCACGGGGGAGTCCATGTGGGCGGGGCGGCATGCCCCCCGTGGCCAGGTCGGGCACGGACGGCGTCCGCTCGGGTGGGGGCCACCGCGCTTACGTACTCCGCCCCGCACGGGGTGGGGTCCTGCGAGACGCCGGGCGCGCCCGGTGCCGGCTCTAGCCGCCGCTCTCGCTGCAGTCGGTGCCGCTGCGGCACGGCGGTTGTTCCCACACGTGGTCCGGCCGCGCGGGCGGGGGCGCGGTGTGGCGCTCGTACGCGAACGAGCCCAGGACGCCCACGGTGAGCACCACGGCTGCCAGCGCCTGCGTCCAGGTGGTCACCCACATCCGGGCGCGGCCGCAGAAGACGGCAACGACGAGCGCGACGGCCCCCGCGGCGCCGGCGCCGATCAGCATCTGCGCCCCGTAGGACAGCCCCTCCGGCTCGCGGCCGCTCTTGTTGTCCGCCCATGCGTTGATGCCGACGACGAACCACACGCCGACCACCACCGTTGCCTCGACGAGGAGCGCGGCGAGTGCTGCCAGGACGTCGGCGGCAAGACGGGGACGACTGCGAGCGTTGCTCATGCCTGCACACTGGCGCCGGCGCGCGCGGGGCGCATGAGTGCGCGTACTCAGATCGGCGAAGACCGCGAGATCCGCTGCCCCCGCCGCCGCTAGCCGTGCCAGGAGCGCCAGAGTGCCGCGTACGCGCCGTCTGCCGCCACCAGTTCGTCGTGGCTGCCCAGTTCGGTGATCCGGCCCTCCTCGACCACCGCGATCACATCCGCGTCGTGCGCGGTGTGCAGCCGGTGGGCGATCGCCACGACCGTACGGCCGTCCAGGACGCGGGCCAGCGAGCGCTCCAAGTGGCGGGCCGCGCGCGGGTCGAGCAGTGACGTCGCCTCGTCCAGCACCAGCGTGTGCGGGTCGGCGAGCACCAGTCGGGCCAGCGCGATCTGCTGCGCCTGCGCAGGGGTGAGCGCGTGGCCGCCGGAACCGACCTCGGTGTCGAGGTCGTCGTCCAGCGCCCGCGCCCAGCCGTCCGCGTCCACCGCGCCGAGCGCCGCCCACAGGTCGGTGTCCTGCGCGCTTGTGCGGGCCAGCAGCAGGTTGTCGCGCAGGGAGCCCACGAAGACGTGGTGCTCCTGGTTGACCAGCGCCACATGCGCGCGCACCTGCTCGGCCGGCATCCGCGACAACTCGGCGCCGCCCAGGGTCACTTCCCCCGTACGCGGCGCGTAGATCCCCGCGAGCAGCCGTCCGAGGGTTGACTTTCCGGCGCCCGAGGGACCGACCAGGGCCATCCGCGTTCCCGGCGCCACGTCCAGCGTCACCTTGTGCAGTACGTCGACGTCCGCCCGGTACCCGAAGTGCACCGCGTCGGCGCGCACCGCACGCCCGTCCGGCGCCACCTTCGCGTCACCCGCGTCCGGCTCGATCTCCCGTACGCCGACGAGCCGGGCCAACGACACCTGCGCGACCTGGAGTTCGTCGTACCAGCGCAGGATGAGGTTGACCGGGTCGACCAGCATCTGCGCGAGCAGGGCGCCCGTCGTCAGCTGTCCGACGTTGATCCAGCCCTCCAGGACGAAGACGCCGCCGATCAGCACCACCGAGCAGAGGATCGTCATGTGGGTGACGCTGATGACGGGGAAGAGCACGGTCCGCAGCCACAGCGTGTACCGCTCCCACGCCGTCCACTCCCTGACCCGCCGCTCCGACAGGGCCACCCGGCGCCCGCCGAGGCGGTGCGCCTCGATGGTCCGCCCCGCGTCCACCGTCTCGGCGAGCATCGCGGCGACCGCCGCGTACCCCGCCGCCTCCGAGCGGTACGCCGACGGCGCCCGCTTGAAGTACCAGCGGCACCCGATGACCAGCACCGGAACGGCCACCAGCACCGCCAGCGCCAGCGGCGGCGCGGTGACGGTGAGGCCGCCGATCAGCAGCCCCGCCCACACCACCCCGATGGCGAGCTGCGGCACGGCCTCGCGCATCGCGTTGGCCAGCCGGTCGATGTCGGTGGTGATGCGCGACAGCAGATCACCGGTGCCCGCCCGTTCCAGCACGCCCGGCGGCAGACCGACCGCCCGTACGAGGAAGTCCTCGCGCAGGTCGGCCAGCATCTCCTCGCCGAGCATCGCGGCCCGCAGCCGCATCTGGCCGGTGAAGAGCGTCTGGACGAGCAGGGCGAGCGCGAAGATCGCCGCCGTACGCTCAAGGTGGAGCTCACGCGCCCCGGCCGCCAGATCCTCGACGAGCGAGCCCAGGAGGTAAGGGCCCGCCATCGAGGCGATGACGGCGACCGCGTTGAACGACACGAGCACGGCGAACGCCCTGCGGTGCCGCCGCATCAGCTCGCTCACGTACGTCCGTACGGTCGCCGGACTGCCGACGGGCAGAGTCGGCAACAACCCAGCCGACTCCGGTGCCGCCGGGTCGTACGTCGGTGGCGCCACGCCGATCATGCTGATTCCTCGATTTCTTCCAGTACGGGTACGTCGGCCTGTTCCATGGCCCGCGCGCTCTCGGCGCTCGCGGCGTCCTCGGCATCTGTCTCGCGGGTGACTACCGCGCGGTACCGCGCGTCGGTGCGCAGCAGTTCGCGGTGCACCCCCACCGCGGCGACCTCGCCCTCGTGGACGAGCACCACCCGGTCGGCCTGGTCGAGCAGCAGCGGCGACGACGCGAAGACGACGGTCGTACGCCCCGTCCGCAGCCGCTTCACGCCCGCCGCGACCCGCGCCTCGGTGTGCGAGTCGACGGCCGAGGTCGGCTCGTCCAGGACCAGCACCTCGGGGTCGGTCACCAGCGAGCGCGCCAGCGCCAGGCGCTGACGCTGGCCGCCGGAGAGTGAACGCCCGCGCTCCGTGATGCGGGTGCGCATCGGGTCGTCCGTGCTGTCCGTCGACGCCTGGGCGAGCGCGGCCAGTACGTCGTCGCACTGGGCCGCGTCCAGCGCGTCCGCCGCCGCCACGTTCCCCGAAGCCGGTACGTCGAGCAGCTCGCTCAGCGTGCCCGAGAGCAGCACCGGGTCCTTGTCCTGGACCAGGACCGCACCGCGCGCGGTGATGAGCGGCAGGTCGTCGAGCGCCACCCCGCCGAGCAGCGCCGAAGGCGGCGCCGCTTCACCGGTGGCGGGGTCCGTGGTGGCGTGACCGCCGAGGCGCTCCGCGAGCACGCCCGCCAGGTCCGGGTCGCCGCACACGACGGCGGTGAGCCGGCCCGCGGGGGCGAGCAGTCCGGTGGCCGGGTCGTACAGGTCGCCGGCCGGGGTCTCCTCGGCGGCGGAAGCCGCCGGGTCACCCGGCGCGTACGCCGTGCGCTCCAGCGCCAGCACCCGCGCGGCCCGCTTGGCGGACGGCCGCGAGAAGGAGTACGCCATGGCGATCTCCTCGAAGTGCCGGAGAGGATAAAGCAGCAGCGTCACCGCGCTGTAGACGGTGACGAGTTCGCCGACCGCGATCCGGCCGTCGAGGGTGAGCTTCGCGCCGTACACCACGACCGTGATCAGCAGCAGGCCCGGCAGCAGCACCTGGACGGCCGAGATCAGCGCCCACATGCGGGCGCTGCGCACTGCCGCCTTGCGTACCTCCTGCGAGGCGCTGCGGTAGCGGCCGAGGAACAGGTCCTCGCCGCCGATACCGCGCAGTACGCGCAGGCCCGCGACGGTGTCGGACGCCAGCTCGGTGGCCTTGCCGGCCTTCTCGCGCTGGGCATCCGCCCGCCGGGTCGCCTTCGGCAGCAAGGGCAGTACGGCCAGGGCCAGTACGGGCACCCCGATGGCCACGACGATGCCGAGCGCGGGCTGGTAGACCATCAGCCCCACGCACACGACGACGAGCGTGAGCGCGGCGGCGGCGAAGCGTGAGAGCGCCTCGACGAACCAGCCGATCTTCTCGACGTCGCCGGTGGAGACCGCGACGACCTCGCCCGCCGCGACCCTGCGGGTCAGCGCGGACCCCAGTTCCGCCGTCTTGCGGGCCAGCAGCTGCTGCACGCGTGCGGCGGCGGTGATCCAGTTGGTGACGGCGGTCCTGTGCAGCATGGTGTCGCCGAGGGCGACGGCCACACCCAGCAGGGCGATCAGCCCGGCGGCCAGTGCCAGCCGGCTGCCGGATCTGTCGACCACGGCCTGTACGGCGAGCCCCACGCCCAGCGGCAGGCCTGCCACACCGAACTGGTGCAGCAGGCCCCAGGAGAGCGACTTGAGCTGCCCGCCGAGCTGGTTCCGCCCGAGCCAGTAGAGGAATCGGGGACCGGACCGGACGTCGGGGACGCCCGGATCGGGATACGGAAGATCGCGAATCTGCATGACGTCCCACGGCTCGGTGTGCTTGCTTGGGTTGGCTTGGGCTGGCGAAACCGTGCAAGGTTCGCGTTTTTCCACCTGAAATCGCAATCGATTTATGGGCGCCGGCACACAGAACGCGCCAAGATCCAACATCTCGCTCTGGTGCTCCGGGCCGTCCCACGCTTCACTCCTGACGCATGAGACGACCAAAAGTCATGTGCGTGCTCGCCGCCCTGGCCCTGGCCGCCGGATCGGTGTTCGGGGCGGGCCAGGCCGGAGCGGCCACCGCCGCAGCTGAGCCGCCCGTCGAATTCGGCCGCGACTGGCACGATCCCGTCACCGCCGCGCCACCCGTCGAGACCCCCGGCACCCGGTCCTGCCACGTCACCGTCGCGCAGGCCCAGTTCCGCGACTTCACGCCGTACCGGGGCGGATACGCGCCCCCGAAGGACTGCGGCGACCGCTGGAGCAAGGTGGTGCTCCGCCTCGAAGGCAAGGTCGCGGGACGGCAGTACGACCGCCTCGGCTACCTGCACATCGGCGGGGTGGAGGTACTGCGCACCTCCACCCCGCAGCCCTCTCCCGAAGGAATCGCCTGGTCCGTGGAGAAGGACGTCACCCGCTACAGCGACACCCTGCGCCGCGAACAGCCTGTCGAAATGCTCATCGGCAATGTCGTCAACGAGACGTACACCGGCATCATCGACGTCAGGGCGACCCTGACCTTCTACGCCGCCGAAGGCCGCACCAAGCCGGCCGCCAACACGCCGGACCGCGTCCTCACCCTCGACGGCGGGGACTCCCTCACCACCCCGCGCAACTCCGAACGCATCCTCGCCGAGGTGTACGCGACGGGCTCGGGCGGCGGCTGCGAGGAGTACTGGTACCTGTCCGTCCCCGAGGAGGCGCCGTACTCCTGCAAGACCCCGGACGGCCCCTACCGGGAGGTCCAGATCAAGGTCGACGGGCAACTCGCGGGAATCGCGGCGCCGTTCCCGACGGTGTGGACGGGCGGCTGGTCCAACCCCTTCCTCTGGTACGTGATCCCCGGCCCACGCGCCTTCGACATCAAGCCCATCCAGTACGACCTGACGCCCTTCGCGGGCAGGCTCAACGACGGCCGCCCGCACCGTGTGGAGGTCTCGGTCGTCGGTGTCCCCGAGGGGCGGACCGGCTGGAGCACGCCCGTCAATGTGCTGGTGTGGCAGGACAAGGGGAGCAAGGTGGTTACGGGCGCGCTGACCCGGCACGACAACGGCTCACCGGCCAACTCCTCCACGTACACGCCGGGTTCGGAATACCGCCTCGACACCAAGGGTGGTCACCGGCTCACCGTCTCCGGTCATGTGAACACCTCGCACGGGCGCGTCGTCACCACCGTCGACCGGAGGCTTACCAACACCTCCGTCCACCGCTGGACCGACGGCGAGAAGCTGGACGCCCTCAAGGGCAGGTGGACGGACAACGAGACCGTCACCACCGACGGCCGCGGCCCGGCCACCGCCGTGCGCGCCCACCGGACGTACACGATGGACGGCACGACCACCCTCGGTGCCGGCGACCGGCTGCGTACCGTGCTCGCGCTCGGCGACCGTGCCGACACCTCCACGGAGCGCGGCGGGAAACGGGTGTCCTGGTCTCGGTTCGACGACGCGTACGAGGGCGACGCGACGTACACCGCGAACGTCCCGCGCGACCAGCGGCACGCGGTCGGCACGTCGAGTGAGCGCTACCGGCTGTACGGGACGGCGGGCTGCTACGACCGGAGCATCAAGACGGCGCAGGGAACGGTGACGGAGGACCGGCTGCGCTGCTGACCGGCGGTGCCCGGTCGGTACGCGGCCGGGCACCTACCAGATTACTTGCAGGTATGTAGTGACTTCACAAGCCAGCAGCAGTAGAACCTGTTCCCATTCACCTGAGAGTGAGGAACATCACATGACTGCCACTGGCGGGCGTGGTGCCGGTTCCAAGGGCGTCTCGCGTCGTGGGTTCATCGCTGGAACTGGTTCCATTCTGGGGGGCGTTGCCCTCGCCGGGCACGCCCCGGCGGCTCGGGCGAAGGCCGCCCCCGCTGCCGCTCCGATCGCCTCCGGGGCTCACGTTCCGGTGCTGGTGATCGGTACCGGATACGGCGGCTCGGTCGCCGCTCTGCGTCTCGCCCAGGCGGGCGTCGACGTGCACATGATCGAGATGGGCATGTCCTGGGACAGGCCCGGTCCGGACGGCAAGATCTTCGCCAACACGACCAGGCCGGACTACCGGTCGTTCTGGCTCCGCACCAAGACCAAACAGCCCCTCAGCAACTTCCTCGGCTTCCCGCTCGACAAGGACGTCCCCCGCCACACCGGCATCCTGGACGCCGAGGACTTCAGCGGCATCACGGTCTATCAGGGCCGCGGCGTCGGTGGCGGGTCGCTGGTCAACGGCGGCATGGCGGTCACCCCCAGACGCGAGAACTTCGGCTCCGTCCTCCCGACGGTCAACGCCGCCGAGATGTACGACGTCTACTACCCGCGCGCCAACGCCGGGCTCGGGGTCAGCTCCGTCGACCCCGCCTGGTGGGAGAGCGCCGCGTGCTACCAGTACGCGAGGGTCGGCCGGAAGCACGCCCAGCGTTCCGGTTTCCCCTTCGTCTTCGTGCCCAACGTCTACGACTGGGAGTACATGAAGCAGGAGGCGGCCGGAGCCGTCCCCACATCGGCGCTGGAGGGCGAGGTCCTCTACGGCAACAACCACGGCAAGAAGTCGCTGCTCCAGACCTACCTCGCGAGGGCGACGGCGACCGGCAAGGTCACCATCTCGCCGCTGCACAGGGTCACTTCGGTCACCCCGGCGGCGTCCGGCGGCGGCTACACGGTCGTCATCGAGCAGATCAACACCGGCGGCGCCACCACGGCCACCAAGAGCGTGAGCGCGGACAAGGTCTTCTTCGCGGCGGGCAGTGTCGGCACCAGTAAGCTGCTGATCAAGCTCAAGGCGACCGGCGCGCTGCCCGGTCTGAACGACGAGACCGGCAAGGGCTGGGGCGACAACGGCAACGTCATGTGCGGCCGTGCCAACCACATGTGGGACGCGACCGGCAAGCTCCAGTCGTCCATGCCCACGGCCGGCATCGACAACTGGGCGGCCGGCGGCGCGTTCGCCGAGGTGGCGCCGCTGCCGACCGGGATCGAGACGTACGCCTCGTTCTATCTGTCGATCACCAAGAACCCGCACCGCGCCGAGTTCTCCTGGAACGCCGCGACCCAGAAGGCGGACCTGAACTGGCAGACCGCGTGGAAGCAGCCGTCCATCGACGCAGCCAGGACGATCTTCGACAAGATCAACGCGAAGGAGGGGACGATCTACCGGACCGACCTTTTCGGTTCGTACAAGATCTGGGGCGATCACCTCACGTATCACCCGCTCGGCGGCGCTGTGCTGAACAAGGCCACCGACAACTACGGCCGTCTTCACGGTCACCCCGGCCTGTACGTCATCGACGGCTCGCTGATCCCCGGCAACGCCAGTGTCAACCCGTTCGTCACCATCACCGCGCTCGCCGAACGCAACATCGAAAGGATCATCGCTACCGATCTGTAGCGATCACGCACACGGTGTCGAGGCCCAGCACGTGGTTGAGCCGGCCGAACGCGAGCCAGGAGCCGATGCTCATGCTCAGCTCCACGATCTCGCGCTGGCTGTAGTACGCCGTCATCCGCGACCAGAACTCGTCGTCGAGGCCGTGGTGATCCAGGGCGTACCGCTCGGCGTACTCGGCGGCCAGGCGGGTGCGGTCGTCGAAGGCGTCGGTGGTGCGCCAGTGCGTCACCGCGTCGGCGAACTCCTCCTCGACCTTCTGTCCGTCCCGTTCGGTCCGCCAGTCGAGGCAGAAGGCGCACCCGTTGAGCTGCGCGATCCGCAGGCGAGCGGCCTCGAACTCGCGCAGCCCCAGGGCGGTGTGGGCGTACACCGCGAGGGAGAAGTTCGAGGCGGCGGGCCCGATGCCGGGGACCATCTCGCCCCACACGTACTCGATCGCGTTCTTGCCCTCGGGGATGTCGATGTTCATCGCTGGCTCCTTCCGAGCTTGCCGACGGCGGGGCGCAGGGGGACGTCGAGGGCGTCGTAGAGTCCGGGCTTCGCGTCCACGAGCCAGTCGATGGCGCCCACCAGCCGGCCGACCGCGGTGGCGTTCCCGCCCGCCGACCGGTTCTCGCCCTCGTCGGTGGCTTCGACCGTGACTTCGATGCGCGGGCGGCCCTCGATGATGACCCGATGCGCGCCGGCGCCGTCGGGCGGCGCCGGCCAGTCGGGTGCGCAGGACGGGTGGATGCGGGTGACGTGCTCGATGACGATGCGGGGTTCGCCCGCGACGATGCCCTGCACCTCGAACCGCACCGCGCCCTGAGTGCCTGCCTCGAACTCGCCCATGGTTCGCGTGGTCACCGTGGCGTCGAGCGGGCGCCGGGCCATGGTCTCGCGGATCTCGTCGAGTTCGGCGCCGAGCGCCCTGGCCATCAGCCGTATCTGCCCGCCCCACACCATCGTCGGGACCGTCGGTGCGAGCATCAGCGGCTCGTAATCCATCGGCCGGCCCATGCCGACCAGATCGCGGACCGAGTCGGGCTGGTCGTAGGTGGAGTAGTCGAAGATCTCCTGGCAGCGGATCACGTCCACGGTGGTGGCGAGTCCGCTGATCAGCAGGGGCAGTACGTCGTTGCCCCAGCCGGGGTCGACACCGGAGACGAACAGCGAGCCGCCGCCGTGCGCGACGGCGGCCAGCACGGGCTCGCGCAACTCGGGCGGGGCGGCTCGTTGGTCGTAGAGCGCGTACATCGCGGGGGTGACGACCACGGCTCCGGCGCGGATCGCCCTGACGATGTCGGCCAGGGCCTCGTCGGGGCGGAGGTCGCCGGACGCCGCGTACACCACGGCGTCGGGGCCGGCGGCGAGCACCGCGTCGATGTCGTCGGTCGCCGCGACCCCCAGCTCGTGGCCGAGCCCGCCGAGATGCCCCGCGTCGCGGCCGACCTTGCCGGGGTCGTGGACAAGAACGGCCGCGAGTTCCAGCGCCGGGTGGGCGTCGACGGCACGGACAGCCGCGCGGCCGACGTTGCCGGTGCCCCATACCACCGTGGAAATCATGCGGCGGAGGGTAGCGCGAGGTCCCTTCGGTTCCCAGGCATGTGACCGTAAATAAAAGGGAGTTATCCGGCCAGGCCGGCGGGGCGGGTCACGCGCTCCAGCTCCAGCAGTACGGACCGGTAGGCGCGGCCCGTCGCGTGTTCCATCCCCACCTCGCACATCCGGTTCGCGCTGAGATACGCGTCGTACTCGCGCACCCCGACCTCCGCCGCCTCCCGCGCCGTCGCCGACTCCGTCAGCTCCTTGTGCAGCATCCCGCGGTCGCCGGCGAACGCGCAGCAGCGTACGTCGTCCGGTACGACGACTTCCTCGGCGCACGCCTGCGCGACGGTGCGCAGGTGCTCCTCGTCGCCCAAGTGCCGCATGGAGCATGTGGGGTGCAGGACGGCGGATTCCGCCCTGCGCAGCACCGTCAGACGCGGCAGCAGCTCGTCGGCGGCCCAGACGACCGAGTCGACGACGGTCAGCTCCGCGTGCAGCTCGCGGTTGGCTTCGGTGAGGTACGGCACCACCTCGTGCGCGATGCCCAGCGTGCAGGACGACGCGTCGACGACCAGTGGCAGCGTGCCGCCGGCCGTCCAGCCCCAGGCGGTCTCGACGATGCGGTTCGCCATGACCGTGGTGCCCGCCGCGTAGCCCTTCGAGTGCCAGATCGTCGCGCAGCACGTGCCGACCACGTCACCGGGGATCCACACGGGCCGTCCGGCGCGCCGCGACACGGCGACCACGGCTTGCGGGAGCGAGGGCCCCCGACAGCCCTCCGGCTCGCCGAAGACGCGGTTCACACAGGCCGGGTAGTACACGGCGTGCGCGCCCGTGCGCGCGGTGCGGGGGAGGGGCCTGGCGGCGGCGCCGGGGAGCTGCGGCAGCCACTGCGGCACCAGGTCCGGGCGTACCGCCTTACGGGCCAGGCCCGTGACCGCCTGGAGGAGTCGGTCGCCGGCGCGGTCCGCGGCCGCCACGGCGAGGCGCGCGGACGCCTCGACGGCACCGAAGTGCCGGGCGGTCAGCGCCGCGATCCGTTCCTCGCGCGGCGAATGCCTGCGGTGCCTGAAGTCCTTCATCAGCGCGCCGGTGTCAATACCGACAGGGCAGGCGAGCTTGCAGGTCGAGTCCCCGGCGCACGTGTCCACCGCGTCGTACCCGTACGCGTCGAGCAGCCCGTCCTGGACCGGTGAACCTGCCGGCTGGCGCGTCATCTCCCTGCGCAGCACGATGCGCTGGCGCGGAGTGGTCGTCAGATCGGCGCTCGGGCAGGTCGGTTCGCAGAAGCCGCACTCGATGCACGGGTCGGCGATCAGCTCGACCTTGGGGATGGTCTTGAGGCCGCGCAGATGCGCCTTCGGGTCGCGGTCCAGGACGATGCGCGGCGCGAGCACTCCGTCGGGGTCGATGACCTGCTTCGTACGCCACATCAGTTCCGTCGCCTTCGCTCCCCACTCCAGCTCCAGGAACGGCGCGATGTTGCGGCCGGTGGCGTGCTCGGCCTTGAGCGAGCCGTCGAAGCGCTCGACGGTCAGCCGGCAGAAGTCGTCCATGAAAGCGGCGTACCGCGCCACGTCCGCGGGGTCGGCGGCGTCGAAGGCCAGCAGGAAGTGCAGATTCCCGTGCGCGGCGTGACCCGCGACGGCCGCGTCGAATCCGTGCCGGCTCTGGAGCCGCAGGAGGGCCTCGCAGGCCTCGGCGAGCCGCGACGGCGGTACGGCGAAGTCCTCGGTGATCAGGGTCGTACCGGCGGGGCGGGCGCCGCCGACCGCCGTGACGAACGCCTTACGGGCCTTCCAGTACCCGGCGATCGTCTTCGCGTCCCGGGTGAACTCATTGGTCACCGAGGCGACCGGTACGACGAGTTCGAGCCCGCTCAGCACCTCGGCCGCGGCCCGTTCGTACGTCGCGAGACGCGCCTCGTCCGGCGCCCGGAACTCGACCAGCAGCGCCGTCGTCTCCTGGGGCAGCCGCGCCCAGTCCGCCGGTACGCCCTCGACGCTCACCGAGGCGCGCAGCGTGTTGCCGTCCATCAGCTCGACGGCGATCGCCCCCGCGTCGTTGAAGCGGGGGACGGCGGCGGCCGCGGCGGACAGCGTGGGGAAGAAGAGCAGCGCGGTGGAGAGTTCGCGGTCCAGCTCCAGCGTGTCGAAGACGACCTCGGAGAGGAAACCGAAGGTGCCCTCGGAGCCGACCATCAGGCCCCGCAGGATCTCCACGGGCGTCGCGCCGTCGAGGAAGGCGTCGAGCCGGTAGCCGTTGGTGTTCTTGATCTCGTACTTGGCGCGGATACGGGCGGTGAGCTCCGCGTCCGCCTCGATCTCCGCCTTGATCGCCATGAGCCCCGCGCACAAGCCGGGCTCGGCGTGCGCCAGTTCCTCGTCGGCTGCCGGGTGCGCGGTGTCGACGACCGTGCCGGTCGGCAGCACGAAGGTGAGGGAGGCGACTGTGCGGTAGGAGTTGCGGGCGGTGCCCGCCGTCATGCCGGACGCGTTGTTCGCCACGACGCCGCCGATCGTGCAGGCGATGGCGCTCGCCGGGTCGGGGCCGAGGACGCGGCCGTGGCGCGCGAGGGAGGCGTTGGCCCGTACGACCGTGGTCCCCGGGCGGATCCGGGCGCGGGCGCCACCGTCCAGGACCTCGATGCCTGCCCAGTGGCGGCGTACGTCGACGAGGATGTCCTCGCCCTGGGCCTGGCCGTTGAGCGAGGTGCCCGCTGCCCGGAAGACGACCTCGCGGCCCCTGCCGTGGGCGTACGAGAGCACCGCCGAGATGTCGTCGATGTCCTCGGCGACCACGACGACCTGGGGGACGAAGCGGTACGGGCTGGCGTCGCACGCGTACCGCACGAGGTCGGAGACCTTCCACAGCACCTTGTCCGGGCCGAGGAGCGCGGTCAGCTCGCCGCGCAGCGGCTCCGGTGTGCCGCCGGCCATGGCGTCCGGCACTCGGTCGGGGGCGGGGCCGTGCGGGGCGGCGGGGCGCAGGGATCCGGGGTCGGGCTCCAGCAGAGGCAATGCGGGTCAGTCCCCTCGACTCAGCAGCGGCGCTCCGGCATTCCGTCGACCAGAGCGGACAGCAGGCCGCCGAGCACCTCGCGCTGATCGGCGTCCAATGGAGCCAGGATGTCCTCCGCGGCGTCGCGGCGCGCGGTGCGCAGGGCGCGGAGCGTGGCGCGGCCGGTGTCGGTGAGCTCGATCCTGATCACCCGTCGGTTGGTGGGATCGGGCACGCGGCGCACCCGCCCGCTCGCCTCCAGGCCGTCGACGAGCGTGGTCACGGCCCGGGGGACCACGTCGAGGCGCTTGGCGAGGTCGGCCATCCTCGGCGGCGGCTCGTGGTGCAGGTCGTAGTGCGAAACGGTGCGCAGCAGGCGTGACTGCGCGGGCGTGATGCCGATCGGGTCCATCTGCTCGCGCTGGATCCGGTGAAGCCGGCGCGTCAGCCGGAGCAGCTGCTCGGCCAGCAGGCCGTCGGCGTCTGAGGTGCTCATACCGGGAACATTATCAGGACCATGCTCATTATGAATACAGTCATTGTGAGTACAGGTAACAATCGGCTAGGCTCTGAAAATCCGTAACCTCACCCTCTCGAAGGAGCCCATGCATCCCGACCGGCCCACGTGGACACCCCCGGCCCGCGATCCGGCCCAGCCGGAGGAGCCCGCGCAGGTGCGCCGCATTCTCCGGCTCTTCCGCCCCTACCGGGGCCGGCTGGCCGTCGTCGGCCTGCTCGTCGCCGCCTCGTCGCTCGTCGCCGTCGCCTCCCCGTTCATGCTCCGGGAGATCCTCGACACCGCCATCCCGCAGGGGCGTACGGGACTGCTGAGCCTGCTCGCCCTCGGCATGATCCTGACCGCCGTGGTGACGAGCGTCTTCGGCGTGCTCCAGACCCTGATCTCCACGACGGTCGGCCAGCGCGTCATGCACGACCTGCGCACCGCCGTCTACGCCCAGCTCCAGCGCATGCCGCTCGCCTTCTTCACCAGGACCCGCACCGGCGAGGTGCAGTCCCGTATCGCCAACGACATCGGCGGCATGCAGGCGACGGTGACCTCCACCGCGACCTCGCTCGTCTCGAACCTCACCGCGGTCGTGGCCACGGTCGTCGCCATGCTGGCCCTCGACTGGCGACTGACCGTCGTCTCCCTCCTCCTGCTGCCGGTCTTCGTGTGGATCAGCCGCCGGGTCGGCCGCGAGCGCAAGAAGATCACCACGCAGCGGCAGAAACAGATGGCCTCCATGGCCGCCACCGTCACCGAGTCGCTGTCGGTCAGCGGCATCCTGCTCGGCCGCACCATGGGCCGCGCCGACTCCCTCACCAAGTCCTTCGCCGACGAGTCCGAGCGCCTCGTCGACCTCGAGGTGCGCTCCAACATGGCGGGGCGCTGGCGGATGTCCACCATCGGCATCGTGATGGCCGCCATGCCCGCCGTCATCTACTGGGCGGCCGGCCTGACCATGCAGACCGGCGGGGCAGCGGTCTCCCTCGGTACGCTCGTCGCCTTCGTATCGCTCCAGCAGGGCCTGTTCCGGCCGGCCGTGAGCCTCCTGTCGACCGGTGTGCAGATGCAGACCTCGCTCGCGCTCTTCCAGCGGATCTTCGAGTATCTCGACCTGCCGGTGGACATCACCGAGCCCGACAAGCCGGTCCGGCTGGAGAAGATCCGCGGCGAAGTTCGCTTCGACGACGTGCACTTCACGTACGACGAGAAGGCCGGCCCCACGCTCACCGGAATCGACGTCACGGTCCCGGCGGGCGGCAGCCTGGCGGTCGTCGGACCGACGGGCTCCGGCAAGAGCACCCTCAGCTATCTGGTGCCCCGGCTGTACGACGTGACGGACGGCGGCGTCACCCTCGACGGCGTCGACGTGCGCGACCTGGACTTCGACACGCTGGCCCGCGCCGTCGGCGTGGTCTCCCAGGAGACGTACCTCTTCCACGCCTCCGTCGCCGAGAACCTGCGCTTCGCCAAGCCGGACGCGACCGACGAGGAACTGCGCGCGGCCGCCGAGGCGGCGCAGATCCACGACCACATCGCCTCACTGCCCGACGGGTACAACACGCTGGTCGGTGAGCGGGGATACCGCTTCTCCGGTGGCGAGAAGCAGCGCCTGGCGATCGCCAGGACCATCCTGCGCGACCCGCCCGTCCTCATCCTCGACGAGGCGACGAGCGCGCTCGACACCCGTACGGAGCATGCCGTGCAGCAGGCCATCGACGCGCTGTCGGCGGGCCGCACGACCATCACCATCGCGCACCGGCTCTCCACGGTCAGGGACGCCGACCAGATCGTCGTCCTCGACGGCGGCAGGACCGTCGAGCGCGGCACGCACGAGGAACTGCTCGCACGGGACGGCCGGTACGCCGCCCTCGTGCGCAGGGACGCCAGGCTCTCGCCCGCCGCCACCTGAGAGTCATGGGTGGTGACGCGACAGCGCCGCCCCTCCCCCGGGACGGGGGAGAAGCGGCGCCGGGCGAGACCTCGGTCGGACCAGCCGGCCCGATTGCCGTTCTCGGCATCCCAGGAACGGCGAGTGAGGCGAGTTAGCGTGCCCACATGGAGAACGAGTCCGCACAGAAACGGCCCGCGAACAGCCCCCGTCTGACGCGCCGCGCCCGACTGCTGCTGGTCGCGGGACTGGCCGCAACAGTGGCGACCGCCGCGGTCCTGGTGCCTCTGCTGCTGCTCAGGGAGGAGAAGCGCGAGCCGCGGAGCCTGCTGATTCCGGAGGGATGGCGGTCGTCCCAGGTGTACGCCGCGGTCGACAAGGCGCTCGGCGTCGCGCCCAGAACCACCGAGAAGGCGGCGGCCGAGGCGAACCTCAACCTGCCGCGCGCGGCCAAGGGAAACCCGGAGGGATTCCTCTTCCCGGCCACCTATCCCATCGACGACAAGACGACGCCGGCGAGCCTGCTCTCGTACATGGTCAACACGGCCCGTAAGAACTTCGGCGCCACTCCCGCGTCCTACCGGAACGTCGTCATCGCCAGCATCGTGCAGGCCGAGGCCGAGACCGCCGAGGACATGAGGAAGGTCGCACGCGTCATCGACAACCGGCTGACGCGGGGCATGCTGCTCCAGATGGACTCGACGATCAATTACGCACTGAAGCGCTCGACCCTCGACACCAGCCACGCGGACACGAAGATCGACACCCCGTACAACACGTACGAGCGCGCCGGCCTGCCGCCGACCCCGATCGGCAACCCGGGCCGCCAGGCGATGGACGCGACGCTCGACCCGCCGCCGGGGGACTGGCTGTACTTCGTCACTGTCGCGCCCGGGGACACCCGCTTCACCGACAGCTACGCCGAACAGCGGAAGAACGTCGCGGAGTTCAACGCGAACCGCAAGGGCGCGAGCAAGAACGGCGGCTGACTCCTTCAGCCACCGACCTCTTCTTCAGCCGCCGACCGCGACCGGCTCCCTTTCCGTCCGCCGCTCCCTTTCCGTCCGCCGCTCCCGTTCCAGCAGCCGCATGATCCCGCGTACGGCGGCCCGCCCCGCCCGGTTGGCCCCGATGGTGCTGGCCGAAGGCCCGTAGCCCACCAGGTGGATCCGCTCGTCGCGGGTCGCCCGCGTGCCCTCCACGCGGATGCCGCCCCCCGGCTCGCGCAGCTTCAGCGGCGCCAGGTGGTCGATCGCGGCACGGAATCCGGTGGCCCACAGGATGACGTCCGCGTCGACCGTGCGTCCGTCGGCCCAGGCCACCCCGTTCGGCGTAATCCGGTCGAACATCGGCAGCCGGTCCAGCACGCCCTCCGCGCGGGCCCGCGCGACCGCCTCCGTGACGGGCAGTCCGGTCACCGACACGACGCTCTGCGGCGGCAGCCCGCGCCGCACCCGCTCGTCGACGAGCGCGACGGCGGCCCGCCCCTGCTCCTCGCCGAACGGGCCGTCGCGGAAGACCGGCGGCCGCCGCGTCACCCAGGTCGTCCGCGCCCCGGCGCCGGCGATCTCCATCAGGTGCTGTACGCCCGAGGTCCCGCCGCCCACGACGACCACCCGCTGCCTGGCGAATTCCCGCGGACCCGGGTAGTTCGCGGTGTGCAGCTGCCGTCCGCGGAACGTCTCCTGGCCGGGGTAGCGGGGCCAGAAGGGCCGGTCCCAGGTGCCCGTGGCGTTGATCAGGGCGCGCGCCGACCAGATGCCCTGCGGGGTCTCGACGAGCAGCCGCCCGCCCTCTCCCTCACGTACGGCCGACACGTCCACGGGCCGGTGCACACGCAGGCCGAAGGTGCGCTCGTACGTCGCGAAGTATTCCCCGATGACCTCGGAGGAGGGGCGGTCGTCGTCGGCGCCCGTCAGTTCCATGCCCGGAAGTGCATGCATCCCATGGACTTTCCCGTACGTCAGCGAGGGCCACCGGAACTGCCACGCGCCGCCCGGGTGCGGGGAGTGGTCCAGCACGACGAAGTCGCGGCCGGGCTCCAGGCCCGCGCGCCGCAGGTGGTAGGCGCTGGAGAGACCGGCCTGCCCGGCACCGATCACCACGACGTCCACATCCCGCACCCCAATATTGTTCATGTTTCTACTAACGGGGCGATGGGGCCGGATCTTCCCGCCCCACGTAATCCCGTGCGATGCGGGTACGGTGCCGGAATGACCCCCGTCGAATACGTGTACCGAGTGGACGCACCCGCAGGAAGCGCCGGCTGGCACCCCCTGGGCGCCCGTTACCGGGGCACCATCACCACAGCCACCCCGCCGGAGGACGCCGAATTCGTGGCCGCGGTGGTGGTGCGTGACCTTGCGACGGAGTGGGATCACGAGGGTTCGGGTGTCCACCACGTACGCATCTGCGTATGGCGCGACGCGGAGGGCGTGGGCCCGGAGGACGCCGAATGCACGGTAGAGGTCCAGCCCGACCTGGACACCCTGCCGGGCGCGTAGACCCCACTCCTCCCACTCCTCGGACGAGCTCGTGAGACATCATGGAGGCATGTCCGACGTGTTCACCACCCGCATCCTGAACGTCACCACAGGCTCGGACGAGACCGTGGCGGACCTGACCCAGGAGTGTGAGCGCTTCCTCGAGCAGGCGGCGCGCGGCAGGGACGGCCTGCTCAACGTCTTCGTCCCGCACGCGACGGCCGGTATCGCGATCCTCGAAACGGGCGCGGGCAGCGACTCGGACCTCCTCGCGGCGCTGCACCACCTGCTCCCCGCCGACGACCGCTGGCAACACCGCCACGGCACCCCGGGCCACGGCCGCGACCACGTCCTCCCGGCCCTGGTACCACCGCACGCCACGCTGCCGGTGGTCGGCGGCCGGCTGGAACTGGGCACCTGGCAGTCCGTCTGCCTGGTCGACACCAACAAGGACAACCCCGATCGCCAGGTCAGGCTGAGCTTCCTCGGGTGACGCATGTGACGGCACAGCAGTGTCGGAATCCGGCCCGCCCCACGAAATGGCGTCTGGTTCGCCCGGGATCCGGGTTGTGGTGATCTGCGCAGGCCAGCGCGATCACGCTCGGCGTGCGCGTGCCTTGTCCGCCCATGGAGGGTCAGGGGCGGCGACGCGGACAACCAGGGTCGTCGCGCATCCCGCGACACCCGTCGGACCACCGCCGCGATCCCCGTACGCCCTGGTGAGGCCATGGTTGTGCGGGCATCGTCCAGGCGACAGCGCCCGTCCCGCAGGCTGTTACGGTCCGTCGCATGTCCCGTTCCGACACCCGCCTCCTCGACCAGCTCCGGCAGAACCCGCGCCTTGCTGAACTCGCCGCTTTTCCCTTCGACTTCGACATCGGCCGGGCGGACCACGGTGAGGATGTCCGTCTGGCATCGGGTGCGCCGCTGGTGGGGATCGCCGGCGACGACACCGGCGGCACCTATTTCCTCTGTGGCGACGAAGGTGTGCTGTACGCCGACTCGGAGGGGCTTGCGGGTCTGATCGCCGAAAGCATCGCCGACGCGCTGGAGTTGTTGACCGGCCTCCCCGGCTGGCGGGATCACTTGCACCTCCCGCCGGAAACCGGAGAGGAGCAAGTGTTCGCTGCGGCCCTTGAAGCGGAGGCCGATATCCGCACCTCCTACGCCCCCGGCCTCGACGCCCGCCGCGACGAACTTCTCGCGGCCCTTGGGCTGTCCCTGCGCCGCCCCACCGAGCTCTTCGTCCGGATGACACCGACCTGGCCCGTGGCTCCGCGTACACCCGCCTGGCCGCCCTGGAACGACAGGCCGGCGACCTCGACCGGGCATGGACGTCGATGCAACGTGCGCTCACCGTCCTCGACGGCCCGTCGGCCCCGACGCCAGGTTCCGACCGGCCTGCACTCTTCGACATCGAGCCCGCCCGTGCCGACGGCGACTGGCGAGACACGGCCATTGCCCTCGCCCTCACCGAGGAGCACTTCCTGCTCGCACGTTCAGCCGCCGACTCCTGCAATTCTGCCCTCGCCCACCAGACCCTCATCACCGGCATGGCTCTTCTCGGCACAGTCCACCGCCGACCGCCGATCCTGTACCGCGCGGCCCACGCCGCCGCGCGGTCCTGCGGCGACGGGGACCTGACGGCCCGTTACGCGGACCTCCTGGCCCAGGAGGAGCAGCGCAGCGCCGAGTTTCCATACGATGTGGGTGAGGACAACGACTGATCCCAGCAATCACATACCTTCTGATCAGGTCAGGACTGACGCGTGGGCCCGCTCACGTCCGGTGTTCCTCGGGTAGCGCCTTCGGCCGCGACTGCAGGGCTGGTGTCCGGCGACCTCCAGGCCTGTCTGCTGTCTCCTACGGCAGTCCGAGCAGAGCCAGGGACAGGGTGCGCAGGCGCGGAGCGCGATCAGGGCCTGCGGCCCCGCGCGGTGTGCCGCCGGAGAGGATTTCGGCGCGTGAGAGAACGCCGCTCAGCCGGCGGTCGGCGGTCGGCGGTCGGCAGACGATGTGGCGGTCGCATACCGCCCGGCGTTCCGGGAAGGGGGCAGCGATCTCGGTGGCGTTGGGGTCGGCCACCGCCACGTCCACGTTGTCGGCGGAGTCACGGCAGGACATCGTTGCCGGAGCCGGTGTGCGTCAACGGTTCACGGACGGCGTGGGGTTCGCTCGGGCCATGGCGCTCCAGCGGGCGCGTTCCTCCTGGTGGAAGCCGTTTCTCGTGGCGTTGGCGACGGCGGCTGCCGCTTTGGTGGCCTTCACGTCGGCCTGGCTGTTGTGGGCGAGGAGGGTGAGCGGCCAGGTGGGCTCATGAGGTTCGGCGCCGTCGAAGGGATGCCAGTTCCATGGGTCGTCGAAGTTACAGGGCCGGCCGGCGGCGTCCGCGACCTCGTCGCCGGGCTCGAGGAAGGCGTAGGGGCGGAAGACCAGGTCGAAGGTAAGCGGAATATCATCGTCAGGGTCGAAGCTTTCGCCTTGTTCCTCCAGGCGGGAATCGTACGAGCGGCCCACGAACAGAACGACCACTTCCGGCGGGGGCGCGGCAGCCGGCCGGTCTCCTGGGGCGGGTCGTAGTGGGCGACGTCGATGACGTGGACAAGAGTCGGCGGGATGCCGACGCGGCACATGTCGCCGACGGCGAGTCGACCGGGCGCCGGGTCGCAGGTTGAGGCCCGCCCGACGCGAACGCGTCGGAACAGAACTCCGCACTGTACTTCGAGCGCCGCGCCACAGGGATCTGCACCTTCCGGTGCCGGCCCTGGTGGCGGAGGGCGAGTCCAGCGCGGCGGTCGCCCCGCCAACTGGCGTCCCCGAGGCTGCCGTGGGCATGCACCTCAGCAGGTGCCCGGTATAGGTGAGCTGTAGCACCCTCCAGAAGGCTGGGCCGAGCCCGCGAATCCCCTCGCAGGCAGTGGAACCCCCCACCCTTGCCGGAGGCTCTTGATGCGCAGCCGTCGTGTTACGTCGTCCCTCGCCGCAGCCCTCGCCCTGCCCCTCGCGCTCGGCCTGGCGGCGTCCCCCGCCAACGCCGCGCCCGCCGACAAGCCACAGGTTCTGAGCAATTTCACCCAGACCAGCGCCAGCAGCTACAACGTCTGGGCGGCCGCCCGCGACAACCAGGGCTCCTGGAGCGCGTACGGCTTCGACTGGTCCACGGACTACTGCACCACATCGCCGGACAACCCCTTCGGCTTCCCGTTCCAGAACGCGTGCGCCCGCCACGACTTCGGCTACCGCAACTACAAGGCAGCCGGAACCTTCAGCAGCAACAAGGCCCGCCTGGATGATGCCTTCTACGCGGACCTCAAGCGGGTCTGCTCCGCGTACTCGGGCGTCAAGAAGACCTCCTGCGACGCAGCCGCATGGACGTACTACCAGGCCGTTGACAAGTTCGGCTTCTCGGCGGCGGTAGACGCCGCGGCAGACACCAGAGCGTAGTCGGCGCACGGTTGTCTACCGCGCCCTCTCCCACTCCCTGGAGGATGAGTGATCAGCAGGAATGCCCACAAGTTGAGAAGATGCCTCGTCGCCCTGGCCACGGCCGGTGTGGTGACAGGCATCGCGGGAGCGCCGGCCGCCGCGGCAGCCAACGGCTGGGAGGACGTCCCGGACCCCGCCACCGCCACCTGGGTCGATGACTACCTACCCGTCGACGGCGACACCGCCTTCGCACGGGGCGGGATTTACTACGGGGGCGATCCGGGCGGCGGTGAGGTCTCCAGTTACTGGCTGTACGAGGGTAAGACCAGGACCCAGCTGCCCAAGCCGGCCGATCAGCCGGACAGCAGCATCTGGGCGGCCACTTCAGACAAGGACTTCTGGGTCGTGGGGAACAACTACGACCATTCCTCGCAGGTGAGCCACTGGAACGGCTCGGTCTGGCAGAAGCGCAACCCGGCCGACCGAACCGCGACGTTCCATGACGTCCAGGCCGTCTCTGCCGACAACGTCTGGGCGGTGGGCACCACCACCCAGGCCGGCGCCACCGCGCTGCCCGCGACGGTCGGCCACTGGAACGGCTCCGCGTGGAAGATCGCCAAGTTGCCCCAGCCGGCAGGCGGCAGGACCACGCTCACTTCCGTGCACGTGAACTCCGCGACCGACATCTGGGCGGCCGGCCAGACGTGCACGGACGTGAAGGGCACCAACTGCCTCGGTTACGTGACCCGTTATGACGGGTCGGCCTGGAAGCAGGTGGCCCTTCCTGCGGGCATCAGAGCCTTGTCCGAAATCACCGGCCACGGCACCGATGAAATATGGGCCGCAGGAGGCACCGCTGTCCTGCGCTGGAACGGCACGACGTGGAGCCGTGCGGACGTAACGGCCCCCGGTGCCGTATCCGTTACGGAACTGACGTGGGTCAACGGCAAGCTGCACGCCGGCCTGGTCGTCGAGGGCTACAACGGGAGTTCCGGAATCGTGAAGTGGAACGGCCGGTCCTGGGACCAGGTGCCCAACCCGATCGACGATCCGGGGTACGTCAGCTACATCAACGTCTTCCGTCTGACCGGCGCCCCCGACGGCACACTGTGGGCATCGGCCCACTACACGGAGTTTTGGTCCAATTCCCAGTACTCCGTCAAACTGCCGCCCCTGACAGCTGTTTGACGTTCCGCCAGGCCGCGAGCAGTTTATGCAGGCGCTCGGCTGGGGTTTCGCAGCCGAGCGCTTTGCCGCGCTGTCAGGGGCTCGCCGGCCCGAACCAGCCACTACAAACGACGAGGCCGCAGCCCCTAGAACTGCGGCCTCGTCACCTCAACCGCAGGTGCAGTACCGGAATCCAAGTATCCGCTGCCGGTGGGGCCTTCGGTGGTTCTCATATTGCTTGACAGCCGTCCAGGTCGTGGGCAAGTCTCGCCGTACGGATTCCTCCAGGATCAGAGGTGGGTAATGGTCGGCGGCGACGAGCTCTTGGCTGTGCTGGCTGCCGTCGGGCACCCGCAGCGCTTGAGGGTCATCGCCGAGCTCGCCCACGGCCGGATGTACGTCAGCGAGCTGGCCCGCCGTCTCGAAATATCCCGCCCGCTGCTGTACTTGCATCTGGAGCGCTTGGAAAAGGTCGGGCTCGTCGCGGGCAGTCTGGATCTGTCCGACGGCGGAAAGGCGCTGAAATACTTCGAATTGCGGCCGTTCGAACTCAACGTGGACGTCAAGATGATTCTGGCGGCTGTGCAGGCAGACGAGTACCGGGGAGGTATCGGTACGGCGTCGGCCGAAGACTGGACTTCGGCCGATGGCCACGAGCCGGTCGACGCGCGGGAGCCCGACGACCCTTCCTAACCTCCCGCGACCCGGCCGACGTCGTGCCCGGCCGCTGCCGGAGCCCCGCGCTCCTCGTCCGGTGACGACCCGGACGGATCGTCCCGGCGGCGCAGCCGGGTCAGGGCCGGGGAGGTGAGCGCGGTCGTGATGAGGGCCATCAGGACCAGGATGGTGAACAGGTCCTGGCCGATCACGCCCAGCTCCAGGCCGATGTTGAGAATGACGAGTTCGGTCAGTCCGCGGCAGTTCATCAGCGCGCCCAGCGACAGCGCACTCCGCCAGTCCTGACCGCAGGCGCGGGCCGCCGCGGCGCTGCCCCCCCATTTGCCGATCACCGCGACGGCGAGCACGGCGCCGGCCCACAGCCACTGCGCAGGGTCGTCACCGAGCATGGCGATGTCGGTGCGCAGCCCCGTATGAGCGAAGAAGAGGGGCAGGAGCAGGGGGATGACCACCGTGCGCAGCCGAGAGGCGGCGTGCTCGATCTGGAGTGACTCCCGTGGCATCGCCATGCCGAAGACGAACGCGCCGAACAATGCGTGAAGGCCGATGCGGTCGGTGGCGAGCGAGGACAGGCAGAGCCCGGCGAACAGGACGACCAGGACGAGGCTGTCCTGCCCGGCGGCCGCCGAGTCCCAGCCGGGCTTCGGCGCACGGGACTTCGCCGCTCGGGCAGCCCTCGTTCCCCAGCGGGCGAGGACCGGCCGTACGACGTACAGCATGACCGTGAGGAAGACCGCCGACAAGGCGGCGGTGAGGACCGGATCCAGCGCGGAGCCGCTTTGCGTGATGGTCACGACGATCGCGAGCAGACACCACGCCATGGCGTCGTTGAAGGCCGCGCTCGCCATGGCGAGGGCGCCGAGGGGGGTGTGATAGATCCCGCGGTCGGTGAGGATACGGGCCAGCACAGGGAAGGCCGTTATGCTCAGAGCCACGGCGATGAACAGCACGAACGGCAGTCGTTCCGTGCCCTCGGGGGCGAGCGGCCCGTACATGCCGAAGGCCAGCGCGGCCCCCAGGAGCATCGGCAGGGCGATGCTGGCCTGGCTGACGGCGAGCGCTGTACGGCCGAGACCGCGCAGCGCCCCCAGGTCCAGTTCGAGGCCGATGAGGAACATGAACACCAGCAGCCCGAGCTGGCCCAGCGCGCCGGTGTAGGGGATGGCGGCCGACGGTATCAGCCAGGCCTGTGCCTCCGGCCACAGCCAGCCGAGCAGCGACGGTCCCAACAGGATGCCCGTGGCGATTTCGCCGACCACCGGAGGCTGGCCGACGCGGCGGGCGAGAGCGGCCCCGACCCGGCAGGCGACGATCACTGCAGGGATGGCGATCAGCAGGTCGGGCACTGGATCGGATGCGGACACGAGTGGCTCCTTCTGCGCGGGGAGGTCCGGTGACCGGGGCCGCCGGGCTGGGGCGGTCGGATCAGCTGTTGTGCAGGTGGCGCAGGTAGTCGTATGTGGACGGCAGCGTGTCGACGAGGTTCTGCTGCTGCTGCTTCACCAGGTCGAAGAGCGGCTCGGCGCCCGCGACCGACTCGGGTTTGTGGGCAAGCACCGGCAGCGGGGCGTCCGGTTCGAGGCCGAGGCCGGAGAAGATGCAGTAGTAACTGCCGTTCGTCCAGAAGTTTCGGAACTCCGCCTCGAAGTTGCCGTAGTACGTGCTCTCGTCGGTCACAGGGGAGTTGATGGGCAGCCCGGCCCGGTACGCGGCGATCTTCTCCCGGATGTTGTCCGGCAGCGTGAGCTTTTTATTCTCCCGCCAGAACGCGGTGTCGGTGCGCGGCGCGTAGTAGAAGTGGGCCTGGATGAAGTCCCGCGTGTCGTCGAACATCACCTCGATCTCGTTGTTGAAGCGGTTGACCAGCGCCTTGTTGAAGGTGCGGTCGGGGAAGTGCTTGGCGAGCTGGTAGATCGCGGCGGTGATGAAGTAGATCCCGGTGGACTCCAAGGGCTCCAGGAAGCAGGAGGAGAGGCCGATGCTGACGACGTTGTTGACCCAGGCCCTTTGGTTGCGGCCGACCCGGAAGCGCACGTGGTTGAACTTCGTCTCCTCGGGGTCGAGACCCCACAGCGCGCAAAACTCCTCGGTGGCCTCGTCCTGGGAGCTGAACCGGCTGGAGTAGACATAGCCGGTGCCGAAGCGGCCGAGCATCGGGATCTTCCACGCCCAGCCCGAGGACATGGCGATTGCGGAGGTGTACGGCTCGATGCCGTGCTTCTCGTCGTCGTGCGGGACCGCGGTGGCGACCGCGCTGTCGCACAGCAGGTGATCGCTCATGTTGATGAACGGTTCGCCGAGTGCCTGGTTGATGAGCAGGCCGCGGAAGCCCGAGCAGTCGACGAACAGGTCGGCCTCCAGTACCTGCCCCGACTTGGTGTGCAGGGCGGTGACGAAACCGCGCTCGTCCTGCTCCACGCGGGTCATCTCGTCCTGCACGTGGTGCACGCCCTGTTTGCTCGTGGAGAAGCGCTGCAGGAAGTCGGCGACCAGCTGGGCGTCGAAGTGCCAGGCGTAGCGGGTGGCGGGCTTGCCGTCCATCCAGCGTGGGGCTCTGAGGGCGTCCATGACCGGTGGCTCGCGGAAACACGCGTAATCGAAGGGTTCCTGCGTACGGCCCTCGTGCTTGCGGTTGAACCAATAGTGGGACAGCGGCGTCTGGTCGTAGTCGGGGAGCAGCCCGAACGGGTGGTAGAAGTGGTCGGGCCCTCCGTTGTCGAGTGTGCGGGCCTGGGCCTCGCCGCGCCCGTCCGTACGCCAGTTGACGAAGCGGACCGCCATTTTGAAGCTCGCGTTGCACTCGCGCATCCACTCGTCCTCGGCGATACCGAGGTACTCGAAGAACGTTCGGTGCAGGTTGGGGACGGTGGCCTCACCGACGCCGATACGGGGAATCGCGGGAGCTTCGAGGACGGTGATGTCGACGGTGTCCTGGAGGGCCTTGCCCAGGTAGGCGGCGGTCATCCAGCCGGCTGTACCACCCCCGAGGATCACGACCTTCTGGATCCGGTTGTCGGTGCTGCGCATATGCGGACTCTCTTCTTCCGGAGCGGTCGGCGCTGAAGTCCACTCAGGGTCGGAGGGCGCCCTATCACGGGCCTATAGGTGCTCAAAGCAAGCAACTCCTTTGCTGCGGCCGCCAGTTCGCCCACCGCTGCGTCGGAGTACGCGCGACGCGCCTATAGGACGGGTATAGGCGGCGGCCGGATCATGCGGACGCACGTCCCGTCCCACGAGCGAATTCGAGTGACTGCGAGCGAGGAGCACCCCGGTATGACTGCGACCAGTGGCCGCTTCCGCACGACGGGCGCCGTCCACGTCTGGCACGGCCGGGCGGGCGACCGGCTCCTGCCGCTTGACGCGGCGTTGCTCAGTGACGACGAACTGCGCCTGGTCCGCAGCAGGTCCGGTCGCCAGGCGGCCGCGGCGCACTACGCGGGCGCGCACGCGGCGGTCCGCCGCATCCTCGGTGGCCACTACCTGGGCGTACCGCCCGAGGCCGTACGGTTCGGCCGGCATGCCTGTCCGCGCTGCGGCGACCTGGGACACGGACGGCCCCGGATCGTGGGCCCGGTCACCGTTCTCGACTTCAGCCTCTCCCGGTCGGGACCGTACTGGCTGCTCGCCGTGACGGCAGGGACACGGGTGGGTGCAGACATCGAACAGCGCACCGGAATCGACCGCATCATCGAGGACGCGCTGACTGACGACGAGCTCGCGCGGATGCTGAGCACGGATCCGCTCGAGGAGCGGCAGAAGCTGTTCTACCGGGCCTGGACCCGCAAGGAAGCGGTGCTCAAGGCGTGCGGTGTCGGTGTCGTCGCGGATCTGCGGGCTCTGGACGTGTCGCCCGCCGAAGCAGGGCCGGTGACCGTCGAGCACACGGAACCGGCTGTCGCCGGACGGTGGCATGTGCAGGACCTCGGCCTGCCACCCGGCCTCTCCGGCGCGCTGGCCCAGGAGGCCGGGAGCGTCCGGTCCGTGGTGCTGCGTGAGCAGGACGGCGTGTCGGCCGCGCACGGCGCGGGCCGCGCATAGGGCGGGTGCGAAGGCTGGCGGCGACTGCGGCGTGAGCGCCCTCGGGACCGTGCCTGGCGCCGGCTGCACTCTCGGTGCCGACGGCGTGAACAGCGTCCGTTCTGCTCCGCTGCGGGAAGCTGGAACAGCTGCCGGTGCCCGCCGTTCACCGAGAGCCGGGGCATCTACGGCGACGGCCGCGGCGACGACCCCGGCCATCGTACGGTCCGTTGCTGGCCGGCGGGCAGGCCAGGCACCGTCACCGAACGGTCGGCTTGCCCGTCGGCAGCCGGATCGGCCCGATGCCGGCTGCCTCGGCCGGGGCGACCACCGTCCTGCTTGCAGGTGACAAGAGGAATGAGTACCTGCTAACGTTTCTTGGCATGTGCTGGGTACTGCTATGAAGAGGCCTCTGCCAACCGGGGACGAGTTGGTGCTGATGTTGGCGACCTTGGCCAACCCTCACCGTCTGCGGGTCGTGGCGGTGCTGGCCGGCGGGCGTAAGTACGTGAGCCAGTTGGCTCGGGACATGGGGATCAGCCGAGCGCTGCTCCAGGTCCACCTGAAGAAGCTGGAGACGGCAGGGCTCGTGTCGGCGCAGCTGGAGATCTCACCCGATGGGAAAGCGATGAAGTTCTACGAGGTGACCCCCTTCGCGGTCTACCTGACGCCGGATTCGATCGCGGCCGTGATGCCGACTCTGACCAGCGCGCCTCAGCGTGACGGGAAGGGGACTGTCTGATGAGCGAGACCGACTGGCAGGAAGTCATCGGCGTCATGGGCGCCTTCGTTCTGGTCACTGCGGTGGTCACCATGATCATTTGGCAGTTCGGGTCCACCTGGCGTGCCAAGGCCTTGCTGGCGCGCGAGCAGGAGTACCGCAAGCTGGCCGAGCAGGCCGTCGTCGCCCAACAGGAGACCGAACGCCAATTGGCTGGGCTGCGGGAGCGGATGGAATCAATGGAGCGGATTCTCAAGGAAGTTGAGTGAGTTCCTAAGCGCCCAGGCGCGTGAGTCATTAAGCGCGCGAGCGCGTAGGCAAGCAAGTGACTGGGCCGCCGAGCGGCAACTCGACGGCCCAGATTCGGAAGGCATGTCCCTCGCTGTTGGCGAGTTTTCCCTGGAAACGCTCCTCCATGTTAAGGAGAGCAGTTTATGCTGCGCAAAGGCAAGTCGAACCACACTCCTCCCGATAAGGGAAGGCCGGACGCACCGCTCACCTCCGATTCCGGACGGCCCGCCCGTGGTGGGATCGTGGAGACCGTCGCCGGATGGTCGGTCCGGCACCGGGCCCTGGCGATCACCGGCTGGCTGGCCCTGGTTGTCGTCGCCGTACTGTCCAGCACGCTGATCAGCGGACACGACGCCCGCTCCACCGACCCCGGCGGCGCCGGCAAGGCGCAGCAGATCGTGCGCGCCCAGGACGACGGCGACTCCATCCGCGAGAACGTACTGATTCAGTCACGCGAGGCCGACGGCCCGCAGTTCACGGAGAGCCCCCGGCTCCGGTCGGCTGCCGAGGAATTGGTGCTGGCGCTGCGCGGCACCGGCGAAGCGGTCCGTGACATCGGTTCACCGCTGGACGGCAACAGCGAGCGCTGGGTGTCGGACGACGGCCGGTCAGGCCTGGTGACCTTCGAGATCTCCGGGCCCATCGAGAAGCAGAAGCAGCACTACACCGCGGTGGTCGACGCGGTGAAGAAGGTGCAGGACAGCCATCCGCAGGTGCGGATCGTGCAGGCTGGAGACCGCAGCCTGAACGCGGTGGTCGACGACGCGATCAAGGACGACTTCAAGCGCGCCGAGGTCACTTCGCTGCCCCTCACCCTGGTGATCCTGCTCGTCGTCTTCGGTTCGCTGATCGCCGCGGGCATCCCCCTGCTCCTCTCCGCGACGGCGGTGGTCGCCACCTTCGGCCTCCTCCAGACCATCGGCAAGGTGGTGCCGGTCAACAGCGCCGCCTCCTCCATCGTGCTGCTCATCGGCATGGCGGTCGGCATCGACTACTCGCTGTTCTATCTGCGCAGGGAACGGGAGGAACGGCACGCGGGACGCGACACCCACCAGGCGCTCGCGATCGCGGCTCGCACGTCGGGCCACGCCGTGGTGGTGTCCGGGATCACCGTGATGGTCTGTGTGTGCGGCCTCCTGTTCAGCGGGCTCGACGTCTTCAAGGGTCTGACCGCCGGCACCGTGGTGGTCGTGGGCCTGACGGTGATCGGTTCCGTCACTGTGCTGCCGGCGCTGCTCGCCGCCCTGGGACACCGCATCGACAAGGCCCGTGTCCCGTGGCTCGGCCGACGCAGGACGGTGGCGCGCGAGTCCCGCACGTGGTCCTCGGTGGCCCGTACGGTGGTACGTCGCCCCGCGCTCACGGGCGGCATCGCCGCGCTGGTACTGGTGGCCATGGCGCTGCCCGCGCTCGGCATGCGACTCCAGGACCCGGCCACCACCGACAGCCTGCCGCGCAGTGTCGCACCGGTGGACGCCGCGGTGCGTATGAACGACGCCTTCCCCGGCGCGGCGAGCCCGGCGCGCGTCGCGATCAGCACCAAGGACGGCACGAGCGCCGACACCCCCGCCCTGCGGGAGGCGATCGACGTCCTGCACAAGGAGGCGGCCACTCCGGGCAACGGGATCGCGGAGCCGATCACGGCGGTGCCGGTCGGGGACGCGATGGTGGTGCGCGTACCGCTCGTCGGCAAGGGCACCGACGACACGTCCAACCGGTCTCTGGAGAAGCTGAGGGACACGGTGCTGCCCGCGGCCCTCGGCAATATGGAGGGACTCGACTACGCGGTCGGAGGAAAGACGGCGCAGCCGTACGACTTCGCCAAACAGCTCAACAGCCGCACCGCCGCTGTCTTCGTCTTCATCCTGGCGCTGGCCTTCGTCCTGCTGGTCATCGCCTTCCGCTCCTGGTCCATTTCGCTGGTGTCGATCCTGCTCAACCTGCTCTCCATCGGCGCGGCCTACGGCGTACTGACCTGGGTGTTCCAGGAAGGACACCTGGGGTCGCTGCTCGGCTTCACTTCCTACGGAGGAGTGGTCGCCTGGCTGCCGCTGTTCATGTTCGTCATCCTGTTCGGCCTGAGCATGGACTACCACATCTTCATCCTCAGCCGGATCAAGGAGCGCTGGACGAACGGCGCGACATCGCGCGACGCGATCGTCGGCGGCATCAGCAGCAGCGCCGGTGTGGTGACCAGCGCGGCCGTCATCATGACGGCCGTGTTCACGGTGTTCGTCAGCCTCACCGCCATCGAGTACAAGATGATGGGCATCGGGATGGCGGTGGCCATTCTCATCGATGCCACCATCGTCCGAGGAGTGCTCCTTCCGGCCGCCATGGCCCTGCTCGGTGACCGCGCCTGGTCCGCCTCCCAGGGCAGGCGCGGACGCCCGGCGGCGCGGCATACCGCGGCGCCGGGCCCCGAACCGGTACGTCCCGTCAGTCAATCCCCCGTGCAGTAGGACGGGACGTACCTCAACCTCCTTACCTCCTCGCCGCCCCGCGAGGGGTAATACGGCGCTCAGGCCCGGGAGTTCGGCAACCGCCGGCTCCCGGGCCTGAGCGCGTTGTGTCCATTCAGTGGCGCCCGTTCAGCGGCCTTGCCCGCCCTCGCTGTTCGCGCATAGCTGCGATATAGCCGAAGTATCGGGTCCGCGAGAAAACTGCAGACGTTGATCGCAGTGCATTCGAGGAATACGGAATCTCCGTCTCTCACGTGAGGATTTCTGATGGCCGAAGAGCGGGACGACGACCAGACCTACCACGTCGTGGTCAATGACGAAGAGCAGTACTCGATCTGGTGGGCCGACCGCGAGCTGCCTGCGGGGTGGCGCGCCGAAGGCACCACCGGGTCGCGCGCGGAGTGCCTTGAGCACATTGGCGAGGTATGGACGGATATGCGTCCGCTGAGCTTGCGCCGACGCATGGAAAAGCAGGCAGCTCACTGATTTTCCGGCCGAAGAGCGACGCCGGTTGAAGAACAGTGATCAATGTCCCACATCGAGTTGGCTACGCAGTAACGGTGGCAGGAGGAGCAACGCAGATGAGCGCCGGGAACAACGAGCGAAACGCCAGCGTCGACGTTCTTCGGGAGGAGCTCCTCCGCCGGCGGCTCAGCGGGGCGTCGTCGCGCGGCAGCCGGCCGGGGATCAGCCCCGTGGACCGGTCGGCCCCGCTGCGCCTGTCGCACGGGCAGCAGCAGATGTGGTTCCTCAACCGGCTCGAACCTGGCAGCGCCGAATATCTGGTGCCGTTCGCGTTCCGGATGCGAGGAGCGCTGGACGTCGCGGCGCTGCGCCGGGCCTGGACGGAGCTGACCGTCCGCCACGAGATCCTGCGCACCCGGTACGCGCTGTCCGGCACCGAGCCGGTGCAGATCATCGACGATGCCGTTGCCGAAGCGGACCTCCCTTTGGCCGAGTACCCGGGCAACGGGGCGCTCGACGCACCGGGCTGGGCGTCCGGTCTGGTCGCCCAGGAGGCCGTCACCCCCTTCGATGTGGAGCAGGAATGGCCCGCCCGAGCGCGACTGATACGCCTGGCGCCGGACGACCACATCCTCACCGTGGTCTTCCACCACATCGCCTTCGACGCCTGGTCCACTCGCGTCTTCGGCAGCGAACTCGCCGCCCTGTACTCCGCGTTCCGCGAAGGGCACCCCTCGCCGCTCTCCGAACTCCCGGTGCAGTACGCCGACTACGCGGCCTGGCAGCGCCACGAGGTCTCCGGTGACGCCCTGTCCCGGCACCTGGACTACTGGCGCGGGCAGCTCGCGGACATGGCACCCGTCGACCTGCCGGCGGACCGGCCGAGGCCCGCGTTCCGTAGCCACGAAGGAGCGGAGGTCGCCTTCACGCTGTCCGCGCACCTGTCCACCGCCGTACGGGACATCGCCCGGCGCCACGACACCACGCCCTTCGTCGTGCTGCTCTCGGCCTTCCAGGCGCTGGTCGGCCGCTACACGGGCCGGCGCGACGTACCGGTCGGTACGACCGTGTCGGGCCGTACCCACCCCCAGCTGGACAGGCTGATCGGCTACGGCATCAACAGCCTGGTGATGCGCGGGCGCTGGGAGGGCGACCCGAGCTTCTCCGACCTGGTCTCGCGCGCCCGCGCCACGCTCATCGACGCGTACGACCACCAGGCCGTGCCGTTCGCCCAGCTGGTCGACGCCCTCCGGCCGGAACGCGACATGTCCCGTACGCCGCTTTACCAGGTGGCCATGACCATGCACCAGCGTGGTGACGGCGGACTCGACCTGCCGGGCCTGGACGTGCGGCCGTACCCGATGACGAGCCGGATCGCCAAGTGTGATCTGGAGCTCCAGATCAACGACGCGGCGGCCGGCTCCTTCGAGGGGCAGCTGGTGTACGCCGGCTCGCTCTTCGAGCGGGACACCGTCGAGCGCATGACGCGGCACTTCGTGCGTCTGCTGGAGTCCGCCGTCGCAGACTGCGCCCGCCCGCTGTCCCGGCTCGACATCCTCGACGAGGCCGAGCGGGAGTTGTTGCTGGGTGGGGGGCCGGTGGGGTCGTTGGAGGGTGTGTCGCGGTGTGTGCATGAGGTGTTTGAGGAGCGGGTGGTGGCGACGCCGGATGCTGTCGCGGTGGTTGCCGGTGGTGAGGAG